>VBFR01000207.1 GCA_005889345.1 Chloroflexota bacterium
TCGTCGACACGGTTGAGGAACTCCGGACGGAAATTGTGGCGCACCGCCTCGAGGACCGCCTTCTCCTTGTCCTCCCCGGTCAGGCTCGGGTCCTGCAGGATGTGGCTGGCGAGGTTGGACGTCATGATGACCACGGTGTTGCGGAAGTCGACGGTGCGACCCTGGCCGTCGGTGAGACGCCCGTCCTCGAGGAGCTGGAGCAGGATGTTGAACACATCTGGGTGCGCCTTCTCGATCTCGTCGAACAGGATGACGGCGTAGGGGCGACGGCGCACCGCCTCGGTGAGCTGACCGCCTTCCTCATACCCGACGTAGCCGGGCGGTGCACCGACCAGCCGCGCCACCGTGTGCTTCTCCATGTATTCGGACATGTCGATGCGAGTCATGGCCTGCTCGTCGTCGAACAGGAAATCCGCGAGGGCCCTGGCCAGCTCTGTCTTTCCCACGCCGGTCGGTCCCAGGAAGATGAACGAGCCGATCGGTCGATTGGGATCGCTCAATCCCGCGCGGCCGCGACGGACGGCGTTGGCAACCGCAGTGACCGCCTCATCCTGGCCGACGACGCGCGCGTGCAACCGCTCCTCCATCTGGATCAGCTTCTGGACCTCGCCTTCGAGCATCTTCTGCACCGGAATGCCGGTCCAGCGCGAGACGATCTTGGCGATGTCCTCTTCGTCGACCTCTTCTTTCAGCAGGCGATGCTCTTTCTGGAGCGCGACCAGCTCGGCGTTCTTCGCCTCGAGCTCTTTCTGGACCTTGGGCGTTTCGCCGTACTTGAGACGGGCCGCGGCTTCGAAGTCCGCCATGCGCTCGGCGCGCTCGGCGTCGATGCGCAGTTGCTCCTGCCGCGCCTTGAGCTCGCGGATCTGCTGGATTAGCGCCTTCTCCTGCTGCCACTGCGAGCGCAAGCCCTTGCTCTTTTCCTGGAGGTTGGCCAGCTCCCGCTCGATGGCGTTGAGACGATCCTTCGAGGCGCGGTCTTGCTCTTTCTTGAGTGCTTGCCGCTCGATCTCGAGCTGGCGGATCTGGCGCTCGATCTCGTCCAGCTCCTGGGGGAGGCTGTCGATCTCCATGCGCAGGCTGGAAGCGGCCTCATCGATGAGGTCGATGGCCTTATCCGGCAGGAAGCGGTCGGTGATGTAGCGCTGGGAAAGCACAGCGGCCGCCACAATGGCGGAGTCGGTGATGCGCACCCCGTGATGGACTTCGTACTTTTCCTTCAGGCCGCGCAGGATCGAGATGGTGTCCTCGACCGATGGCTCGCCGACGAAGATTGGTTGGAAGCGACGTTCCAGCGCCGCATCCTTCTCGATGTGCTTGCGGTACTCGTCGAGCGTCGTGGCACCGACGCAGCGCAGCTGGCCACGCGCCAGTGCCGGCTTGAGTAAGTTGGAGGCGTCCATCGCCCCCTCCGCCGCCCCGGCGCCGACCAGCGTGTGAAGCTCGTCGATGAAGAGGATCACCTGGCCGTCGGAGGACTCGATCTCTTTGAGGAGCGCCTTCAGCCGGTCCTCGAACTCGCCGCGGTACTTGGTACCGGCGATCAATGAACCAAGATCGAGCGCGCACACGCGCTTGTCTTTGAGCGACTCGGGCACATCGCCCTGCGGAATGCGTTGGGCAAGCCCTTCGGCGATGGCCGTCTTGCCGACGCCCGCCTCACCAATCAAGACCGGGTTGTTCTTGGTCCGGCGTGAGAGCACCTGGATGACCCGGCGGATCTCCTGCTCGCGACCGATGACCGGGTCGAGTTTGCCCTCGCGTGCAAGGGCCGTGAGGTCACGCGTGTATTTCTCCAGCGCCTGGAACTTCGATTCCGGGGTGGCATCAGTGACGCGGGAGGAGCCGCGCACCTTGGTGAGGGCCTCGAGAATTTTCTCGCGCGTGACGCCGGCCCTCTGCAACGTCCGGGCGCCCTCGCTGTTCGCCTCATCGACGAGGGCGAGCAGCAGGTGCTCGGTCGAGAGGTACTCGTCCTTGAGGCGCTCCATCTCCGTCGAGGCCGCATCGAGCAGCCGGCGAAGACGCGACCCGAGGTAGGTTTCCGCGCCGTAGACCTTGGGCAGCTTATCGAGCTGAGCCTTGAGGTCCGACGCGACCCGACCCGGGTCGACGCCAACCTGCTGCAGGACGGGCGGAACCGTCCCGTCCTGCTGCTGGAGCAGGGCGAGGAGCAGGTGTTCCGGCGTGATCTCCTGGTGCTGAGCTTCCTGGGCGAGCGTTTGCGCTTGCTGGATCGCCTCTTGCGTCTTCTCGGTTAATCGGTCAGGGCGAAACGGCATGGTGTGGGTGTACCCGGCTCAGAATATCCCTTAAACGAGCTCGAGCGCCAAAGATGGACTGCTGCTTGCTCAGACCTCTTTGAAGTCCGCGTCGACGACGTCGCCATCGCCCGACTTGCCCGGTTGGCCTTCGGTGCCGGTGGCCGACTGCGCCCCGGTGCCGGCGCCCTGGGCCTGGCGGTAGACCGCCTCGCCAATCTTCTGCATCGCGGTCGCCAGCTCCTGGCTGGTGGACCGCATGCGCTCGACGTCGTTGTCCTTGATCGCCTGCTTCACCGGCTCGATCTTGCTCTCGACCTCCGTGCGGACGGCGGCGTCAATCTTGTCCCCGTTCTCCTGCAGCTGTTTCTCGGCCTGGTAGACCAGGCTGTCCGCCTGGTTGCGGGCCTCGACTTCCTCGCGGTGCTTGCGATCTTCCTCGGCATGCGCCTCGGCGTCCCGCACCATCTTCGAGACCTCGTCCTTGTTCAAGGTGGTCGAGGCGGTGATCGTGACCTTCTGTTCCTTACCAGTGCCCAGGTCCTTGGCGCGCACGTTGAGGATGCCATTGGCGTCGATGTCGAAGGTCACCTCGACCTGCGGGACTCCGCGGGGTGCCGGCGCGATGCCGTCGAGATGGAACTTACCCAGCGTCTTGTTGGCCGAGGCCATTTCGCGCTCGCCCTGCAGGACGTGGATCTCCACGGACGGCTGGTTATCGGACGCGGTCGAGAAGACCTGGCTCTTCGACGTCGGGATCGTCGTGTTGCGCTCGATCAACTTGGTGTTGACCCCACCGAGGGTTTCCAGGCCGAGCGACAGCGGCGTGACGTCGAGCAAGAGCACGTCCTTGACCTCGCCCTTGAGCACGCCTGCCTGGATCGCGGCGCCCACGGCGACGACCTCGTCCGGGTTGATGCCACGATGTGGCTCCTTGCCATTGGTGAGCTTCTTGACCAGTTCCTGGATGGCCGGCATCCGGGTCGCGCCACCGACGAGGATCACCTCGTTGAGGTCGCCCGGGGTCAGGGCGGCATCCTTGAGCGCGGCATGGAAGGGCGCCACGCAGCGTTCGCTGAGGTCGGCCGTCAGCTGCTCGAACTTGGCCCGAGTGATCTTGATCTCGAGGTGCTTGGGTCCGTTCTGGTCAGCAGTGATGAACGGCAGGTTGACCTCGGTTTCCATGCGGCTGGACAGCTCGATCTTGGCTTTCTCGGCAGCCTCGGTGAGACGCTGTAGAGCCTGGCGGTCCTGCCGAAGGTCGATCCCCTGCTGTTTGCGGAACTCGTCGGCGATGTAGTCCACGAGCCGGCGGTCATAGTCGTCACCGCCCAGGTGGGTATCGCCATTGGTCGCCTTGACCTCGAAGACGCCCTCACCGATCTCCAGCACGGACACGTCATAGGTGCCGCCACCGAGGTCGAAGACGAGGATCTTCTCGTTCTCCTTCTTGTCGAGACCGTAGGCGAGCGCGGCCGCCGTCGGCTCGTTGATGATGCGGACGACATTGAGGCCGGCGATCTCGCCGGCATTCTTGGTGGCCTGCCGCTGCGAGTCGTTGAAGTAGGCGGGCACGGTGATCACCGCGTCCGTCACTTTCTCGCCGAGATAGGCTTCCGCGTCCGTCTTCAGCTTCTGCAGGATCATGGCGGAGATCTGCTCGGGGGTGTAGCGCGTTCCCTGGATCTCGACCTCGACCCGGCCGTCCTTCCCGGACACGACCTTGTAGGGCACCATCTTCCGCTCGGTCTCGACCTCGTCGTACTTGCGGCCCATGAAGCGCTTGATCGAGTAGACAGTGTTTTCCGGATTGACGGCCGCCTGTCGCCGGGCCAGCTGGCCCACGAGGCGCTCGCCCGACTTCGTAAAGGCAACCACGGACGGCGTCGTCCGTCCGCCTTCGGCGTTCGGTATGACGACCGGCTCGCCGGCTTCCATGACCGCGATTACCGAGTTCGTGGTCCCCAGGTCTATGCCTACGGTCTTTGCCATCTTTCGACTCCTTGAGTATCTGCGGGCCCCGGCGCGCGGCGCGGGGGCAAGCTGCGCCGTATATACCCTCGCGATTTCGGCGCTAAACGAATCCGACCGGCCTGCTTTAGCTTGCCGCGCGTGGGTAGAGTTAGTCTAGGAGCGAATGCGGACGGTGATCGTGGGCTGCGGGCGAGTCGGCTCCAGCCTGGCGCGACAGTTGAGTGCAGAGGGAGACGACGTCGCCGTCGTGGATTCCAGCGAGGCCGCCTTCAACCGGCTGGGCGAGGATTTTGCCGGCGAGATGGTCTTCGGGTCGGCGGTCGATGAGGACATCCTCCGCCGCGCCGGGACGGAACGCGCCGAAGCCTTCGTGGCGGTGACCAACGCCGATACCACGAACATCATGGCCGCGCAATTGGCTCAGCACGAGTTTGGCGTCAAGAAGGTGATCTGCCGGATCTACGACCCGGCCCGCGCTGACCTCTACGCCGAGCTCGGCATCGAGACCATCTGCCCCACCACCGTCGGCGCGGACAAGGTCAAACGCTTCTTCGAGAAGGGGTGAGCGCGTATCGCTTCACCCGGATGGTGGGCTTCGCTGCCCTCGTGATCGGTGTGCTCATCCTGGCGCGTGACGTGATCGAGGTGCACTCCGTACCCTATGCCATCGCCGGCATCGGCCTGCTGGCCTTCGGTGCCTGGCGCCTGCAAGCGGCCGACCGGCTGCGCCCTTGAACCTCGTCCTCAGCCCGCTCGGAATCACCCTGGCGGTCGCCTTCACCGTCGGGCTGGCGGGCACGCTCGGCTGGATGTTACGGGTGCCGGCACCGGCCCCCCGAGGCGCGACCAGCAGCGTGCGCTCGGTGGAGGCGATCCGCAAGGTGCTGGTTCCGATCCTCGACCTCGGCGCCTCGGTTCGCGCGGTGGAGCTCGCCGCGCGGCTGAACCAGGGACACAAGGCCGAGATGGTGATCGTCTACGTGCACGAGATTCCGCTCCAGGCACCGCTTGCGATGCCGGAGAGGGACCCACGCATCCAGCGCGCGCTCGACGCCGCCGCCTTCATCGCGACGCAGCATGCCATTACGCCGCGAACCAAGGTCAACGTCGCCCGGCAGGCCGGCCACCGAATCGTCGAAATCGCGCGAGAAGAAAACGCCGACCTGATCGTGATGGGGATCAGCCACCAGAACCGGCCGAATGAAAGCCCGCTGGGGAGGGTCGCCGAGCACGTCGTTCGCAATGCCCATTGCGAGGTCGTCGTCGACCGCGTCCCGCGTCAGAAGGTCTCGCTCATCCCGTCCGAGTTCAACTA
>VBFR01000228.1 GCA_005889345.1 Chloroflexota bacterium
GGCTTTCACATCGGCGGCAGTCTCATCTTCCTATTGCTCGTGTTGGCCATCATCGGCGTCGCCTACAACTTGCTGGCGGGCGGGATGTATGGCGGCACCCGGCACCACCACCACACCACCGAGGTCACAGAGATCGAGCACACGGACGTCTGACGCCGCGCAGAGGGAATAAGCGGCCCCCGGGCCGCTTTTTTTGTTGCGCAGAGCCGTCTACAATTTGCCCAGCCGGCCCTGCGGGCACCATGCCGAGGCCGAGGAGGTGGGCAATGGACGACAGCGAGTTCCTGAAGCTCTTGACCCACATCCATGACGAGATGCTGGAAGTGGTCAAGGAGCAACACCCATCCCACGAGCAATTCGCGGCCTGGCTGCTAGGACAGATTGAAGGGCGGCTTCGGATGCGCATCGGGACCGTCAAGACGCCCTGAACATGGCCACCACGCCACAGCCGGTCTCCGGAGGCGCCAGCGAAGGTTGGACGCTGAAACAGATCGGCAAGGACATCCCTCTCACCGACTCCGCCGATGACGTCCTGGAGCTCGCGCAGCGATTCGCGGCACAGGGTGGGGCCGCCACGGTCGAGCCCGTGCACGTGCTCTGTGGCATCGTCTTCCAGCCACGGAATCCGGCACGTCGCGCTCTCGAAGCGATGGGAGCGGACATGAAGCAGCTCGAGTCGCTTCGGGTCGCGGGAGGCGGCGCCGAAGCGTCGTCGTGGAAGACAACGCCAATTGGCACCGGCACCCGGTACATGCTCAACCACGCCCACCGTGAAGCCGAGCAGCTCGGCCACTACCGCGTCGATCCGCTTCACATGCTGCTCGCCCTGCTCTACAAGGACTCAACGCCCACGGCCGAGATCCTGGAGAAAGCCGGCGTGACGTTCTACGCGCTTCGCCAGTATCTGACGACGCCCGGGTCGGTGAGCAAATCACTGCGGAGCCGTCCACTTCCCGCGCTCGATGGCGCGGTGCGAGTGAGCCCGGTCTTCGCGATTCCGGTCGGCGCCATGATCATTGGAGGGGCCGGACTGTGGTCCGGGGCCGCCCCGGGCCTCACCATCCCGCTCAGCATCTTGCTCGTCGTCGGTGGTTGGGTGACCTCGCTCTGCATTCACGAGTTCGGCCACGCCTTCATCGCATACCTGGGGGGCGACCGTTCGGTCGCGTCCGCCGGTTATCTCTCGTTGAACCCGCTCAAGTACACGCACCCACTGCTCAGCATCGCCCTGCCGGTCCTGTTCCTACTGATTGGCGGGATCGGCCTGCCCGGCGGCGCCGTGTACCTCAACGAGCGCGCAATCCGCAACGATCGTTGGCGCAGCTTCGCCTCGGCCGCCGGTCCGCTCGGCAACCTGCTGTTCGCAACGCTGATCGGCTGGCCCTTTCTCGTGTTTCACGGTGCGCCGCCTTTCGGCGACGACCGCTTCTGGGCCGCGCTCGCCTTCCTTGTCTTCCTGCAGGCGTCGGCGATCGTTCTCAACCTGATTCCGATTCCGCCCTTCGATGGATTCGGGATCATCGAGCCCTGGCTATCGATCGAGCTGCGGATCCTCGCCAACCGGCTTGGAATGCTGCCGCTGCTCATCCTGTTCTTCCTCATTTGGCGGGGCGGACCAATAAGCGCTGTCTTCTGGAACACCATCTACAGCCTGACCAACTTGATCAACGTGCCCGAAACGCTTATCTCCTTCGGCCAGCACCAATTCCTCCCGTGATCGGGGAACGAGCAGAGACAAGGGCGCTGCAAGCCCTGGACACCAACGCCTGCATCAAGCTGGCCCAGGATCTCGTCCGCGTCCCATCGGTGACGGGCAACGAGCGCGCCGTGCAGGACCTCGTGGCCCTTACGCTCGAGGAGGCTGGCCTCGAGGTCGATCGGTTCGAGGCCGACGTGAGCCGGCTCAAGGCCCATCCGCGCTTCCCCGGAATGGAGGTGGAACGGACCGAGGCCGTGCTCGTGGCCGGGACGCTCGGTCAAAAGGGCGAGCGCTCGCTGATCCTCAACGGCCACGTGGATGTCGTCCCCGTCGGCGACCGCCAGGCCTGGCATGCTTCCCCCTGGTCGGCACACATTCAAGCGGGCCGACTGTACGGCCGCGGCGCGTGCGACATGAAGGCGGGTCTTGCGGTTGGCATCAGCGCCGCCGCGGCCTTGAAGAAGAGCGGGTTGCCGCTGCGCGGTCGCCTCATCGTGCAGAGTGTCGTCGGTGAGGAGGATGGCGGCATCGGCACCTTTGCCATGGCGGACCATGGCTACCGGGCAGACGCCGCGTACGTGCTGGAACCGACCCGGCTGCGGCTGATCCCCGCCCAGGCCGGCGCCCTTTCGTTCCGGCTCCGGATCAGCGGGCGAGCGGCCCATGCCTCGGTCCGCTATGAGGGCATCAGCGCCATCGACAAGTTCGAAGTCGTGGAGATGCGGCTTCGGCAGTTGGAGCGCGAATTGAATCAGAAGCCCCATGCCCTCTTCCTCGACTACCCGATTGCTTACGCGCTCAATATCGGACGGGTTCGCTCGGGTTCATGGTCCTCGACCGTGCCGGATGAGCTCGAGTGCGAGGGTCGCGTGGGCGTTCCGGTGGGCATGGCCTCCGCCGAGGTGCGCCGTTTATTCGCCGCGGCGCTCGCCGATGCCGCGCAGCGCGACCCCTGGCTGCGTGAGCATCCGCCGCAGCTCGAGTGGTACGGGGGACAATTCGATGCGGTCGAGGTTGACCCTGATCTTCCGGCGTTCGCGGCGCTCCGAGCGGCGCACGCGCAAGAGTTCGATGTCCCGCCGGAGCTCGTGGGCGCGCCCTACGGATCCGACATGCGCCTGCTGGTGCACGAAGCCGAGACCCCGGCGATCCTCTATGGTCCCGGCGACATCCGCCAGGCACACGCGACCGACGAATGGATCGCCGTCGACGAAATCGTACAGGCCGCCCGTGTCGTCACCGCGGCGGCGGCCCGATACCTCGCGACCTGACCTCGACGCCGGCCTGACCCAGGAGTCCGCCCATCCAGGACTGCGCCAGCAAAAACGCGGCCCGCCGCGCTGCGGACTCTCCCCTATCCCCTTCCTCGGCGCTGGCTTTGCTTGCCAGGTCAAGCGCGCACTCGCGCTCTGGGGCATCGAGCCGCTCGAGTTCCGCGCCCACGGCATCGAGCGCGTCGCGCTTCCGCAGTACCCGCAGGACATCCAGCGCGAGCACGCTGGTCGTCCCCTCCCAGATCGGCAGCACCTGCGCATCGCGAAGCAGGCGCGGCAATCCCGTGTCCTCCATGTAGCCCTGGCCGCCGAAGCATTCGATCGCCTCTGACGCGACGGCCACGGCTTGTTTCGCGGTATACAGCTTGGCCAGCGCGATCCCTACCCGAAAGACCGCAACCTCGTCGGGCTTCGCCGTCCCCGCCTCGATCCGTCCCAACAGCTGCGCCATCCGCATCGTCAGGTAGAGCGCGGCGTCGGCCTCGGCGGCCATTTCCCGCAGGACTTCGGCGTGCAGCGGATGCTGCTCGAGCCTTCGACCGAATGCCTCCCGTCGAGCCGCGTAAGCAGTCGCCAGCATCACCGCACGACGCATGGTCGCCGCTGCAGTGATCGCGTTGTGCAGCCGCGTGATGTTCAGCATGGCGGTCATCTGCGCGAATCCACGGTCTGGATCGCCGATCAGCTCGGCCTGGGCGCCCTCCAGGGTGACCTCACCGGTCGCCATCGCGCGTGTTCCCAGCTTGTCCTTCAGCCGATCGATGCGATAGTGGTTGCGGCGGCCGTCGGGACCATCGCGTGGCACCAGGAAGAGCGAAAGGCCGCGCGTTCCGGGCGGCGCGCCTTCCGGTCGAGCCAGGGCCAGCGCGACCTCGCACCCAATGTTGGAGCAGAAGAACTTCTGCCCGAAGAGGCGCCAGCGATCGCCATCACGTTTGGCGACAACGGCGTTTTGCCCGACGTCAGAGCCGCCCTGTCGCTCGGTCATCCATTGCCCCGAGGTCCAGTTTTTTGCGGGATCCCGGCTGATCAGGTGGCCCCGCACCTCGTGCGACTGCCCAGCGCCTGCCGCATCGGCCAGCACACGGGCGGCGCCGTCGGTCATGGCAACCGGACATAGATAGGTTGCGGTCGACGGGGCAAACAGGTAACAGAGGGCGGCCTGCACCAGACGGGCGTCGGCGCCGAGGCGCGCCACCATCTCCGCCTCGTACGGCAGTGCCACCAGGCCGGTTCGGGCGGCCGCCGCGGCGAGCTGTCGCCAGGCGTCCGGGTAGACGACCTCGTCGATGCGGTCGCCCCAAGCGTCAAACTGCCGCAAGACCGCCGGTTCCCGTTCGCAGGCATCGCCCCACGCTTGCAGCTCGTCGCCGGCCGCGCGACCCATTTCGGTCAGCGCCGGCTGCGCCCAGGCGATGGTTTCCGGCCGCAGCCATGACCCGAGCAGGGCGAGCAGGGTAGGATCGCCCTGCAGCGTGTTTTCCGGAAGGAGCCTGGACAATGAACTGTCTGGACTGCCCATTCACGGCGAGGATACACTCGTCGAAATGACACCCCCGGTCTTCGGTGCCTCCATTCGTCGCGTCGAAGACCCGCGTCTGATTCGCGGCGCCGGACGCTATGTCGATGACATCCAGCCATCCGGGTGCCTCCACGCCGTCTTCCTGCGAAGCCATCTCGCCCACGCGACAATCACTCGGCTCGACCTCGGTGCGGCAGCGCAGGCCCCTGGCGTTATCGCCGTCTGGTCGGCGGCCGATTTTGAAGACCTGAAGCCATTGGAGATCGACGCGCCGGTCGACGACACGCCGCTGCCGGAACGGCGGGTGCTCGCCGTCGGTCGCGTCCGCTACGTGGGAGAAGCGATCGCGATGCTGGTTGCAGAGTCGCGCGAACTGGCGCGTGATGCCCTGGAGCTCATCGAGCTCGAGATGGATCCGCTCGCTGTCGTCATCGACATGGAGCGAGCCATGGCCGAGGATGCGGCTCTCCTCTATCCAAAGTTCGGCACCAACCTCGCCTTCCGTAAAGAGTCCAAGCACGGCCAGGTGAAGCGAGCATTCGACCGCGCCGCCGTGATCGTCAAGGAGCGGCTGATCAACCAGCGCCTGATACCGAGTGCGCTTGAGCCGCGCGGTGCGCTCGCCTGGCTCGACAACGGGCGCCTCACGATCGAGCTCTCCTCCCAGTCGGCATACGGGGCTCGCGAAGCCGTCGCCGCCAGCCTCAAGATGGATGAGGCGGATGTTCGTGTCATCGTCGAGGACGTGGGTGGTGGCTTCGGCAGCAAGGGTGCATGCGTCGGCGAAGAGATCGCGGTGGCGGCCGCGGCGAGGCGGCTCAGGCGTCCCGTCAAATGGATCGAGGAACGCTCCGAAAATTGTGCCGGAACCTGGCACGGACGGGGCCAGGTGCAGGATGTTGAACTGGCGGCGCAACGGGATGGCACCGTCCTCGCGGTTCGGTCCCGGGTGCTGGCGGACATGGGCGCGCACCTGGAGCCGTACAGCGCATTCGTTCCCACGGTCGTGGCGGAACTGCAGACGGGCTGCTACCGCATCCCCGCCTCCCAGAGCACGCTGCTCGCCGTGTATACGAACGCGACCCCGACCGGGCCTTATCGAGGTGCCGGCCGTCCCGAAGCCGCTTTCCTGATCGAGCGCATGATGGACCGGCTCGCCATAGAGCTCGAACTGGACCCGGTTGAGGTCCGGGTTCGCAATTTCATCAGGCCGTCCGACTTCCCTTACACCAACGCCGCCGGCAGCACCTACGACAGCGGCGATTACCATGCGAGCCTCGAGCGGCTCATCGAGCTCGCGGACTACCCGGGGCTGCGTCGCGCGCAGACGGCCGCGCGACAGGAAGGACGACTGCAAGGCATCGGCATCTCGACCTATGTCGAGGAGGCTGCGGGATTTGCCGAGGATCGCGCCACAGCCCGGCTGGAACTCGACGGGACGATCACGGTCGTCACCGGGTCTACCCCGCATGGCCAGGGTCACCAGACCACGTGGGCCCAGCTTGCCGCCGACGCGTTCGGCGTCCCGTTCGAGCAGGTCCGCGTCCTCTACGGCGATACGGACCAACCGGCCTATGCGGTCGGCACGTTCGGCAGTCGAAGCGCGGCCATCTCCGGAGCGGCGGTTCATGAGGGCGCCGTCCGGCTCAAGCGAAAGGTCCGAGCGCTGGCGGCCGCCGCGTTCGAGGCGGCGACCGGCGACATCGTGGTGACCGACGGGCGGGTGCACGTACGGGGCGCTCCAGCCCGATTTATGACGCTCAAGGACATCGCCGAATGGGCCGGGGGCATGGGTCGAACGGATGAGCTCGCTGTGAAGGCGAGCTTCGATCCACCGGATACCGTCTTTCCTTTCGGCGCTCACCTCGCCTACGTCGAGGTGGACCCTGAAACCGGCTCGGTGAAGGTTCTCCGTTACGTTGCCGTCGACGACTGCGGGCCCGTGATCAACCCGATGATTGTCGATGGGCAGCTCCACGGCGCCATAGCCCAGGGGCTTGCCCAGGCGCTCTACGAAGGCGTCGTCTATGACCAGGACGGCCAGCTGCTGACCGGCAACCTGACGACCTATCTCCTCCCCACCGCCGCCGACCTGCCCACCTTCGAAACCGACCGCACCGAGACCCCGACCCCGCACAATCCGATGGGCGTCAAGGGAATCGGCGAAGGTGGGACAACCGGATCGACGCCGGCTGTCGCCAATGCCGTGATGGATGCGCTCCGTCCCCTTGGAATCCACAACCTCGATATGCCGCTGACGCCGTGGCGGATCTGGGAGGCAATCAGATCATCTGGCCAGTCACCGAGACTGGCTGGATCTTGAAGGTGATGCGGTGCTCGCCGGGTTCCAGCTCGCGGAACGGCTTGCCCGTGTAGCGATGGGCCAGCCGGCCGATGAACTCGGCTGTCGGGTCGGGAATCAGGCTTATCAGGCGGCCCTTGATCTGCGCGTAGCGGTCCGGGTTTTTCGGATCGACGAGCAGCATCGTCAGCTCGCGGTCGCGCTGCAGATTCTTGGGCCAGGTGCGGCGAGTATTGCTGTTGAGCCAGAAGAAGCCGTCCTTGAGCTCGAACCAGACTGGATTCAGCTGGACCGAGCCGTCATCCTGCTTGGTCCCCAGGACGACAAGGATTGGCAGGCCAGCGAGCGTTCGGACCGCCGGACTGAGCGCCGCCGACGCCTTCTTAGCGCCAGCCATCGATCGCGCCGGTGACGCGCAGCGGCTCGATCTGAATCTTGATACGGCCGGTCCGCGGCCCCTGATAATCCTTCTTCAGGTAGCGGTGTGAGAGCTCGTTGATGTGGTCCCCGCCGGTGTCTTCCGCCCAGTTCACCATCCGACCTTCGACCTGTGCCCAGCGGAACATCTCCTTCGGGTCGATCAGGAGTAGGGTGATCCGTGGATCGCGCTCCAGGTGTTTGAACCACCCACGGTTGGTTCCGCCGTTGATCCAGAAGGACCCGTCCTTTTGCTCGAACCAGACGGGGACCAGCTCCACCGAGCCGTCCTTGCGGTTGGTACCAATGATCGCCGGAAAGACCTCCTGGGTGAAGGCCTGCATCTTGGGGCTGAGCTCAACTGCCATTTCCCAATTATCGCTGCTGGTTCCGTCGAACTCGGGATCTCAGATCGCCGTAGGCGACGCCATCGTCTTCTCCAGCACGATGACCACCTCGCCCGGTTGGAAACCGAGTTCACGGTTGATCGCCAGCATGCCGGCGTTGTCGGCGCGATTATCAGTGTGCACGACCGGGATTCCCTGCTGCGCCGCCCAGCGTGTCACCAGCATCTTCAGCACGCGCGCGATCCCCCGACGTCGATGGCTGCTCAGCACCCCGGTGTCCCCGACCTCGGCATCTCCATCCGGGCGCCGCAACAGGTAGCTCAAGCCGACGATGTGGTCGCCGTCGCGCGCCACGAAGAAGCTGTCGAGCAGGACGGCGGGGCGCTCAAAGATGCTTCGCGTGAATATGTCGAACGGGGGATCCTGCCACTCGACGTGCGCCTCGTGCGGCATGTCGCGCCAGATCACCGTGTTGCAGCGATACAGCTCCAGACGCGTGCGCTCACCATCGATCTCCCGAAGGGCGACGGTCTCGATGCCGCCCTCGCGGAGTTGCTTTTGGAGTTCATCGAGTGGGGCGAGATTTACCGCGGCGGGCTTCTGGCGTGAGGTTTGATACCGCTCCAGCTCCATAAAGCCGCGCTTCTGCAACAGCGGCAGCGAGCCCGCGAGCTCGCGCTCCATCGTTTCGGTTTCCAGCCATCGAACTCCGGCGGTCGCCGCGAAGCGCTAGACCTCGCTACCAAGGCGCGTACCCAGCCCCTGGCGTCGATACGCGGGCGCCACCGCAACGAATCCCGTGGCACGATCGGTGTACGCGGCTCCATCTTCGCTGAGCGCCGCCTCCGCCATCCCGGCCAGCACGCCGTCGGCTGTCCAGGCACCGAGCCCCAGGGCCGGCTCACCCGGTGGGCGCAGGGTCTCTTCGAAGCGAAACCCTGGGACGTCCTCCTGCCAGTGACGGTACTGGTTGGCCAGGTCGAGCCACGACTTCAAATCCCCCGCTCCGACGGGGCGAATGGAGAAGGGGGTGGCAGTCACCCCCTCACCCTATCTAGAACGTCAAAGAAACGGTTCCGGTGACCGAGGCGCTGTAGACGACGCAGCCGACGAACCAGAGGTTGG
Organism: Chloroflexota bacterium; assembly: GCA_005889345.1. GTDB lineage: Bacteria > Chloroflexota > Dormibacteria > CF-121 > CF-121 > CF-13. Next base: position 8,687 of record VBFR01000228.1, read on the forward strand.
CGCGATAGTGCGTGAGCGTCGCGCTGAACGTCCCGCTGCCGTTCTCGCTCTCCGCGCCGACGCCGTAGAGCTCGCCGCGGACGGAAAAACGCTGGTTGGTGCAGCCGCTGAACCCGCTGAGTTGGCTGACCGTCCCATGCCAGGGCGTGAACGAGCCGTGGATCGCGTCGGGCCAGCCGTTGATTACGGTATTGAGTCGGAAGCTACCGCCGGTGATGTATGCCGGATGATGGCTCAGGTCTTGATGCCTGACATCGATGTACCAGGCCCCGGCGAAACTGCCGGTGGCCTCGCCGACGAACTGGCCCTCGGTCGGTGTCGCGTTCGGCAGTTCACTGCCGTGGATCCATTCCGTGTAGGTGCTGCTGGCCGCAGCCGAGACGGTCATCACCAGGCTTGCTCCTAAAGCGAGTGCGATCGACAGCGCGGGTCGTTTCATGTTCCCTCACACCCTCTTGATTTGATCGAGCGCCTCTTCGAGGATGTCGAGGCCGCGATCGAGTTCTTGCTCGCTGATCGTGAGCGGAAACAACAAGCGAATGACATTGTCGTAAAGGCCGGCCTTCAGGAGGACCAGGCCGTGCGTGTGGCAGTAGCGCAGGATCTCGTTGGTCAGCGTCCCCGCCGGGTCGCGCGTTGCACGATCGGTGACGAGTTCCATCGCGACCATCGCGCCAAGTCCGCGGACATCACCGACCTGCGAATGACGATCCTGCCAACCGCGCATCCGCGCCAGCGCGCGATCGCCGAGCTGCTTCCCACGATCCGGAAGTTTCTCGTCAATCAGCACCTCGATGACGGCCAGCGCCGCCGCGCAGGCGACCGGATTGCCGCCAAATGTTCCGCCCAGCCCACCGGGGTTGGTGGCATCCATCAGCTCACTGCGCCCGACAACCGCACCGAGCGGCAGGCCGCCGCCCATCGACTTGGCGAGGACGATCAGGTCCGGCTCAATGCCGGAATGCTCGACCGCAAACATCCTGCCGGTGCGGCCGAAGCCGGTCTGGACCTCGTCCGCGATCAGCGGAATCTGATACTCGGTGCAGAGCTTGCGAAGCCCCGGCAGAAAATCCGGCGGCGGCACCACGAAGCCACCCTCCCCTTGCACCGGCTCGACCAGGATGCCGGCGACGCGATCGGCGCTCACGGTCGTCTTGAACAACTGGCGCACCGCCTCGACGCACGCCCCACCGAGGCTTTCGGCCGCCATTCCGGCAGGCCGCCGGTACTCGTAGGGATAGGGCACCTGGTACACCTCCGGCGCATAGGGACCGAAATTCTGCTTGTAGGGCGCCACTTTTCCCGTGAGTGTCATCGACATCAGGGTGCGGCCGTGAAAGGCGTTGTGGAAACTGATCACGGCCGGGCGCCCGGTCGCCTGGCGCACGACCTTGATCGCGTTCTCGATCGCTTCCGCCCCGCTGTTCAGCAACAGCGCCTTCTTGGGGAAGGCGCCGGGCGTGATCTCGCAGAGCCGGCGGGCGAGGCGAATGTACGCCTCGGGCATCATCACCGGCGCGCCCGAGTGCACCAGCCGGTCGGCTTGCTCGCGGATGGCGGCGAGCACGCGGGGGTGGCGGTGGCCGACGTTCATCACGCTGATGCCCGTGGCGAAATCGATGTAGCGGTTCCCATCGACGTCGGTGAGGCTGGCGCCGCTTCCCTCCGCCGCAAAGACCGGCATGGTGGACGCCATGCCACGAGGCAGGTAGCGATCCCGCTCTTTTTGAAGCTCTCGCGACCGTGGCCCTGGCCACTCCCCCATCGGAGATATCCTAAGGGTCGCGGCGAGATCTCGCTCCGACTAGGAGGGTAGTCACACAGATGGCAACGGCAGTAAAGCGGCGGGAGATGTTCATCGGGGGCGAGTGGGTCTCTGGCTCAGGCGATGAGTTGCAAGCGATCATCAACCCGGCGACCGGCGAGGTCATCGCCGAAGTGCCGAAAGGCACCGAGGCCGACGTGGACCGCGCCGTCAAGGCGGCGCGCAAAGCGTATGCGGAATGGTTCGAGACCGTCCCCAAGGAGCGCAGCGAGATGCTGCTCAAGCTCGCCGACGCGATCCTGGCCGACGCCGAGGAAATGGCGAACATCGAGTCGACGAACGTGGGCAAGCCGCGCGCCCTGTTCCTCTCCGACGAGCTACCGCCCTGCGTCGACAACCTGCGCTTCTTCGCCGGCGCCGCCCGCACGCTCGAAGGCCGCGCCGCGGGCGAATATATGCGCGGCTACACCAGCATGATCCGGCGCGAGCCCATCGGGGTGGTGGGGTCGATCGCCCCCTGGAACTATCCCCTGATGATGGCGATCTGGAAGGTCGCCCCCGCCCTGGCTGCGGGCAACTGCGTGATCTTGAAACCGTCCGAGTGGACGCCGCTCAGCGCGCTGCGCATGGCCGAGCTGGCCGCGAATATCTTTCCGCCAGGCGTTTTCAACGTCATCACAGGCGACGGCGAGCCGGTGGGGGCCGGCATCGTTCGCCATCCGGGCGTCGACATGGTGTCGCTGACCGGCGACGTCGCAACCGGCAAAGAGGTCGCGCGAGCGGCCTCGCAGACCCTAAAGCGCGTCCACCTCGAGCTCGGAGGAAAAGCCCCGGTGGTCGTCTTCGACGACGCCGACCTCGAGGCCGTCAACACCTGGGTGAAGATCGCCGGCTTCTTCAACTCCGGCCAGGACTGCACGGCGGCTACCCGCGTCATCGCCGGCCCGAAAATCTACGACAACCTGCTTTCCTCACTGACAAAGAGCGTCCAGTCCGTCAAGGTCGGCAACCCGCTCGAGGAAGGTATCGAGATGGGCCCGATGGTCGCCAGGGAGCAGCTTGAGCGCGTCGAGGGATTCGTCGACCGCGCGCGCGAGCACGGAGCCAGAGTGCTGGTCGGGGGCGCGCCCATCCCGGGCCGCGGCTACTTCTACCAGCCGAGCCTGGTCACCGACGTCAAGCAGGATTCCGAGATCGTCAAGAAAGAGGTCTTCGGGCCGGTGGTCACCGTGCAGCGGTTCAAAGACGATGACGAGGCGATCGCCTGGGCGAATGACGTCGACTACGGCCTGGCGGCATCAGTGTGGACGCGCGACATCGGCCGAGCGATGAACGCTGCCCGACGGCTGCAGTTTGGAACGGTGTGGATCAACACCCATATCCCGCTCGTCAGCGAGATGCCGCACGGTGGTTACAAGCAGAGCGGCTACGGCAAGGACCTGTCGATCTACTCGCTCGAGGAGTACACGAACATCAAGCACGTGATGACAGCGCTCGAGTAGAAGAACGCCAGTCTGGGCTAGGCCCAGCCCGGAGACCTCAGGCGCGGATCGGTCCGCGGATCAGGCATACCCGAGGGGAAGGCGCGGCCTGAGCTCCCCAAGGTGCCCTTGGCTGCCCAAAACCAATTCAATTCCTCCCACCACCACCTTGAAAGCGGCTGCAGGTATTTCTCGAACGTCTGATGCGTCATGCCGCCCTTGTAGAGGTTGTCGTTTTGAAGATCTTCCAGAAAACCGATGATAGCCAGGTTATGGACGTAGCTGTCTCCGCGGACGATGAAGTCTTCGATCAAGTCAAATGTGGCCGGCAATTCCTCGATTCGGCCGGTCGCCTTTAATTCGATGACATGGCGAACGAATGCCGTCATGAGCGTGAAATTCTGAGGCTCTGGGTCATCACCGTAGTCCTTCCAGTATTCGGCCCACAGATCGGATTTCTCGAAAGAAGGACAGGCCTTCGCGACGTACCCGGACACCTGACCTGGGCTAATGGCTCCTTCTTCTGTCAAGAAGGCGTAGAGCCGTCCACGGTCACCTCGATCAAGGGGCTGTACTCGAGCATGGTGTCGACGTCGTCGCGCTTCCAGTGCCTCGCAACTTCTTCGAGAACCTGCCGGCGCTCCTTTGGGTCCGTGATCTCGCGGGCGGTCGCCCGTAGGTCGGCCCGCGCCCCGCGTTTGACGTGGAGGGTGAATTTCGGATTCGCGTCCAGGTTGGCGAGCCAGCTGCGGCGACGTCGGGACGGTTGGCCGCTGATGTAGAGCCGGCCGCCGATGTTGTGAAGCACGATCTCGAGGCGGCGTTCCTGCCCGCTCTTGCGCCCGGTGGTGGAGATGTCGACCACCGTCACCGGCCGGGACAGCGCATCGCGGACATTGTCCTCAAGCCCCTTGGATATCGCCATCCATCCTTTATAAAGGCATTGGCCTGCCGGCGGCCGGACGCATCTTGAGTTTGCCTCTCGCAGCAGGTGCCCCTCCCTTCGATCTATAGTTCTCGCACATGCGCAACGGACCGGTTGTAGACCGGTGAGGGAGAGGGCAGCGCTGGCGACCCCACAAGCACCGAGGGAGGACCTGCGTCCCGCTGCCCTCCGGGTGGAGGGTGTCTCGAAGCGGTACGGCCGCGTGCTCGCGGTCGACAATGTGAGTCTCACCATCGCCGAAGGGGAGTTCTTCACCTTGCTGGGCCCTTCGGGGTCGGGCAAGACCACGCTGCTTAGGCTGATCGCCGGTTTCGAGCGTCCGGATTCGGGCCGGATTGAACTCGGCGGAAAAGATGTGACCGCGGTGCCTCCATACGCGCGGGCGACCAACACCGTGTTCCAGGATTACGCCCTTTTTCCTCACATGTCGGTGGCCGCGAACATCGAGTACGGCCTGAAGGTGCGGCACCTCGCGCGCGAGGATCGTCGCCGGCGGGTGGCGGAAGGGCTCACCCTGGTTCGGCTTGTCGGCCTCGGCCACCGCCAACCCAGCCAGTTGTCCGGCGGTCAGCGGCAGCGCGTCGCACTGGCACGCGCCATCGTCAACCAGCCGGAAGTACTGCTTCTCGACGAACCGCTCGGTGCGCTCGATCTGAAGCTGCGGCAGGAGATGCAGATCGAGCTCAAGCGAATCCAGCGCGAGCTGGGCATCACCTTTATTTACGTCACCCACGACCAGGACGAGGCTTTGACGATGAGCGATCGGGTCGCTGTACTCGCCGGTGGCCGCATCGAGCAGCTGGGGTCACCGGTCGATTTGTACGAGCGCCCAACGAACGAATTCGTGGCCGGCTTCATCGGTGTATCGAACGTCATCGACCGGGATGGACGCCGCCTGGTGGTCCGCCCCGAGCGGATTCGTCTCCTGGACCCGGGCGAAACGCCGGGCCCCGGCACGCACCTGGAGGACGGTACGGTGCAGGACGTTATCTACGCCGGCATGGTGACGCGGTACGCCGTTCAGCTGGACCGCGGCGGCCGGCTGCTGGTCGTGGAGCAGAATCGCGAGAGCGCGGCCGGAGCAGACGACCTGCGCGGCCGGAAGGTGCGGCTTGCCTGGCGGCCGGACCAGGCCTTCGACATCTCGGCGCCGCAAGCGGAACGATCGGAACAGTAGGAACGCATGGTGGAGGTGGGAACGACATGGGCGATCGTTTGAGGAGACTTCGAGGAGCGCAACACACGGTGGTGGGACTAACGGTGGTACTCCTGTTAGCGGCATGCGGCGGCACGTCGACGGCGAATGGCGGCCCCGCGCAATCGCAGCCGCCAACCGCGAACATGAAACCGCCGACATCGATCGGGGCGGGCGAAGGACAGTTGAACCTGATCGCCTGGGAAGGGTATACCGAGAAAGATTGGGTTCAGCCCTTCCAACAGCAGACAAACTGCCAGGTCAATGCCAAGTATGCAGGCTCGTCCGACGAGATGGTGACGCTGATGGCGAACGGTGGCGGTGGACAGTACGACATGGTGTCGGCCTCGGGTGATGCCGACCTTCGGCTGATCTACGGCGGCGATGTCAAACCGGTCAACATCGACCTCGTCCCCGACTGGAAGAATTTCGGACCGCAGTTCAAGGCGCCGTCGTTCAACACCATCAACGGCGTCCACTACGGCGTCTCGTTGCAATGGGGACCAAATGTTCTGCTCTACAGCAAGACCCAGTTCCCGTCGGCTCCCACCAGCTGGAAGGCCCTCTACGACAACAAGTACAAAGGCCAGGTCACGGTGCCGAACAACCCGATCCAGATCGCCGACGCTGCGCTCTATTTGATGAAGACACAGTCCAACCTCGGCATCACCGATCCTTATGAGTTGAACCAATCGCAGTTCGACGCTGCCGTCAACCTCCTCAAGCAGCAGCGACCACTGGTCAAGAAATACTGGGACCTCGCCTCACAGGAGATTTCGCTCTTCACCAACCATGATGTCGTGATCGGGGCCGCCTGGCCATACCAGACGAATACCCTGCAGGGCGCCAATGTGCCAGTCGCCGATACCATCCCATCGGAAGGGGCCACCGGTTGGGCCGATACCTGGATGCTGGGAACGAAGGCTCCACATCCCAACTGCGCGTACCTCTGGTACAAGTGGATCAGCACGCCGCACGTACAGGCGCAGCAGGCGATCTTCTTTGGTGAGACCCCCGTCAACACCAAGGCCTGCTCCGAGATGGACACGTTGCAGGCCGGATCGTGCGCGCAATACCACGCCGATGCCCCGGCGTCGTACTTCAACACGATCAAGTTCTGGAAGACGCCGCTCGCCGACTGCGGCAACGGCAAGAACGACTGCATGCCCTACGCGAAGTGGCAAACTGCCTGGACGTCGATCACCGGTTAACGGCGGCGACCTGAGGAACGGATGACGGTCGGCGCGCTCGCCCGCGGGCGTAAGGGAGGGCGCGTCGGCCGCATCCAGGCATTGTTGTGGCGGCGCCCATGGATGCGAGCCGCGCTCCTCCTCGGACCGGGGTTGGCCTGGTTCGTCGTCATCTACCTTGCGTCGCTCGTGCTACTGCTGATCACGGCCTTCTGGCAGATCAATCCCTTTACGACCGCCATCGAGCGGGTCTGGAATCTCGACAACTTCCGCACCCTGGTGACCGACGGCACCTACCGGCTGATCATCCTGCGGACGATCGGTCTGGCAGCTGCGGTCACCATCACGGATGCTGTGCTCGCCTTTCCCTTTGCCTATTACATGGCGCGCGTCGCGTCGCGGCGCGTCCAGACGGCACTCTTTGCCGCCGTGCTGCTTCCGCTCTGGGCGAGCTACCTCGCCCGGGTCTATGCCTGGATCCTGATCCTCAACCACGACGGCGTCCTCAATTGGAGCCTGCTGCAATTGCGTCTCCCGCCGGCGAATCTCGGCTACACCAACTGGGCGATGTGGATCGTCTTTTCCTACATCTGGCTGCCGTTCATGATCATCCCAACCTACGCCGCGCTCGAACGGATTCCCCAGTCCTACCTGGAGGCGGCCGCCGACCTCGGAGCTCGGCAGGGCCGGACGACCTGGGATGTCATCCTGCCGCTTGCCCTTCCCGGGATCGTGGCCGGCAGCATCTTCACCTTTTCGCTGACGCTCGGCGACTACGTGACGCCCTTGCTGGTCGGTGGGGCGGGATCAAGCTTCATCGGCAATGTCGTCTACAGCAATGTCGGCATCGCGCACAACATTCCGTTCGCGGCCGCCCTTGCGGTTGTCCCGGTCGGAGTGATGGCCCTCTACCTGCTGGGCGCTCGTCGCCTTGGCGCCTTCGAGGCGATGTAGCGATGGAAAGTCGGTGGACGAGGGTCGCGCTGCGGGCATGGGCCGTCGGGATCCTGCTCTTCCTCTTCATCCCGATCGCGCTGGTCATCATCTATGCGTTCAATGTCTCAACGATTCAGAGCTGGCCGATTCCAGGTGTCACACTGAAGTGGTTCGGCCAGACCTGGGAGGACCCGGAGGTCCGCCGAGCGCTGCTGCTGTCGGTCGAGGCGGGTCTGATGGCGACCACCGCAGCCCTCGTCCTCGGGTCGATGGCCGCCTTCGCTATCCATCGTTTCCAGTTCTTCGGACGCGAGGCCATCTCCTTCGTCTTCGTGCTACCCCTTGCCCTCCCGGGCATCATCACGGGGATGTCGCTCAACTCATTCTTTGCCTTCAACCAGGTCACGTTCTCACTGTGGACGATCGTCATCGGACACGCGACCTTTTGCATCGTCATCGTTTACAACAACGTGCTCGCCCGGCTGCGGCGAACGTCTTCCTCGTTGATGGAGGCGGCCATGGACCTGGGGGCCAACGGCTGGCAGACCTTTCGTGACGTGACGTTTCCCTTGATTTCGACCGCCCTCGTGGCCGGCGCCCTGCTCGCGTTTGCCCTCTCTTTCGACGAGGTCATCGTCACCACCTTCACGGCGGGAGCACAGAACACCCTGCCGCTATGGATCTTCGGCGCCATCCGGCTGGGCCAGCGGCTCCCAGAAGTCAATGTCGTAGTCTTCATCGTGATCCTGGTCACGATCGTCCCCGTGGTGATCGCGTCCCAACTCACCGGCGGGCGCGCCGCGGGACGAGTCGAGGCGGTTGCCGCCGCAGAGGAGGTATAGGGATGGCGCGTACGCCGCTGCTCACGGAAGTCCAACGACTCGCGGGCCATTTCGATGATCGGTTGAGCCGGCGCGAGTTCATCAAGGTCACCGGCGCCGCCGTCGGCGCGGCAGCGTTCACTGGCCCTATTGCCGCCTTGGCCGGCTCACCGCCGCGCATCGCTGTCGTCGGTGGAGGGATCGCGGGGTTAACCGCGGCGCTGACCTTGCAGGATGCAGGTATTTCCTCGACGGTGTACGAGGCGTCCGGCCGCGTTGGTGGCCGGATGCACTCCGACACAACATCGTGGGAGAACGGTCAGACCAGCGAGCACTGCGGCGAGTTGATCGACAGCCGCCATAAGACGATCCTCAAGCTGGCCAATCGCTTCAACCTTCCAACCGTGGACTTGCTCGCCGCCGAGCCCATCCATTCCTCGGAGACCTATTACTTCTTTGGCCAGTATTACCCACGGTCCCAGGCCATCGCGGATTTCAAGCCGGTGTACAACGCGGTCCACCAGGATATGACCGCGGCTGGATACCCAACGACCTATCAGAGCCACACAGCGGCCGGAGTGGCGCTGGACCAGATGAGCGTGTACGACTGGATCGAAACCCGTGTACCGGGTGGGCACACGACGCCCATGGGTCAGCTACTCGATGTCGCCTACAACATCGAGTACGGCAATGTCTCGACGGTGCAGAGCTCGCTCAATCTGATCTACCTGCTCGCCTTCCAACCCATCCCTGGGAATTTCCGAATCTTCGGCGCCTCCGACGAGCGGTACCATATCGCCGGCGGCAATGAGCGCCTGCCGAAGGCGATGGCCGCGAGCCTGCCGCCGAGCAGCATCAAGCTAAACACGGCGCTCACGGCGATCGCCATCAATAGCGACGGAAGCTACGACCTGTCCTTCAGCAGCCCGAACGGCCCGTCCACGTCCACGGTCGATCGCGTGATCCTCGCCCTTCCCTTCTCAGTGTTGCGCACCTTGAACTATGGGAAAGCCAACTTTGACAGTCGCAAGGTGACCGCTATCACCGAACTCGGCTACGGCGCGAACGCCAAGCTCCAGTTGCAGTTCGACACGCGGTACTGGAATGACTCGGCAAGACCATGGGTTCCAAACGCTGGGATCAGCAACGGTTTGACCTACGCGGATACCGGCTATCAGAACACCTGGGATGTGACGCGCGGGCAAGACGGCGCCACGGGGATCCTCGTCGACTACACCGGCGGCGGCGTCCCGCTAGCATCCTTCAGCGGCCAGCCAACCACGGCCGACGCGGCGCGCTACGGCCGAACCTTCCTCAAGCAGATCGAACCGGTTTTCCCCGGCATCACCGCGCATTGGAACGGACGGGCGACGCTCGACACGCCCCTGACGAACGCCTTCCTGCTCGGCTCCTACTCGTACTGGAAAGTCGGCCAGTACGTCAAGTTCAGCGGCTACGAGAAGGCGCGCCAGCCGTTTCCCGACGGCAGGTGCCACTTCGCCGGTGAGCACTGCTCGACGGATTTTCAGGGCTATATGGAGGGCGGTGCGTCAGAAGGCGCCCGAGCCGCGAACGAGATCCTGTCGGATTACAAGGTACGAATTTTTCCCTAGGCGCCGTCGTAGTCGGGAAAGTAATGCCCGATCACCGCAAGCTCGAACGCTTTGAGGATCGACTCTTTCGGCTCGCGCTGGAGCAAAAACGCGAAGCTATCGCGGACCAGTTCCTCAACCGACCGGCCACGGCCCCACCGCTTGAAGTCCTTGCCCGACACCGCAACCGCATGCCGGCTGGTGCCGGCCGGGTCCGAGACCTCGACCGCGCAGCGATAGCCGTCGCCATCGGGTGCGCAGCGCACGTCAACCGGCATGGACTCTAAACTCGATGCATGGCTGTGAAATTTGGCGTCTTCGTGCCGCAAGGCTGGCGCAGGGATCTGGCGCAGATCAAGGACCCCGTTGAGAAGTATGAGGCGATGACCAGGGTGGCGCAGACCGCCGACCGGGGCCCGTGGGACGCTATCTGGGTCTACGACCACTTCCACACGGTGCCCGAACCGACACTGGAAGCCACCTTCGAATGCTGGACGATCACCTCAACGCTGGTGCGGGACACGAAGCGCGTGCGCGTCGGCCAGATGGTCGGCTGTAACGGCTATCGAAACCCGGCGCTCTACGCGAAGATCGCCTCCACCGTGGATGTCGCCAGCCACGGGCGGCTGAACGCCGGCATCGGCGCCGGCTGGTACGAGCACGAGTGGCGCGCCTACGGTTACGGCTTCCCGGAACTGAAGGAGCGGATGGGAATGTTCAAGGAGGCCTGCGAGATCATCCACCGGATGTGGACCGAGGACTATCCGACCTTCAAGGGCAAGTACTACACGATCGACCGGCCCATCAACGAGCCCAAGGGCGTGCAGAAGCCACACCCACCACTCTGGATCGGCGGGTCGGGCGAGCGGGTCACGCTCAAGCTGCTCGCGCAGTTCGGGGACGCCTGCAATATCGAACCCAATCCAGACGTGGCCCGGCACAAGCTCGAGGTGCTGCGCGGCCATTGCGAGGCGGTTGGCCGCAACTACAAGGACATCACCAAGTCCGTGACGGTGGAGGTCTTTCCAATCGGCAAAGGCGAGGACCCCGAACGGGCCACGGCGCGAGCTCGTGGCTTCGAATCCTTCCGCGAGGGAACGCTGGTAGCCGACCCTGACCGGGTGGTGGCGCACCTGGAAACCCTGATCGAGGCCGGGATCGACTACTTCATCATCTACATCCCGGGCGTCGCCTACGACCAGGAACCGCTGCAGCGTTTCGAATCCGAAGTCATTCCGCAACTCGCCGCGGCAACACCGGTACACTCGACCTCGGGATGACCGTCAGCGAGCCGACCGTCTATATCGACTTCCTCTGTCCGTGGGCATATCGGGGTGCCATGTGGCTGGCCGAGGTCGAGAAAGCCGGCCGGATCCGGCCCCAGTTTCGCTTTTTCTCGCTGAGCCAGAATCACGCTGCCCACGAAGGGCATGCCCAGCCGCCCGTGTGGGACCGCGATCCGAAGGCCCAAGGATTGCCGGCGTTCCTGGCCGCGACCGCGGCCCGCGCCCAGGGCGCCGAACTCGGAGACCGCTTCCGTCTGGCCCTTCAGCGCGCGCGCCACCAGGACCACCTGCCGGTGGATCAGCATGCGACTCACCGGACCGTTGCCGAGCGGGCCGGCCTCGATGTCGCCCGTTGGGAAACGGACCTCAAAGCCACCGATTTCACCACGTTGGCGCGCGAGCACGAGGAGGCGGTGCGCCGCGGCGTGTTTGGGGTGCCGACGTTGGTGTGGCCCGAAGGGCGCAGCTACTACCTCAAGATCACCGAGCTCATCCCGCCGGACCGGGCGGTCCCCCTTTACGACGCCATCGAAACGGTTCACCGCTTTGGCGAAGTGATCGAGATCAAGACGCCTGAGTCCGAAGGGACGCTGGCTGCCTGAGCGGTGGCGCATAACTGGCAGGACCCGGCGTTCGCCGAAGCCTGGGACTCTCGCCACCTGACGGGCAATCCGGCCCGCGCCGAGCACCTTTCGTTGTTGCTCGCGATGCTGGACCAGGTCGCGGATGGCTGGATTCTCGACCTCGGATGTGGCTCCGGCCTCGTTGCCCGGATGGTGCTCGACCAGAAACCCGCGGCGCGAATCTTTGGCCTCGACTCATCGACAGCCATGCTCGAGCTCGCAAAGGAGCGACTTGCGCTTTACGGCGAACGCGTCACGCTCGCCGAGGCCGACCTGACCGCGCTGGATCATCTCGAGGCACCCGCCACGTGCTCAGGAGCGATCGCCGTGCAATCGCTGCATCACCTCGAAGAGGCCCAGTATCGGGCTGCCGTTCGATGGACGTTCGACCACCTGGCACCGGGTGGATGGTTCTTTGTCATCGACCGGCTGGCGATCCCCTCGGAGAGGCTGTACTCCGCCT
>VBFR01000229.1 GCA_005889345.1 Chloroflexota bacterium
TCTGGGTCACATCCGCGCCCCTTCCAGCGAGCGCTGGCAGTTGCAGCTCGGGGTCGCTGGGATGGTCGGGATGAGTGCGGCGAGAAGGTCGCGAACGCGGGCAATGTTCGCCGCCAGCACCCGCATGACGTCCTGGGCCTGCACTGCCGCCACCTCGGGCGCACCTTCGACGCCGGCGTCGTAGTCCGTGACGAGCGAGAGATTCAGGTAGCAGATCTCGAGCTCGCGCGCGAGGATCACCTCGGGGTACTGCGTCATGCCGACGATGTCCCAGCCCATCGTTCCGTACCAGCGGCTCTCGGCGCGCGTGGAGAAGCGCGGGCCCTGCACCACGACGACGGTCCCAGTGGGGCGGAAGCGCAGGGATTGTTCGCGCGCGACCCCTGCGGCCAGCGCGCGCAGCTCGGGACAGTAGGGATCGGCGGCGCTGATGTGCACGACCTCGGGCCCCGGATAATACGTCTCCGAGCGGCCGGTGGTGCGATCGATGAACTGGTCGCAGATCACCAGGTCGCCCGGATGCAGCGTCGGCTGGAGACTACCAACGGCCGAGGGACCGATGATGCGACGCACGCCCAGTTCATGCATCGCCCACACGTTGGCTCGGTAGTTGACGAAGGGCGCGGGGATCGTGTGGCGCGGGCCATGGCGCGGAAGGAACGCGACGCGGCGGCCGCCAATATCAGCTACCGCGATCGGCGCGCTTGGCGGCCCATACGGTGTCTCGACCGTGACCAGTTCCGCGCCGGCGAACCACTCATAGAATCCGGAGCCGCCGAAGACCCCGATCTCCGCCGAGGCCGGCATCAGACGAGGACGTGACCGCGCGGTGAGACCTGCTCCTCGTAGCGGGCGAGGTCTCGGATGCGCGCCCGCGACGAGCAGACCGGGCAGCCGGGGTCGCGCGGAAACGGCGTCGTCCGCGTTTCGCCGAGGAGCCCGTCGTGCTGAAAGATACGGCCGCTGAGCGGATTTCCCACTCCGAGGAGAAGCTTGATGACTTCCTCCGCCTGCACGCTGCCGACGACGCCGGTCGCGGCCCCGATGATGCCGGCCTCTTCGCAGGTCTGCACCTCGCCCGGCTCGGGCGGCTCGCGGAAGAGACAGCGCAGGCAAGGGGCGTCCGGCAGGACGGTCGTCACCTGACCGCCCCAGCGCAGGACCGCGCCGTGAACCAGAGGTTTGCGCAGCAGCACCGCGGCGTCGTTGAGCAGGAACTTCGTCTCGAACGCGTCCGTGCCGTCGACCACCACGTCGTAGTCGGCAAACAGAGCGGCGACGTTGGAGGCTCGAACGTTCTCACGGCGGGCGTCGACGTGGAGCCCGGCGTCGAGCCGGAGCAGCCGGCCGGCGGCGGCCTCGACCTTCGACCGGCCAACGTCGCCCTCCTCGAAGATGACCTGGCGGTTCAGGTTCGACAGCTCCACGTTCTGGTCGTCGATCAGTCCAAGCCGGCCCACACCCGCGGCGGCGAGGTAGAGCGCGACCGGTGAGCCGAGCCCGCCCACACCGACGATGGCGACGGCGGCGCCTTCGAGCCGCCGCTGCCCGGCTTCCCCAACCTCATCGATAATCCGCTGGCGGTGATGGCGGGCGTCGATCACGAGCGGGCCTCCATGCGGACGAACGCGTCGTAATCAACCAGGCTCTGCACCGTCGGATGATCGCCGCAGACCGGGCAGGCGCGGTTGCGACGGTAGCGAACCTCGTGGAACGTCATGGCCATGCTGTCGTGGAGCAGCACGCGGTTAACCAGCCCCTCGCCGACGCCGGTGATCAGCTTGATCGTCTCCGCCGCCTGGATGGTGCCGATGATCCCGGGTAGGGCCGCGAAGACGCCGACGTCCTCGGACTCTTCGATGGCCCCCGCCGGCGGCGGCTCGGGATAAAGGCAGCGATAGCAGCCGCGGCCGGGGACGAACACGGTCACCTGCCCCTCGATCCGAAAGATGCTGCCGTGGACCAGCGGTTTGCGAAGCAGGTAGGCGGCATCGCTGAGAAGGTAGCGGGCCCGAAAGGAATCGGTGCCGTCGACGATGACGTCGTAGCGATCGAGCAGCTCCATCGCATTGCGTTCATCGACGGTCGCCTCGACCGTCTCGAGCTTGATGTCCGGATTCAACGCACTGACCGTCCGTGCCGCGCCGTCGACCTTGGACCGGTTCAAGCCGTCCATCGTGTGGATGATCTGGCGCTGGAGATTGGACAGTCGCACGTGGTCGTGGTCGGCGAGCCCGATGGTGCCCACCCCCGAGGCCGCCAGGTATAGCGCGACTGGGGACCCGAGGGCGCCGACGCCCACGATCAGCACGCGCGCGCGCAGCAGCTTGTGCTGGCCCTGGGGCCCGACCTCGGCGAGCGCGAGATGGCGGGCGTATCGTTGTCGCTGCTCGGGCGTCAGGGATCGCTGCGCCATCAACCCCCTCGCGGCTTGGCCACACCCGCGTGGAAGATGCCATGGAAAACACGCGGCTCGAGCTGCCGCAGGCGGAGACAGTCGGCGAGCGTGTGCGACGCGAAGACATCGCGGGCGGCTTCCTCGGCTTTTTCCGTTACGTGCGCCAGCACGCGGCTATCCCCGGGTTGCGCGCCGTTCGGTTGGCGGCTCTTCGCGCCGTTCCCCTCGAGACAGTCGATCACCTGGTCGAGGCGAATCTCTTCCGGTCCTCGGGCCAGCTCGTGCCCGCCGTGCGGCCCACGCGTCGAGGTGATGAAGCCGGCGCGGCGCAAGATCATCAGCACCTGGTCGAGAAACGGGCCGGGGATCCCCTGGCGCCGGGCGATCTCGCTACTCTGCAGCGCCCCCCGGCCGGCGTGGCCCGCCAGCTCGAGGACGGCCCGGACGCCGTATTCGGTTTTCATCGAGAAGCGCATGCGCACAGGACCTACCCTTCTCCCCGCTTTTTCACGCCGGAGCGGGGCCCCTTAAAAGTTGATCGACCCGGTCAAGTATATCGCACGCCGGCGATACGTTTCCGTCAAACCGGGAGGCGGAGGGCGATCGCAATGAAGAGCGTGCCGAGGACCACGAGCGGCACCGTGGTCGCGATCAGGCTGAGGCTGCGAAGCCCGATGGCGCGGCGGTCCTCGCTCGATGACCGGACCCGGCTGCGCAGCACGAAGCCTTCGACCGCCAGCAGCAGCGACGCCCCGCCCAGGCCGAGCGCCACCATCACGATCGCCCAGTTCGTGCTCGGCGTTCCCTCCTGCTGCGCGAATGCGTTGAAACTCGCCGCCAGCACGCCGACCAGCGCGACCAGTACACCGAGGGGGACGAGCGTCAGGTTGATGGCGCGGATGACCCGACCCGGCTCCGGCCGGCGCGAGAACTGCCACGCCGAAGCCAGGACGAAGGCCATGTACGCCGCGATGACCACATAGAAAAAGATGGGCGTCAGGAACTGGCCAAACGTCGTCGCGGCACGGACCACGAGCACAATTTAGTCTTTGCGCCCCCCGGGGCCACGCTTAGCGGGCTTCAGCCCGCCGCGCTCAGGTCAAGATGCGATAAAGATTGTTGACCACGGCAAACGTGGTGATCCAGGCGGCGATCAGGTACGCATTCCAGATGCCGGCCCGGCGGCGCCCAAACATCAGTAGAAACGCGACCAACCCGGCCACCAGTGAGAGCTTGAGCGCGTAGACGGCGTATTCGCCGTTGTTCAGGATGATCCAGGCCGCGATGCCGTTCAGCTCCTGCCGGCCCTGCGAGAGGCCGATGTGGGTGGTGGTGACGTCGAGAAGCTGCGCGGTGCAGAACCCGATCAGGATGAAGGCCTTCTTCCCCGTCGAGACGTCTTTCGTCCCGATGCCCTTGACCCGGCGGGCGACCGAGGCTCGCGCTTCCCCAATCATTGAACCGACTCTACACAGCCGCTATCAGAAAAGCAACGTCCACGCTGGCGCTTTCTGAGTTGCGCGGCCTTCCTCCTCGAAAAGACTGCCCGGATTATATGGGCAGGCTTCGGCTCCGTCTAGAGCCAAGTTTCGCGACCTTCGTCAGGAGGTTTTTTTGCTGCCGCCGAGGATCTCGCGCCGCTTGTTGAACAGGTAGGGGATGGCGACGAGCACGCCGCCAGCCACCGTGATCCCCGCTCCCCACCGAAGGTACAGGGTCCAGTCGGACGGTGGGTCGAGCGCGGGATCGTAGACCGTCCGCGCCGTTAGTTTGAAGCTGAGCGCCCCGACGGTGCCGTTGACGCTCCAGATGCCGACCGTCGTCTCGGCGTGGTTCCAGCGCTGGTCTTCGTTGACCGCGGGAAGGCTGGCGCAGGGCCACACGCCGGCGGCCGGCAGGTGAACCGGGATCGGAGGTCGAGGGGTCGCAGCCTTGGGCTGGGCCGCGAAGCGGAAGGGCTTCGGTGGCTTGCTCATGTCCAGAAGGATCACGTCCTGACCAGTCTGGTTCTGGAGCGTCAGGTCGCAGCCACCCGTGGTGCCCTCGATGGTGAGGCCGGCGGTCTTGGGCACGATGCTGTCGACTACGGTCTTGAACGGCTGGTCCTCGGCCAGCGCGGTCAGGGGAAGGAGCAACAGTGCGACGACTGGCGCGAACAGCAGCGGGAGCCGGTTCACCACCTTATAACGCCAATCCGGCCCTCGGCTGGCGTGGTCCCCGGCCGGGCCGCGAATCTCATCTAGACTTGGCCGGCAAGGAGGGGAGCTGATGGCGTACGAGTTCGTGCTCACCACGGTCGATGGCCCCGTGGGGATCGTAACGATCCACCGACCGCAGGTTCGCAACGCGCTCAACCGGGAGACGATTGCCGAGCTGGTCGATGCGCTCGAGACCTTCGATGGCGACGGTGCCATCCGCTGCATGATCCTCACCGGCGACGACCGCGCGTTCGCGGCCGGGGCCGACATCGCGCAGATGGCCGACGCCGGTGCGGTCGAGGTCCTCAACGATGACAACTTCGCGCGCTGGGCCCGCTTTCGGGCGATCCACAAGCCGGTGATCGCCGCGGTCTCGGGCTACGCGCTCGGCGGTGGCTGCGAGCTCGCCTTGATGTGCGACCTGGTGGTGGCCTCAGACACGGCCCAGTTCGGCCAGCCCGAGGTGAAGATCGGGATCATCCCGGGGGCCGGAGGGACGCAGCGCTGGGCCCGAACCGCGGGAAAGGTCCGCGCCATGGAAGCGGTGCTCACCGGGGAGCCCGTGCGCGCCGTCGATGCCGAGCGGATGGGGCTGATCAATCGCGTCGTTCCGGCCGGCACGCAGCTGGACGAGGCCAAGCGCCTCGCGCAGCTGATCGCCACTCGCCCGCCGCTCGCCGTCCGCCTCGGAAAGGAGGCGGTCAACCACGCGATGGAGGTCGGCCTTGCGCCGGGCCTCGAGTTCGAGCGCAAGCTCTTCTACCTCTTGTTTGCGTCGGAGGACAAACGCGAGGGCATGCGCGCCTTCCTCGAGAAGCGCCCGGGCAACTTCACCGGCCGATGAGCGACGTCGTGCTCAGCAGCCGGGATGGCGCCGTGCTGACGCTGACGCTCAACCGTCCCGAGGCACTCAACGCGCTCAACCTGGAGACGACCCAGGGGCTGCGCGCAGAAGTGGAGACTGCCGGACGTGACCCCGAGGTCGGGGCGATCGTCCTCACCGGGGCCGGGCGCGCCTTCTGCGCCGGCGCGGACCTTAAAGACGTGAACGCCCGGGCTCAGGCCGGCGACACCGATCTCGGCACCGACCTTCGAACGAACTACACCCCCATGATCCGCGCGATTCGCGCCTGCCCAAAACCGGTGATCGCCGCGCTCAATGGCACCGCCGCCGGCGCCGGCCTGAGCCTGGCGCTCGCCTGCGACCTACGCCTCGCGGCGGCCGGGGCGCAGCTGATCGTGGTCTTCGTCCGGGTGGGCCTCGTGCCGGACGCGGGCAGTCTCTTCTTCCTGACGCGGATGCTCGGCCTGAGCAAGGCAACCGAGCTGGCGATGACCGGTGATCCCATGAGCGCCGACGACGCGCTGCGGCTTGGGCTCGTGGCGGCAGTCGTCCCGCCCGACCAGTTGATGGCGGCGGCGATGGAGCGAGCCCGCCATCTGGCGGCGGGGCCGCGCCAGACCTACGCCTTGATCAAAAAAGGGATGGAACGCGCGCTCCATCTCGATCTGGAGCAAACGCTGGAACTCGAATCCCAGTTGCAGGCCCTGGCCGCGGAGACGCCGGATGCCCAGGAGGCGATCCGCGCCTTCCTCGAGAAACGAAAACCGGTCTTCGGCCGCTAGGGGCGAAAAAAAGAAAGAGCGGCGGTATTACCCGCCGCTCTCACTTAAGTCAATTAATGCCATGGGCACCACCTCCCATTACTTAGGCGGCCATTGTATCAATTCCCGGCGCGCACACGGTCCTCGATCAACTCCCGGGAGATGAGGATCTGCTTCGCCCCCTCGATGGTGCGAAGCTGGCGCAACAGCTCGGCGGTGGTTCGATTGGAAGGCAGCCCGATGTCGATCTCGACCCGGTCGTCGGTTTCGTTGAGCTCGTGAATCCGGATCGACATCGGAAACGCTCCGATCACTGCCAGCGCCGCCCGCACCTTCTCGATCTCGCCCTCGCCCCGTGGAACGATCAGGCTGACCTGCGCCTCGTTTGGCCGCTTAAAGAAGCGTTTCTCGATCGGCTTCAACACCATCAGGACGGCAAGGATCAGCAGCGTTGTGAAAAAGGCGGTGAGGTACTGCGCTGTTCCCGAGGCCATGCCGATCGCGGCTACCGCCCAGATCGTGGCCGCGGTCGTGAGCCCTCGGACCAGGTCCTTGCGAAGGAAGATGGTCCCGGCGCCAAGGAAGCCGATGCCGGTGACGATCTGCGCGGCCACCCGTGATGGGTCCGTCTGGCTGAACCCGTAGGCGCCGACGATCGTGAAGAGGCACGATCCGAGGGACACCATGGTCACCGTCCGCAGCCCTGCTGCCCGCTCCTGCCGCTCGCGTTCCAGGCCGACGATGGCGCCCAGAACCAGCGCCACCAGCAGGCGCACCATGAGATCGAACTCGTTTGGCACGGCGCTATGGTACTGCCGCGCCGGGGTCGCTGTGACGAAAAGTGGTTACGCTGCGGTAAAGAGCCCGCCGTCGAAGGTCTCGGCCTCCGGCTCGACGGGAATGCCGTTGCGCTCGCTGAAGAGCGCCTCTTCGACCGCGAAGAGGGCATCCATCAGCTTCGTGATTCCGACCTTGACCTTGATGTTGGCCACCTGATCCGGCATCGCGGTGATCCGGCTGACCAGGGTCAGGATCTCGTCCAGGCGTGACTCGTAGGAGGTCGGAACGCGCTTCATGCCCTTGAGGTTCATCTCCTCCAGCTCTTGGAGCAGCCGGTCGATCAGCTGGATGGGGCGCCGAACCTGGTCCTGGCGAGCCTTCAGATCACGGTGCTGCTGTTCGGCGTCACGGATATAGGCGTTGGTCTGGGCGAGCAATCCTGTCATCAACGAACCCTCATTTCATTGCGCTGAAAATGCCGTACACGCTCGCAAACCGAATCGGTCCCGGGTTTATTCCCAGAAATCGGCGGCTAGACTTTCCGTGACATGCCGCTTCTCCGCGTCGAGCGACTCAAACTGATGTACGGCGCTACCGAGGTGCTCGGCGACCTGACGTTCCAGGTCGAGCCCCGCCAGCGTCTGGGGATCGTGGGCGCCAACGGCAGTGGCAAGTCGAGCCTGCTCAAGGCGATCTCCGGCGACGTCACCCCGGCGGCCGGGTCGCTGACCCTGGCGCCACGGACGCGGACGGCCTACCTGGCCCAGGAGCTGGAAGCGGGACCACACGAGAGTGTGTACGCGGACGCGCTCCACAGCCGGCCCGACATTCTCAGCCTGCGCGGACGTCTCGAGGGGCTGGAGGCCGCCATGGCACGGGCCAGCGGAGCCGAGCAGGCCGTCCTGGTCGAAGACTACGGCGAGATTCAGCACGAGTACGAGAGGCTCGATGGCTACGCCTACGACAACCGAGTGGCCGAAATCCTCCACGGCGTGGGTCTCAGCGAGGCCGACCAGGCGCTTGCCCCGGGCGCGCTCAGCGGCGGGCAGCGCCGGCGCCTGGCGCTCGCCAGGCTCCTGTTGCAGGACGCCGACCTGCTCCTGCTCGACGAACCGACGAATCACCTCGATCTCGAGGCGATCGAGTGGTTGGAAGGCTTTCTGCGCCTCTCGAAAGCCGGCATGCTGATCGTCTCCCACGACCGCCGGTTCCTCGAGCACACGGCCGATGACATTCTTGAGCTTCAGGCCGGGTTGGGCGAGTGGTACCCCGGGAATTACCGGCAGTACGTTCGGTTGCGCCGCGAACGCCGGGCCGTCAGGCAGAAAGAATACGAGGCGCAGCAGGACTACATCGCCCGAACCGAGGAGTTCATCCGCCGCTACAAAGCCGGGCAACGCGCCCGCGAGGCGCGCGGCCGTCAGACACGGCTCGACCGCCTGGCACGCGTCGCGCCGCCCGCCGACGACCAGCAGATCCGCATCCGCCTGCGAGCCTCCGTCACCAGCGACCTCATCTTTCAAAGCGATGGCCTGAAGCTGGGATATGGCAAGCGCGAGCTGCTGACCATGCCGGGATTCACCGTGAACGCCGGCGAGCGGGTGGCCATCGTCGGGGCGAATGGATCCGGGAAGACGAGCCTGTTGAAGGCGCTCCTCGGCGAGCTGCGGCCGCTTTCGGGCCGCATCAAGATGGGCCCGCGCGTCGCCATGCGCTACTACGATCAGCACCTCGCCGATCTCGACCCCAACAAGACGGTGCTGACGGAGTTGCAGGATGTCTTCGGCCTCCCCGAGGAAACCTTGCGCACCTTTCTCGGCCGCCTGCTGTTCCACGGCGATGATGCCTTCAAGACGATTCGGTCATTGAGCGGCGGTGAGAAAAGCCGCGTCGCGCTGGCGAAGTTGATGCTCGACGACGCGGGCTTGCTGCTGCTCGACGAGCCCACCAACCACCTCGACATTCCGGCGCAGGAGATGCTCGAGGAGGCACTGCAGGACTTCGAAGGCACGATCATCTTCGTTTCCCATGACCGCTACTTCATCGACGCCATCGCGACGCGGCTCTGGTCGGTCGAAAACGGTGCGGTGACCATGCACCTCGGCAACTACAGCGACCTCGAGCGGCGCCGGCAGCGAACGGCCCGTCCGGTCGTCGCGCCTGAACCTCGAAAGGCCGCTCGGACGCCCGGCCCGGCGACCGGCGAGTCGAAACGCGACACGTCGGCGGATGCCGTAGAGGATCGCATCGACGAGCTCGAGGCAGAGGTCCGCCGCATCGAGGAGAAGCTGGCGGACCACGAGACGTATGACGACCCGACGCGAGTCGAGGAGCTCGCCCAGGCGCACGAGGACGCATCGCGCCGCCTGCGAGCGCTCTACCAGGAGTGGGAGCAGGCCGCCGGCGAGTAGACCGGCACCGTGGCCGGTCTATAGCCACCCCCGGCCCGGTCGCCAGCGACGACCCCTGGTTCCTCGTACCGGTGGTTTCGCTGGCCTTCGCGGTGACGATCGGCGCTGCGATGCTCGCCATCGACCAGCTGACCGAATACGTGCCGGGCGCCTGGCTCGAGGTCCTGGGCGCGACGGTGCTGCTCCTCTCCGTGATGACGATTGCCGTCCTGGTACGCGCCGCGTTGCGTCGGCGTCGAGAAGGCTTGGAGCGCCGGGCTTTGCTCTGGGGTGGTAGCGCGATCGTGCCCGCGGTACTGGCGGCACTGGCGCTGTTCAGCCTGGTCGAGAGCATCCAGAATGCTTCGGTCATCAGCGGGGCGGACGTCCACCTCACCCGCCCGGTGATCGAATCGCTTCCCCGGCCCCCCGGCACGAAATTGATCGACCAGCGGCCGGGCCTCGCCGATACGGAAACCATCTACCAGGACTTCACCGCGCAGGACCTGAACAGCGTCGTCCGCTACTACGAGGTCAACCTCGCCAAGAGCGGTTGGGTCGAGGACAAAGCTTCGGCGGTAACGGACATCGTGCGCTTTGCGAAAGGCGCCTTCGTCCTCGCCCTCGAGATCAATCCTCCGTCAGGGAGCTACACCCTGACGGTCGACCGCGTCAACCCGAACCTGCTGCAATCTCCGCCTTAGGCGCGGCGCACAAAAAGGACCCCCACAACTCGTTGCCTCGGCCCGATGACGTAGCGGAGCGCCGCTTCTAGCATCGGAAGAGTCGGATTACCCCGTTCAACGGAGGGATTTTGTCTATGGCGATCGATCAGGGTGTGCGTTCGAAGAAGGAAACCAAGGCGGATGCCCAGTCCGTTATCGACCTCGCCCACAAGCAGGGCCTCAAGATCGTCGATCTCAAGTTCATCGACTTGATCGGGACCTGGCAGCACTTCTCCATCCCGGTCCAGGAGTTGACCCGGGGCCTCTTCAGCGAGGGCATCGGCTTCGACGGCTCGAGCATTCGCGGGTTCCAGCACATCCACGAGAGCGACATGCTGCTGATACCGGACGCGTCGACGGCGATCGTCGACCCGGTGCTGCGCGTGCCGACCCTCAGCATCAACTGCGACGTCATCGATCCCATCACCCGTGAGCCGTACTCTCGCGATCCGCGCTACGTCGGCAAGAAGGCCGAGGCCTTCCTGCTCTCGACCGGCCTCGCCGACACTGGCTATTTCGGCCCGGAGTGTGAGTTCTACATCTTCAACAGCATGCGCTTCGATCAGAACCAGTTCTCTGGCATGTACGAGATCGACTCAGTGGAAGGCGTATGGAACTCCGGCAAGAACTCCGAGCCGAACCAGGCCTACCGGCCACGTTACAAAGAAGGATATTTCCCGGTGCCGCCTACGGACAAGCTGCAGGACCTTCGCTCGCAGATCGTCCTCAAGCTGATCGAGGCGGGCGTCGATGTTGAGGTTCATCACCACGAGGTCGGCACCGCCGGCCAGACCGAGATCGACATGCGCTTCGACACGCTGGTGAACATGGCCGACAAGGTGATGATGTACAAGTACGTCGTCAAGAACGTCTGCGCCCAGAACGGGTTCGTGGCGACGTTCATGCCCAAACCACTCTTCATGGACAACGGGTCGGGCATGCACACGCACCAGAGCCTCTGGAAGAACGGCACGCCGCTCTTCTACGACAAGGCCGGGTACGCGGGCATCAGCGATATGTGTCGCTGGTACATCGGTGGGTTGCTCAAGCACGCGCCGTCGCTGCTCGCCTTCGCCGCGCCGACCACCAACTCGTATCGCCGGCTGGTGCCCGGATACGAGGCACCCATCAACTTGATCTATTCCAAGCGCAACCGCAGCGCCTGCGTGCGCATCCCGATGTACTTCGACGATCCCAAGGCGAAGCGCCTCGAGTTCCGGACGCCCGATCCATCGTGCAACCCATACCTCTCCTTCGCCGCCTGTCTGATGGCCGGCCTCGACGGCGTCATCAACAAGATCGAGCCGCCCAAGCCGATCGATGAAGACCTCTACGAGCTCGAGCCGGAGTTGAAGCGCCAGGTCAAGAGCACGCCGGGGTCGCTGGTCGAAGTCCTCGACGCGCTGGAGATCGACAACGACTACCTGACCCGCGGCGGCGTCTTCACCACGGACCTGATCGAGACCTGGATCGACTACAAGCGCGTGCGCGAGGTCGACCAGGTGGCACTGCGGCCACATCCGTGGGAGTTCTATCTCTACCACGACATCTAGTTCCTTCTAGTCGATACGTTCGCGCGTTCGCCGTCGAGGCGGCTGTCACTCGCCCTGGCAGCCGCCTTTAGACACTCAGAAGAGGAGCACCGTCATGGAGGACAATTCCGTACAGCGCGATAAGCCGTGGAGGCCCGGTGACTACCCGCGACCCGGCCCGTCCTGGGACGAGACGGATCCCGTCGACGACTTGAGGCCACAAGGAGTGCCCAACGGCGAAGACTGAAGCGGCGGCAGGCCGCGCGACCCCGCAGACAATCGAGCGCACGCTGGACCGGCTCTCCGAGCGATCGATCCGTTTTCTGGATCTGCGCTTCGTCGACGTGCTTGGCACGGTGAAGAGCATCACGATCCCCGTGCAGCGGCTGCCGCATGCCGTGCGCAATGGCGAATGGTTCGACGGCTCGTCGGTCGAGGGGTTCGCCCGCGTCTTCGAGAGCGACATGTTCCTCCGCCCGGATCTCGACACCTTGACCATCGGCGAGGCTGAGGGCATGCCGGGTGCCCAGGTGATCTGCGACCTCATGACCCCGGAGGGAGAGCACTTCGCCGGGGATCCTCGCGGCGTCCTCGCGCGAGCGCTGGCGGAGGCGGCCGCGCTCGGCTTCGACTACTCGGTCGCGATGGAACTGGAGTTCTTCCTCCTGAACACCGACGCCGCGACCGGCGGGGTGCGTCCGGGGCGGCACGACCGCGCCAGCTATTTCGACCACCCGGTCGATGTCGGGAGTGATGTTCGGCAGGAGATCGTGGGCGCGCTGGATCGTCTTGGCATCACGGTCGAGGCCAGCCATCACGAGGTCGCGGCCGGACAGTACGAGCTGGACCTGGCGCTGAGCAATGCGCTGAAGAGCGCCGACCAGCTGGTCACGCTGAAGCATGCCGTCAAGGCGGTCGCCCAGCGTCGCGGCCTGCTGGCCACCTTCATGCCCAAGCCGATCTTCGGCGCGGCCGGCTCGGGAATGCATACGCACCAGGTCTTGACCGAGGTCGGCAAGGACAGCAACGCGTTCTACGACCGGGCCGACCAGTACCAGCTGTCGACCGTCGCCAAGCATTTCATCGCCGGCCAGCTGGCGCATGCGCGCGCGCTCTGCGCGCTGGTCGCGCCGCTCGTCAACTCCTATAAGCGGTTCGTCGCGGGCTTCGAGGCCCCCGTCGCGATCAGCTGGGCGCAGATGAACCGTTCAGCGCTGATCCGCGTTCCGCGCGCCGGCAGCGGCGATCGGGCATCCGTGCGGATCGAGTTCCGGGCCCCCGACCCCTCCTGCAACCCTTACCTCGCCTTCGCCGCTATGCTCCACGCCGGCCTCTCGGGGATCCGCCAGAAGCTGCCGTTGCCGCCACCGGTCGAGGAGAACCTCTACGCCTTCGATCCCGAGCGCCTCGCCCGCCACCAGCTCGGTCACCTCCCCGCCTCGCTCGCCGACGCCCTCAAGGACCTCCGCCAGGACGAAGTGATGCGCGATGCGCTGGGTGTCCACCTCCTGGAACGTTTCATCGAGGCGAAGGAGATGGAGTGGCAGAGTTATGAGAAGCAGGTCACCCCGTGGGAGCTCGACGCGTACCTCGAGGCTTACTAGCCGGCTTCACGGCCCTCTCCTGTTCGCGGTCGCGGTCGTCCTTATCCCCCTGGCAGCGTTCTACGTCATCGAGGCGTTCATCGCGCCTAACCCACAGGTCCGCATCGCGTTGCGCAGCCTCCCGGTCCTGCCGGTTGCGATCTGGACACTCTGGTTCGAGAATTCAAGGCCGCTCGAGCGACGAGGGCGGGTGATCCGAGCCACCGGCCGGATTCTGCTCCTCGTGCTCGTCATGGCTTTTGCAGTCGCGATCCTCGGCATCGGCCTGAACTGGCTCTATGATCCGACCCGGGTGATCTAGTGCGCATTCGAACCGAGGTGACGATCGACCGTCCCCGCGACGATGTTTTCCATCGTCTCGCCCAAGAGATCGACCGCACCATGCCGCTCATCTGCCCGCTCACGACGTCGATGAGGCTCGATTCCGACAAGCCCCTCGCGGCTGGAGCCACGGGGAAGATTACGGTGCGCAACGCCTTCATGTCCCGCACCGTCGACTTTGCCGTGACGCGATACGAGGTCCCCGAGCGATTGTCCCTCGAGATGCGTTATGGCGCTCGGTCCGCTCAATCCGACTATCTTTTTCGCGAAGCCGGCAACGGTACGACGATCACGCTGGTCACCGACGCGCCGGCGGTTGGGCCCCGCTGGCTCCAGAGCTGGAACCAGAGGGCACTGGAGCGCCACGAACGCCAGGACGCGCAGCGCCTGAAGGCTTTACTCGATGGTCGGCAGGCGGATCCGGCGAAGGCTTACAGGCGAACAATGGTCCGACTCGTGCTGATCGGTTGCGCGCTCGCCGCGCTTCTCGGCGTGGCCTTTGCCACCTACCAGGCGCTGACCGCGTGAATCGGCCGTCATCGCCGACGCTCCAGACGCCTAGAATGGCCGCCTGAGCAGCCCGCGTTAGATAGAGGAGGTCGGCAATGGCTCACCATCTGAAAGATCTGACGATCGAACTGGACGAGAAGGTTGGTAGCGTGGCGACCGCGGCTGAGGCACTCGGCAAAGCGGGCGTCAACATCGAGGGGATCTGCGGATTCGTCGTGGGTGGCAAGGGCGTCGGCCATGTTCTGGTCGAGGATGCCGGGAAGGCTCGCCAGGCACTGCAAAGTGCCGGGGCACGAGTTACCGGCGAGCAGGACGCCCTCGTGCTCGAGATCGAGGATAAGCCCGGGGCACTCGGGAGGCTCACCCGCAAGATCGCCGATGCCGGCGTCAACCTGAGCGCCGTCTACCTGGCGACAAAGACGCGGGTGGTCATCGGTGCGCGGGATATCGAGAAGGCCCGGGCTGCCAGTGGCGAAGGGGCGGCCAGTCGTCGATAGTCTCCGCCGGAAGCCTGAGCCCTTTGAGAAAGCCGAAAGCCTCACGGGGTGAACAGCGTCACGAATGGGTATAAGCGGCGTAAGGCACGTCGGGACGCCTTGACGTCCCTCCATTCTCAGGGTTGAGCTTGAGCGTGGCCCTTTCAAGGTCGGGGCTTCAATCAGTGCGGACTTCCGAATAGGGAGCCGGACAAGGAGACATCACATGTCAACGGAGCAGAACAAGGCGATCTCGCAGCGCATTCCCCTCGAAGCATTCAACCAGGGACGCCTTGACGTGATCGACGAGATCGTCGCGCCCGATATCAAAGAGCACGGCGACCTCCCGCCTGGCATTCCCGCGGGCCGCGAGGGACTCAAGGCGATCGCCTCGGCGATGCGCAAAGGCTTTCCGGACCTGAAGTACAGCATCGATCTCCAGATTGCCGAAGGTGACTACGTGGCAGGCTACGCGAGGGTCAGCGGCACCCACAAGGGTGAGATCTTTGGGATGCCGGCCACTGGGAAGCACGCGGAGTGGGCTGAAACCCACATCGTGAAGATCATTGACGGCAAGGTCACCGAGCACTGGGGAGTCATTGATCAGCTTGGAATGCTTCGGCAACTCGGCCTGGCTCCGACCCCGGACGCGGTGGCAGCCGGTCGCTAGAGAACCAATCCAGGTAAGAGAGGGCGGTCAAGAGGCCGCCCTCTTTTGCGCGCGGGCAGTGGGCGCGCGCGCCCGCCGGCGAAGGCGCAGCCAGTCGTCGATCGTCATCGCCCATCGCTGGTGATCGCGCCAGCGGCCGGCGACCTTTAAGTAGCGCGGCGAGAAACCCTCGAGCCGGAAGCCTGAGCGCTTGACGACGGCGATCGAGGCGGCGTTCTCCGGCTGGACGTTCGCCTCGACCCGATGCAATCGCATCGTCGTAAACGCATGTCGGAGCACCAGGCGCATAGCTTCCGTCATGTAGCCCTTTCCGGCATAGGGCTGCTGAGCGTAATAACCGAGGTAGGCACTCTGAAACACGCCCCGAACGATCTCGCTCAGGATCAAGGCGCCCAGAATGGCTCCGTCTGCGCGCCCGCAAACGAGGAAGCATTTGACATTTGGCTGGCGGCATCGTTTCATCCACCTGGCGAACGCGGCGGCGTCGGTAGGTGGCAGCACCCACCCTCGATGGAGTGCTCGACTGAGCCGGTTCGCCGCAACGATCTTCGCGCCGTCACGGTTTGTCGGTTGGCGAAGGTACACTCGTCCGCCGACCTCGAGCGCCTTTTTTTGATCAGCTGTTGGCACGCCGGGCCCACCATCGGAGAACCCCGCTGACCGCCCAGGCGGCGAGCCAGTTCGCGGCGAGACCGGCGCGATCCGGAAACCAGGAGATGTAGACCGAGCGCTGATTGCGTTCGACCGCGTTGGCGACACGCCGCGCGACTTTCTCGGCTGTCACCGGTGGCAGCACCTGGTGCGCCTGGCGACCGCGGGTGCCGAGGCGGTTCTCCCCGAAGCTGGACTGCGTCGTCCCCGGGAACACGTTCATCACGTTGATGCCGCGATGGGATTCCTCCATCCGCAAGGCATCACCGATCGCGGTCAGGGCGAACTTGCTCGCCGAGTAGTAACCAATGCGCGGAATGACGACGCGACCAGCCATCGACGAGATGTTGATGATCATGCCGGAGCGCTGCGCCCGCATGACCGGTATTACCGCGCGAATGGCCGCCGCCGCCGCCAGAACATTGAGCCGAAACAACGTCTCCACGTCCATGGCTGACGCGTCGCCGATGGCTGCGCTCATGCCGCGGCCGGCGTTGTTCACGAGGATGTCGATCCCACCGAGCTCGCGGATGGCGGCATCGGCCATCTCCTTGACGGCGCCGTCAACCGTCACGTCGGTCGGAATGACGATGGCTGAACCGCCCTCCGCCTTGATTGCCGCGGCCACCTTATCGAGCGCCGTTTGATTTCGCGCCGCCAGGGCGAGGCGCGCACCACGGCGCCCGAATTCGAGCGCGATGGCGCGGCCGATCCCGCTCGAGGCGCCAGTGACGATGACGCGCGCGTCCTTCAGCCGCACGCGCTAATGCTGGCAGCCACGACAGAAATCGGTCGCCTCGCCACGCGCGGTCAGCTCCGAGATGCGATGTCCGCAGCGCGGGCACTTTCCCTTCGCCTTGCCGTGGACCGCCATGAAACTCCGATCCTGCTTGTGCGGCTCGTATCCCGGCTGGGCCTTGATCGATTCGATCGCCGAGCTGAGCACCTTGTGGGTCGCCTTGTAGAGCCGCGAAAGCTCTTCAGGCTTGAGTGTGGTTCGCTTGCGGAGCGGCAATAGTTCGGCCTCATGGAGAATCTCGTCAGAGTAAGCATTGCCCACGCCGGCAATGAACGCCTGGTTGCGCAACAGGTTCTTGAGTTCCCCGGGATGCCGGCGGATGCGCTGGGAAAATTCAGAGAAGGTGACCGTCAGCGCATCCGGGCCGAGCTCCGCCCAGCCCGGGATCGTCGGCAGCGCACCCGGCACCACCCAGTAGACGCGGCCCATCTTCACCGTATCGAGGAAGCGCAACTCGTCCCCACCTTCGAGCGTGATGCGAAAGACGGTCGCGGCGCCAACTTTCTCTGACGCCTTGGTCCATTGGAGCCGGCCGCCCAGCATCGGGTTGATGACGAGGTGTTGTCCGCTGATGTCGAAGATCACGAACTTGCCGCGACGCCATACGCGCTCGAACGTTCCGCCGACGAGCTGCCGGGCGTACTCGTCCGGCGGCGTCCGCAGCAGGAAGCTCAGCTTGGGCGAAGTCCAGACCTGGGCGATCTTCCTTCCTTCGAGACGTGGTCCGAGGTATTCGCGGATGACTTCGAGTTCCGGGAGTTCAGGCACTGGCGGTCAAGGTTACCGCGTAAACGGCGTCTAAACATGGGACTTGACAAGACTAGACGTCCAGTCTAGTCTTGTCGGCGACCCATCATGCCGGCGGCAGTGCCACCCAGGGAGCGGATCATGACGCAGGCATCGCGGCTGCTCGCTCGCGACCTACAGGCGTCGGTCGAGGACATCGCGGTCGCGGCAGGCGTCTCCCGTACGACGTTCTATCGAGCGTTTCCATCGCGCGCCCAACTGCTGCGCGCCATCGAGGTGCAACCAGAGCCGGGCACGCGACAGCGGGTGCTGGATGCATCGATCCGGATGCTCCGCACGCAAACGCTCAAGGAACTCTCCATGGATGCGCTCGCGTCGGAGGCCGGCGTCTCGCGCGCGAATCTCTACCGTCTCTTCCCCGGTAAGTCAGCGCTCTTCAAAGCCATCCTGCTTGCCTACTCGCCGTTCGAGCCGGTGATGGCGGTCTTCGCCCGCGCCGGTGATCATCCACCAGAAGAAGTCATCCCGGAGGTCGTGCTCACGGCCTATCGAACCGTCGCGGGACACACGGGCATCGTCCGGACGCTGTTGCTCGAGGTCACCTCGATGACTCCCGAATTCATCCAGGCCTTCGCCGAAACGGGTTTGGTGGCCTTCGGAACGTTCGCGCAGTATCTCGCCGGCCAGATGGCGTTGGGGCAGCTCCGCCGCATCCATCCGATGGTCGCCGTCCAGAGCCTGGTGGGCGGCGTGATGTTTCACCTGCTGGCCGCGCCCGTCATGAGCCAGGGCATGGTCGACGT
>VBFR01000230.1 GCA_005889345.1 Chloroflexota bacterium
CATCGCCCACGCCCTGCTTGGCGAGCTGAACGTGACCGAAGGCGTCCCGCTTCTCGGACGCGGCTGCCACCGCCATCGCCGGCTCGAGCGCCCGCATCTTCATGCCCTCTGCGACAACGATGATGCTGAAATCCTTGCCTTCACCGCGGCGGTGATGCAGGTGCTCGACGACCGCCTCGAGCTCGGCGGGAAACTCCGGGATGATGATCATGTCGGCGCCGCCGGCCAGCCCTCCCACCATTGCGACCCATCCGGTATCGCGACCCATCACCTCGACAACCATGACGCGATGATGGGCGGAGGCCGTGGTGTGCAGCCGATCGAGCGCCTCAACGACGACCCCAACTGCTGTATCGAATCCGATGCAGAACTCGGTGACGGAGAGGTCGTTGTCGATCGTCTTCGGGACGCCGACCACCGGATAGTCGGCCTCGCTCATGGCCGCCGCGACGGACAGCGTATCGTCGCCGCCGATCGCCACCAGGCCGTCGACGCCGCTGCCGCGCAGCAGCCCGATGACCTGCTGGACGCCACCTTTCTCCTTGAGGGGGTTGGTGCGGGACGTGCCAAGGATGGTCCCCCCGAGCGGCAAGATGCCACGCACCGAGGCCGGTGTCAGGTCCTCCATGTCGCCCGCTCCCAGCAGCCCGGCCCAGCCGTTCTTGATGCCGGTGACCTGGAATCCCTGCTGGAAGGCGCGGCGGGCGACCCCCCGGATGGCCGCGTTGAGCCCGGGCGCGTCGCCACCGCCGGTGAGAACGCCGATTCGCACGACGCCTAGTGTAGTTCGCTTACCTTGACTGGCGGCCGCTCGAGGTGAGATTGAGCACCAGCATGAGGGCGCCCAGGGCGATGATGAGCGCTCCGAGGACGACGCCCGCGGTGTGGTCGAGCTGGTAGCCGCTAATGCCGACGATGCCTTCGAAGAAGGCGGCGCCCAGGAGGAAGAGGACGAGCGCGATGGCGACCAGGCGCGTCCCGGAGCGGACGTTGCCGGGGCGGCGGGCGATCAACCCGTAGAGGATCATGCCGAGGCCGATCGCGCCCGGGACGATGAGTGCCCACGCGTAGGCCCAGCTCTCGTAGTGGTCGGTGGCATCCTGGACCAGCAGGATCAGACCGGTCACGGTCACGATGCTGCCGAGGATGGCGAGACCCTCGCTGACCGCGCCTCTGGCGCTGAGCGCCACGAAAAGGATCAGCACCCCGGGGGCGATGACGAAGAACGGCCAGCCATAGTGGCCGATGTCGACCCGCACGTATTGGCCGGCCAGCAGAATCGCGCCAATGAGGACGAGCAGCCCGCCGAGAACCATCGACGGACGGCGCGCGCCGCGAGACGGCGGGCTAATGGCCGGTCCCTGGGCGTCGCCCGGGCCGCTTGCGGACGGGTGATCGGCCATGCCCCAACCTTACGCTGGCGGCGGTTGCCGTCAAGGGACGGCGCCCGCCCCTGGCGCGCACCGTGGATGAGGGGCAGAAGTCGTTGAGCACGCACTCCGGGCAACGTGGCGCCCGGGCGAGGCAGATCCGGCGGCCGTGAAGGATCAGGCGCAGGCTGAAGCCGGTCCACTCCTCCGGCGGCAGCATCTTCGTCACCTCGGCTTCGATCTTGACCGGATCCGCGCTCTTGGTCAGGTGGAGGCGTCGCGTGAGCCGCTTGACGTGGGTATCGACGGCGAATCCCGGGATGCCGAAGGCGACGCCCAGCACGACGTTGGCCGTCTTGCGACCGACGCCCGGCAACGTCACGAGGTCCTCGATCCGGGGTGGCACCTCTCCGTGAAAGTGCTCGATCAGGGCGGCACTCGCGGCGATGATCGTTTTGGCTTTGACGTGGAAGAACCCGGTGGGCTTGATCATCGCTTCGACCTCCGCGGGATTGGCGTGGGCCAGCGCGGCAGCGTCGGGATACCTGGCGAACAGGGCGGGCGTGACCGAATTGACGGATCGGTCGGTCGTCTGCGCCGACAGGATGGTGGCGACCAGCATCTGGAAGGCGTTCGTGTGCTCGAGTTCGGAGACCGCCGGGTAGAGCGCCTTGAGCCGCTCGGCGGCAAGGCGGGCGCGATCCTTCGCCGTCATCCGTGGTTTCGGCAGCTCTGGCACAGGTCAAGCGTAACGATCCGGTGACGGCGTAGGGTCACGGGCCGCGCAAAGTTGATCTTGGCGAGCCGTTACTCGCGATGTGGGCGCGCCCTCAGCCGACGCCGGTCGGTCCTCAATGCACAGCCTCCGCTGGTACATCAGCGTCGGCTTCCTCATGGTCGGGGTCGGCCCCCTGGTTTTCTTCGGCGCGCAGCGGATCTCGGCGCTCTTCTCAACCCAGAACGCCAGCATCCAGCAGAAGCACGAGCCGATGGCGGAAAGCCTGGCGCAGGCGATTTACGGCTACCTGCTGGATCAGACTGCGGCGTTGCAAAGTACGGCGTCCCAGGTCGAGTCCGACACCGACGCCGGCGTCCCCCGTCTGAACGACTCGAGCTTCAACCCGGCGCGCCTGAACCAGGCGCTGGCTGCCGCCCACTCCGCCCAACCGGCGTTGCTCCAGCTCTACGTTGCCAACCTGAAGGGACGGGCGGTCGCCGCGGCGCCGCCGGCTGGGGTCGGTGTCGACTATGGCGATTGGAACTACGTCAAGGACGTGCTCAACCCGGGGCGGATCGGGCCCAAGTATTCCGACGTGATCCGATCGAAGGGCGATTCGAGCGTGGCCGCGGTCGTCATCGCCGTCCCGATCCTTGACGCGAGCCGGCACCTGGTCGGGTTTCTCGCGGGCACCGTGAACCTCTCGGAGGTGCAGCGCCTCTCCACCTACAGCCGGATCGGCGTGAACGGCCAGGCAGTGGTGGTCGACCGCCGTGGTCGCGTGATCGCGCATCCGCGCGACGATTGGCGGCTCGAAGCCAAGGATCTCTCTTCAGCCGCGATCTTCCAGCAGTCACTCGGCCAGGAAACTGGCGTGAGCTGGTACACCGACCCTGACGGCAACATCCAGCGAGCCGCCGGTTTCGCGACGGTCCCCGTGGTGGGCTGGAAGGTTTGGATCTCGCAACCGGTCGCCGAGCTTCGCTCCGAGCTGACACCCTTGATCCAGAGCACGGTCGAATGGCTGCTGGTGGCGATCGTGCTCGCCCTGGTGCTCGGCTTCCTCGGCGCCGCCTGGATCACCCGACCGGTCGACGAGCTGAACCGCGCGGCCAGCCGCATCGCCCAGGGCGACTTCGTGACCCCGCTCAAGGTGCGCGAACAATTTGCCGCGAAAGAGTTACGTGCGCTGGCCCACACCTTCAACCAGATGGCGCACCGGCTCAGCGGCGCCTACCAGACGCTGGAGGAGAAGGTCTCGCAGCGGACGTCGGAGCTGCAGGCCGCCAACCAGGAACTCGCCCGCGCCAACAAGCTGAAGTCCGAGTTCCTGGCCAACGTGTCGCACGAACTGCGCACGCCGCTGTCGGCGATCATCGGCTTCTCTCAGATCCTGCTCGACGGCATCGACGGGCCGGTCAACGAGGACCAGCACCAGGACATCCTGCAAGTCAACAAGAGCGGCCAGTCGTTGCTCGGCCTGATCAACCAGATCCTCGACCTGAGCAAGATCGAGGCGGGCAAGATGGATCTTTCGCTAGAGCGGGTCGAGCTGCCCGCCCTGGTCACCTCGGTGCTGGAGAGCATCAGCCCGCTGGCCCAGGAGAAAGGGCTGCGTGTCGACACCCGTTTCGGCCCCGGGTTACCCGCAGTCGAGGCCGATGCTACGCGGCTCAAGCAGATCCTGATCAACCTGCTCTCCAACGCCGTGAAGTTCACCGAGCGCGGG
This sequence comes from Chloroflexota bacterium, assembly GCA_005889345.1. Classification (GTDB taxonomy): domain Bacteria; phylum Chloroflexota; class Dormibacteria; order CF-121; family CF-121; genus CF-13. Next base: position 3,818 of record VBFR01000230.1, read on the forward strand.
CACATCGAGATCATCGGGCAGCCCTCGGGCCGCATGGTGCGGATCGCCGTCAAGGACACCGGCATCGGGATTTCCGCTGAGTCGCAGCGGGTCATCTTCGAAGAATTCGTTCAGGGTGATGGCAGCAGCACGCGGCGGCACGGTGGCACGGGCCTCGGCCTGAGCATCGTGCGCAAGCTCGTCGAGATGCACGGCGGAGCGATCACGGTGCTGAGCGAGCCCGGCCTGGGCAGCACCTTCACCTTTACGGTGCCGGCCTGGGCGGCGGGACAAGCGGCCGTCGGCCCGGCCCAACGACGTCCCCTCCGCCATCCGAATCAGGGCCTACCGGGGACCGTGATCCTGGTGGTGGACGACGACGTCAGCGTCCGGCAGCTGATCTGTCGCCACCTCGAGCAAGAAGGATGGAGAACGGTGCAAGCGTCCAACGCGGCGGATGCGCTGCAACTCGCGCGTGAGAGCCGCCCGATGCTGATCACCCTCGACATCATGATGCCGGACGCATCGGGGTGGTGGGTGCTCGAGAAGCTCAAGGAAGACTCGCAGACCGCGGGCATCCCGGTGCTGGTGGTCACGATCGTCGAAGACCAGCGACTGGTGTTCGCGCTGGGGGCGTCGGATTACCTGGGCAAGCCCTACGACCGCCGCGCGTTGATCGCCAAGATCCACCGGTTGTTGCCCACGCTTGCCGGGAAGCGGGTGCTCGTCGTCGACGATGACGTGGAGGCACGCACCATGCTCGGCAAGATCCTCAAGGAGGAGCAAGCCGAAGTGGTCGCGGCGTCGAGCGGCGACGAGGGCATGGCTCTGATCGCGCAATCGCCACCGGATCTCGTGCTGCTCGACCTGATGATGCCCGGGATGAGCGGTTTTGAGATGGTCGCGCGGCTGCGCGCCCAACCCGCCGCCGCCGGCATCCCCGTAATGATCGTCAGCGCCAAGGAGCTGACGGCGGAAGACGTGCTCACCCTCAATGGACATATCCAACGATTCGTCGCGAAGGGGTCGATCGAACCGGAAGGCCTGACCAACGCGGTTCGCCAGATGTTGGGTCAGAGTAAAACGCAAGGAGCCGCCGCATGAACCAGCTGATCCTCGTGGTCGAAGACGACGCGACAATGCAAAAGATGGCGCTCAAGATCCTGCGCTCGCGCGGCTTCAGCTGCGAGCTCGCCCGCAGCGGCCGTGAAGCGGTGGCGATGGCCGCGGCGCTCAAGCCGGCGTTGATTCTCATGGACCTGTCATTGCCGGAGATGAATGGCTGGGAGGCTACCAAGGCGCTCAAGGCGGATCCGGCGCTGTCGCCCATTCCGGTGGTGGCAATCACGGCCCACGCGATGGTCGGCGACCGAGAGACCGCCATCGCGGCCGGCTGCGCCGAATGTCTGACCAAGCCCTACGAGCTGGACGAGCTGATCGCGCTCGTCGAGCGCTACATCGGTCCCGCCCAGGCGCAGAAGAAGATCGCTTAGCAAAACAAACGGCCGGGCGCCGGCCCGGCCGTTCACGACGTCAGGCTCGCGCTAGGGAGTCGCCGCGATCAGGTCTGGAATCAGCTTCGCCGCGTTCGGCGTCCCCAATCCGGTCACCGCGTCCCACCCCTTGCTGGCGGACCAGGCGCCATTGCTGTTTTGGAAGGGGTCGTAGAAGTCGGCCGCGTACTTCGCCGGGTTGTTGGCGATGGCGTAGAGCGCGGGGTTGATGAACCCGAGGTCACGACCCGCCATCTGGTCGGCGATGGCGACCAGGCCGGCCCATTGCGGCGAGCTCGCGCTCGTGCCACCAACCGTGTACCAGCCGGTGCTGCACGGGTTAGCGCCGCCGCATCCCGGTCCGGAGGCGGTGGTATTCGCTTCTGTCAGGTAGACGAGCACGCCCGTCCGCGAGCTCGCCTGATAGGCGATGTCCGGGACGCCGCGCATGTTGGTGTTAGGTCCTGGGGCGCCGGGCGAGCTGCCCACGTAGCTGCTCCCTGGAGGCAGGAGGTTCTGGTACGACGGCCTTCCGAAGTTGATGCTGTAGCCGCCACCGGAGGCGACCCACGCGGGCTCGCGATCGCCCGGATGGGCCTGGCATTGAGCCGGAGGCGAGACGCTGTCAACCGTGGCGCCTGTCACGGCACTGGTGCACAGGTAGGTGCCGCCCACCGCAGTCACAAGCGGGTCGGACGCCGGCCAGATGACGCTCGGGTACGGAATCGGCGTCGGCTTCTTGACCGGCGTCTTCATGCTGTTAGTGCTGCCACCGTCGCCCGAGGAGGCGAAGACGCTGATCTTGTTCGCCTGAGCGTCGACGAACGCCTGCTCGAGCTGCTTGAGGGAGGCCAGGCCGTTGTTGAAGGCGCCCTCTCCAGAGCCGAAGCTCTGGCTGATGACGTCGACCTTGTGATTCTTGATCAGCACGTCCTCCGCGTTCATCATCTGCTGGAAGCCCTGGACACCGAGGACCTCCGCGGTAGGCGTCTCGACCAGCATGATGTTCGCGAGTGGAGCCGTGGCATGGGCCCATTCAACGTCGAGTGCGACCTCGAGGTCCCAGAGGTTGTGATTCTCCAGGCCGGTGCCGTTGTTCGGCGGCGGGGGGACGGGCGGCGGCCCACCCTGGATCTGGATGATGTCGAAGCGCGACGACGCCGTGGGCGGGCAGTTGCCCGACGGGTCGTTCGGTCCGGTCTCGCCGCAGAGATGCGTAAGGCCGAAGGCCGTGTTAAAGACGCCGAGATCCTGGCGAATGGTCGAAGCGCCAAAGGAGTCGACGACGGCGATCGTCTTGCCCTGGCCATTGTTGCCCAGCGCGTGCAGGCCGGCGTAGTTGTAGGAGTTGGCCATCGCCGTCGGGTTGAAGCAGCGCCGACCGACGGCGTTGCAGGCGGCCTGGCTTGGCGGTGTACCCGAATTCCCGAGATATGCCCAATCGCTGACAAGCGGATGGATGGCCACAGGGTTGACGACCGCCGGCGCCGTCAAGGCCGACGAACCGAGCGCCAGCGCACTGATGGCCGCGGCGGCGAATCGACGCCCGAGCGAGCGCACGAAAAATTGATCCATGCTCCCTCCCTGTATCTAGCCGGCTGTTACCTGCGGCCCAAGGCTAACAAGTGGCGTTGAGCCTGTCAAGAATCCGTAAATAAACGAGAGAAAACGGCCCGGCACCGGCCAGGCCGTTTCGTCGACAGACTTGCCGGATTAGGGCGTGTGCGTCACCGCGCTAAGGGCATTCACCTGACCGTCGCCGTACCACGAGTTGTGGCCAATGCCGCCCTGGCAGACCTGCGGACCACCGGTATCCAAGGACGGGAATGACGCGCTGAGGGCGGCTTGCTCCGCGGCGGACGGACACGGCTGCGGATCGGCCGTTTGGCTGATTAATGCGGCGACCGCGCCGGGCGGCATCGGGCCAAACCGGCTGATGATCAGCGCCGCGACGCCGGTCACGTGCGGAGATGCCATGGACGTGCCCTGCAGGTAGCAGTAGACCGCCGTCGGCTCCACGACGTCACCCGTTTCTGTCTTGCTGCGTGTGCACGGGATGTGCGGCGGCCAGGTCGAGAGCACCCGGCCATTTGGCGCTTCCGCATTTACGCCAAAGCGGCTATCGCCGCCAGGCGCGACGACATCGGCCGTCGACACGCCGTAGCTGGAGTAGAAGGACTTCAGGTAGCCGCCCGTCGACTGAAGGTTATGGCCATCAGCTGTCACGCCGATGACCCCGGAAATCTCCACCGGAATGACCACACAGTCGTTGTGGATCGTACGAAGCGTCGGCGTCGTGTTGTCCGGACTGGTGGCATCCAGGGTCGGATGCGATAGGTCGTCCGCCTGATTGCCCTCCGCCGCAACCACGACGGTGCCTTGCTGCATGGCAAACCGGATTGCACGCTGCTCGGCCTTCCAGATAGCTCTCTGCACTGGATCGTTCTTGCAGTTGAACAGCCACGGATCCGCAAAGTAGCTGTTGTTCGTCACTTTCATGTGGCGGGTGCCGGCCCACATGAAGGCGCACACGACCGCTTCGGGAAAGAAGAAGCCGCCAACATCCGTCCCCGCCTTGATGGCGGCAATCCTCACATTCGGGGCGACGCCGACGATGCCGATGCCGTTGGCGGCCGCTGCGATGGTCCCGGCTGTATGCGTGCCGTGACCATTGCCGTCTTGCGCTGCGGTGCCCTGGACGGGAGCGCCAGTCAAGCAGTTGGCGCTGTCCGCGACATCGATGTTCTGGCGAAGATCGGGATGGTTGAAGTCAATTCCTGTGTCGATGTCGCCTACCAGGACCGCTGGGCTACCCCCGGTGATGGCATGCGCTTGCGGAGTCTTGATCTGGCGCATGTCCCATTGCAGCCCGGAGAACGTGTCGGCGTCCGTGGCTGGGGCATTCGGCAAATTACCGGGTGGTGGACCGCTGGCATCCGCGACCTGGTCGGATTTGAGTTGGGTTGCGAAGGCGGCAGTAGCGGCCGCTCCCTCAACATCAGCGTTCTTACCAAGTGACGAGCCGAAAGCCGGATCCGACGACTGGGCGATCGCGACACCAATCGCGTTGTAGCTGTACACGAGGGTCCCACCAGCCTGGGCAATCTTCGCGGAAGCGCTGGCGGGAACCGACGAGCCCCGGTACAGAACGATGAAGGTCTGCTTCGAGCTTGCCGCGTCGGCTGCAAGACCGGCCGTCAGGGGTGAAACTCCCGCCACGAGGCCGAGAAGCGCCATCGGTACCCCGAACCGGCTGGCAATGCGGGCGCGCCACGACGAGTGCGTTCTCTTGAGCATCATTCCCTCCCGTGGATATGCCTGATGGAGCGTCTCATCAAGGCTAAACAAGGAGCGGGAACGATGTCAAGAATTCGTAAATGAGATCACTCAGTGCCGCAAATCGCCAAGCCGTGACGATCGTGTAAACGGCGCAAACCTTGCCGCCGCCCGCGCGTTGCGCGACCCATGGCCGGTGTTTTGCGCCGCTGGCGGGCTCCCCTGCTGGGCGGCATCGCCGTGTGGCTCCTCAGCTTTCCCCTACTCACCTCACATCCCACGGCGATCACGCCGGCGTCAGCCGCGCATCGCGCCGAGAGTGCGGCCGTCGAGGCCGGCGACCATCGCCTGTTCGTGCAACGAGCGAGAGAGGAGCAAGCGGCCCTCGCCGCCCAGCAGGTGCTGGCCGCCGCGGCTGCCACTGCCATGCCGGCGGCTGCGGCTCCCGTCGCAACCGCGCCCCAACCGGTCGCGCCGCCGCCTGCACCGGCGCCGGCACCTGTCGTCCGCGCCAACACGATCGTGATCCCGCGGCTCGGTCTCAGCCAACCCGTCGGCTGGTACAGCGACTGCCTGGGGCGCGCGCCGGTTCCGCGGTGGGGTGCCTGGCGCTGGAGTTGCGCCGGCGCCAACAACATCTATGTCATGGCGCACAATCCCGGAGTCTTCACGCCTATCCTGGGCCTGCGCGCCGGCGATATTGTCCAGTACGGTGATCCCTCGGGCCGCATCCACACCTACAGGGTCAGCTCAACGACCATCGTCAGCAACACCCAGATGTGGCCGCTGGGCTCGACCCCGAGCTCGACCCTGACGCTGCAGACCTGCTGGACCTGGGACGGCAGCCGCGACTTCATCGTCCGCGCGCTCGAGATCTAGCCCGGTCTAAACGGCGGCGCGCTCCTCGACACGACCGGTCTCCGGGTCAAAGTACATCCGCGGCCGGGCATTCGGATCCCGGCCGAAGTACACCAGCTCCCAGGCGGCCTCCCCGATCCCCTGCTGGCTGTGGATATCACCGGGGACATCCGGAAACCAGGCCACGTCTCCCGGGGCCAGCTCGCGAGTCTCGATGATTTCCAGCTGTGCCCGCCCCATCCGAGAGCCGTCGTCTTGACGCCTCCACAGGATGTGTCGGTCGCGCCCGCGTACCACGCAAAGGACGCCCCACGAGTTGTGATTGTGGACGGGGGTCGGCGCCTCGGGCGAAAAGCGCCCCAGCATCAGCGTCGATCCCGCGGGTCCGTGACCGAGAATCGTCGCCTGTGCGCTCGACTGATGAAGCGCATCCAGTTTCGATTCGTCGATCAGGGTTGCATCGGCCGCCACGATCCGAAGCAGGTCGCCGATGAGCGCGAACGCTGCCGGGTTGGCGCCCTGATCAGCCACGAGCCGCTCGGCGGTGTCGAAGAACGGCTCTAGGCCCGTCGCGGGCTCCATAGCGCAATTATCGCGTCAGGCGGCTTTCCGTTCGAGCAGGTCGCGACAGCGGTCGAGCCAGCGACTCAGCAGCCGCTCTTCCTCCTGCAGCTCCGCCATCTTCCCCGGGTACTGGTCGATATTGGCGTGCAGGTGATTGAAGCGGTCGCGCGTGAGCGGGTCCAGTCCGAAAATCTGCTTGAGCGTCTGCGCCCGCTTGTGCTCGCGCGTCAGCTCGGCCATCTGCTCCTGGACGCGATCGAGCTCGCCCCGCATGTCGGCCGCGATGTCGCGCACGATCTCCGTATCGATCGGCTCCGGCTGTACAAGGTTCATCGGCGTACCCCCACTGTGAAGTCCGGTGCTTTGCGGTCGGGATAGAGGGCGGCGAGCGCCGGCGAAAGCGCCACCTTCTTGGAGTAGATCTTGGCCATGGCGGTGGGGCGGATCCCGGTGGGGCTGAGCTTGCCCTGGAGCTTTCCGTTTCCGTCGACACCGGTTTCCTCGAAGAGGAAGACGTCCTGCAGCGTGATCGTGTCGCCCTCGCGGCCGACCACCTCGGTGATGTTCAGAATGCGGCGCGAGCCGTCCCGCAAGCGCGATTGCTGGACGATCAGGTGGATCGCCGAGGCGATCTGCTCGCGGATGGCGCGCTGCGGTAGGTCGACGCCGGACATGAGGACCAGCGTTTCCAGGCGGGCCAGCGTGTCGCGCGGTGAGTTGGCGTGAATGGTCGTCAGCGACCCGTCGTGCCCGGTGTTCATCGCTTGCAGCATGTCGAGCGCCTCGCCGCTGCGGCACTCGCCGATGACGATCCGGTCGGGACGCATGCGCAGGGCGTTGACAACCAGTTCCCGGATGCTGATCCGCCCGGTCCCGTCGATCCGCGCGGGACGCGACTCGAGACGGACCTTGTGTGGCTGGCGGAGCTGGAGCTCGGCGGCGTCCTCGATGGTGACCACCCGCTCGTTGTCGGGAATGAATGACGAGAGGACGTTGAGGGTAGTTGTCTTCCCCGACCCGGTGCCCCCCGCAACCAGGATGTTGAAGTGCGCTTTGACGCACGCCTCCAGAAAACCCGCCGCCTCGGCGGTCAGCGAGCCGAAATTGATCAGGTCCTGGACCGTGTACGGATCGCGTGCGAACTTTCGAATGGTGAGTGACGCGCCGTCGATTGCCAGCGGCGGGATGATCGCGTTGACCCGCGAGCCGTCGGGGAGGCGGCAGTCCACCATCGGCGACTCGTCGTCGATCCGACGGCCGACGAATGAGGCGATCTCGCGAATCACCCGGATCAGCTCGGCGTCGCTCTCGAACCTCACGTTAACCGGGGTCAGCTGTCCCTTGCGCTCGATGTATACCTGGTTGGGTCCGTTGACCATGACCTCGCTGATGGTGTCGTCGTTGAGGAGATCGGTAATCGGGCCGTAATCGCGGCCGGCGAGGGCTGCCTCCAGGGTGTCGGGTGGGAAGTCCGGCTCGGCAAGGTGGAGGGCGACCGTCGGTTCCATTGCGGCCGACGATACGGCCGCAAGGCTACGGCAGACGTAACGGGGGTCTGCTCTTTCGCAGACATTAACCCGACTGTCAAATCCGGGACGAGAAATAGTCGCGAGCCGGCTAATTGCCGTAAAGATCGCCTTACCGGAGGCTCTCAGCCCCGTCTAAGCGCGGGCCGCCGTGGGTCTCATCCGGCGGCGCGACGATGGCGTCGTCGAAATCGTCGAAAAAACAGGAGGTCGTTCAGAAATGATCGGCAAGGTATTCGCAGGAATCGCAACCGCGGGCGTTCTGGCGGGCGTGCTCGCCACCGGCGCCATGGCGGCACCGGCGGCAACGGCATCGGCGAACCCAACGAAAACGCAGCGGCCGGCGGCGAAGGATGTGTTCGGCGGGACGGTCACGGCCATCAGCGCCACGCAGTTGACCGTGAAGAACGCGAAGGCGGGCAGCAAGACCTTTCTGCGGACAGATGCCACTGTCGTGGTCAAAGGCCGCAACGAGAAGGCTGGTTGGTCGGAGATCGAAGTCAACAGCCACGTCGGCGTTCGCTTCGAGGAGCGTGACGGCAAGCTCTACGCGAAGCGCATCCGCATCGGCCGGGCGCACGTCGCGGGAAAAGTCGAGAGCGTCAATGGCAACGTGATCACGATCCGCACCCGCGATGGCAAGGACGTCAAGCTCACCGTCAACGGCAGCACCAAGTACTTCGAGATTGTTGGCAAGCACCAGCGCAAGAGCGGGTCGCTCAACGACATTAAGGCCGGCATGCGGCTGAGCGCCGCCGGCAGCTACGACGCGAGCCACAACTTCGACGCCGCGACCGTCGCCTACCGCAACAAGTAACCACCCTCCTTTCCCAGAGGCCTCTGCCCAGGTCCCTCCCCCGCTCGCGGGGAGGGCAGGGTGGGGGCTTCAGCTTCTTAGGGAGCGAGCCGTTCAATCCGCCACCCCTTGGCCTGTCGCGAGTAGCGGATGCGATCGTGCAGTCGATTTTCGCGGTGCTGCCAGAACTCAATCGACTCAGGAATCACCCGGTAGCCGCCCCAGTTCTCTGGCAAGGGCACGGGACCGCCTTCATAGCGTTTGCTCAGCGCCGCGACGGAATCCTCGAGGACGGTCCGATTCGGAATGACCTGACTCTGCGGGGACGCCCAAGCACTGAGCTGGCTGGCCAGCGGACGGTTGTGAAAGTAGGCCGCCGATTCCTTGGCCGACTGCTTGACCACCTCGCCAACCACTCGCACCTGCCGTCCCAGCTTCGGCCAGTAGACGACGAGCGCCGCCCGCGGATTCTCTGCCAGCTCGCGTCCCTTCTGGCTGTCGTAGTTGGTGAAGAAGCCGAAGCCTCGCTCGTCGACGCCTCGCAGCAGCACCATGCGTGCCGACGGCTCACCGGTTCTCGTGCTGGTGGCGACGGTCATCGCTTCGGGGAGGATCTCGCCGGCGGCCACCGCGTCCGCGAACCAGGCGGCGAACTGCTTGAGCGGATCGGCGTCGACGGTATCTTCGGCGAGCTCGGGCGTGCCGGCTATGGGAGCAACCCGTGCGACCAGCGCACATTGCCCTCTTTGTCAACCGGCGCGTGCTGGCGAGCGATCAACCAGACGCCCGCCGCCTCCAGCTGCGCCTGGGCCTCGCTCTCATCCAGCTCGGTGCTGGCGAGGAGGTCCCAGTGGCGGGAACTAATCGACCAACCCAGGGCTTCCATCTTCTTGAGCAGCACGGAGAGCTTGCGCAGGCGGTAAACGAGTGACTCCCCCAGCGCCAGCACCGAGGCGCTCGCCGGTGCGGAGCCGGCGCTCGTGCCGTAGCTCTCGTACAGCCGCTCGATCCATTCGGGGACCTCGCCATCGACCGTGTCTGCCAGCTCGTCTCGGGGAGGACCAAAAAGGGAGAGCTTCAAGCGGGCCACCATCCTATTATCCGGTGGCAGTGGCCGCCATCCCACCATCCGGTCAGCAGTACGTCCTGACCTCCGGAGATCAGTGCGCGGTCGTGACCGAGGTGGGGGCCGGGCTCCGCAGCTACGAGGTCGACGGCCGCGACGTCATCGACGGGTATCGAGAGGACGAGGTGTGCCCGATCGCGCGCGGCCAGGTGCTCCTTCCCTGGCCCAACCGGATTGAGAACGGCGAGTACGAATTCGAGGGCACCCTGTATCGAACGCCGCTCACCGAACCAGCTCGGCACAACGCGCTGCACGGGCTTACCCGATGGGTGAAGTGGACGGCACTCCACCAGGCCGATGACCACGTGCTGATGTCCCTGGTCCTCGATCCGCAGGAGGGCTATCCCTTCAACCTTCGCTTGGACGTCGATTACCGACTTTTGGCTGGTGGCCTGACCATCCGCACGACCGCGAAAAACCTCGGCAGGCACGCGGCCCCCTTTGGTGCCGGCCATCATCCCTACATCACCGTCGGCACGCTGATCGACCAGGCCCTCCTCAAGATGCCGGCGCTGCTGCGGCTCGAGGCCAACGACCGGCTGATCCCGACGGGTCGCCTGTTGCCGAATCGCGGGACCCCCTTCGACTTCCTTGAACTGCGGCCGATCGGGTCCGTCAGCATGGACACGGCGTTCGCCAGTCTGATTCCGGACAGCGATGGGTTGATCCGAGTTCATCTCGAGGCGCCGGGGAGCAAGCCGCAGGTCACGCTCTGGATGGAGCCCGTCTATGAATTCCTGATGGTGTTTACGCCCGATGCGATCCCGGACGTAGCGCGCCGCCGACGCAGCATCGCGATCGAACCGATGACCTGCGCCCCGAACGCCTTCCGCAGCGGCGACGGGCTGATCGTTCTCCAGCCGGGCGAATCCTGGGGCGGCAGCTGGGGCATTTTGCGGTAGCTTAGGCGGCCACGCCGATATCATCGAATGGCGCCTGAATTGCGCAGCTTGTCGCGGTCTGCCAATATCAAGTCAGGGCATTACGCCGCTGTATGGGAGGGAGCCGCCGGTGTTCGGGAAGATTTACGTCCCCCTTGATAACTCGGACCATTCCAACGCCGCCATCGAGGTGGCGGTCCGGCTGGCCGGCGCCACGAAAGCGACCCTGGTGGGCAGCCATGTCTACGCCGCCCGCATGCACGACGTGCGCTTCAAGCAGATGGAGTACACGCTGCCGGAGGAGTACCAGCACGAGCAGGAACTCGAGCGCCAGCGCAAGATCCATGACTCGCTGATCACGCGCGGCCTGCAGCTGATCTCTGATTCCTACCTGGACGTGATGAAGACCGCCTGCGATCGCGCCGGCCTACCGTTTGAGTACAAGACGTTCGACGGCAAGAACTGGGAATGTCTGGTCGACGATATCGCCGCGTCTGACTACGACCTGGTGGTGCTGGGGGCGCTTGGCATGGGGGCCGTCAAGGACAGCCTGGTCGGGAGCGTGACGGACCGCGTCGTGCGCCGCATCCGCGTCGACTCCCTCGTGGTTCGCGACACCCATCCGTTTCGCGATGACGCTTCCAATCGGATCGTGGTCGCCATCGACGGTAGCCCCCAATCCTTCGCCGGCTTGCGGACCGCGATCGATCTCGCGCGGATTTTCGAGAAGCAGGTCGAGGCCGTGTCTGTCTACGACCCCTACCTCCACTACGCAATGTTCAATGGCATCGTCGACGTGCTGTCGGCCGAAGCATCGAAGGTGTTCCGCTTCAAAGAGCAGGAACAGCTGCACGAAGAGATCATCGACACCGGCCTCGCCAAGATCTACGAGTCCCATCTGCGGGTGGCGCAATCCGTGGCGCGCGACGAGGGGATCGAGGTCAAAACCACGCTCTTCGACGGCAAGGCCTTCAAGAAGGTCCTGCAGTACGTCCGCCAGGACCCGCCCTGGCTGCTGGTGATCGGGCGCATTGGCGTCCATTCCGCCGCGCAGATGGACCTCGGCAGCAATACGGACAACCTGCTTCGCCTGGCGCCGGTCAGCGTGCTGCTGTCGAGCCGCACCTTCGTGCCACCTGTCGACGTGCAGGCCGAGGCGAGCGTGACCTGGACGGAGGAGGCCGAAGCGCGCATGGAGCGGGTTCCCGCGGCCTTCCGCGCGATCACTCGCACCGCCATCTGCCGCTATGCGATGGAACGCGGGCATTCCGTCATCAGCTCCTCGATCATCGACCTCGCCGTCTCCGAGGTCATGCCCGAGCACGCGGCCCGCGCCATGGGGGTCGAGCCGGCGCGGGCGAAGGCCGCGATGGGCGGCGACGAGGGCACCGCCACCTGGATCTGCCGCCGGTGCGGGCGTCCGGCGCGCGTGGAGAAGCCGCAGGAATGCCCGGTCTGCGCGGGTACCAGCTTCCAGCCGGTTGACAAGGCCGCGGTCGCGGCGGCCGCCACCAGGGAGGGAGGCACCGAGGAGGAAGAGGCGTTCGACGGCTTCAAGGTCAAGTGGACAGCCGACGCCAAGGAGATTCTCAACCGCGTCCCCAAGGGGTACGAACGGCGCCGCGTAAAGGCGCGCATCGAAAAAATCGCCCGGGTGCAGCGCCTTCCCAGCATCACCCGCGATTTCGCCGACGCCAACCTGGATGAGGCGTACGGGCCGGTCGCCGAGGTGGTCAGCGACACTCTGCCGGCGGCGGCAAAGCCGGTGGGCGAGGCGCAACTGACCTGGACCGACGAGGCAGCGGCGCGGATGGAGCGGGTGCCGGGCGGCTTCATGCGGATGATGGCCCGCACCAAGGTCGAGGAGTTCGCCCGGAAGATCCGGGCCGAGACCATCACCCGCGATGTCGTCGAGGGCGGCCTCGTCGACGCACGGATGATGATGGACCAGGCGCTCAAGGCGCACTCACCCGAGGTGGTCGAGGCCGCCCTGAAAGTACACGGCCACCCGGACGGGAACGGCGCCGAGCCGCGCGAGCCATCGCCGGGCTGGACCGAGGATGGGGTCCGACGGCTCAACGAGGTCGAGATCCGCGCCCAGGAAAAATTCGACCCGTCCCGCGCTCGCGAGCTCGCCCAGCATGCGGCCGAATCGCGCGCCGCGCGAACCTCGGAGGCGATCAATGCGGCTTTTCTCGAGCGGTTGGGGATCAAGATCGGCTACGGACATCCGCTCAGCCCCAAAACCTTCGAGCACCAGTTCACCTGGTCGCCCGAGGCGGAAGCGCGCCTCGCCAATCTGCCCTCCTATTGCCGGGAGCTAAGTCGCTGGCGCGTCGAATGGACTGCGGCCAAAAAGGGGCTCGGCCCGGTGATCACCCCCGAGGCGATGGACGTCAAGTTCGAGATGTGGGACGAAGTTTCGCAGGCGCTCCAGGAGAAAGGTCCACAGATGCCCTGGGAGCCGGCCGCCGAGCAACGGCTCGAGAACATGCCCGCGTTTGTCAAAGGCCAGGTAATGGCAGCGGTCGAGGGCAGCGCCCAGGAGCTTGGGGAAGAGCGCGTCACGAGCAAGGTGATGGACGTCGTAATCCAGAAGTGGATCGAGACCGGCGATTTCCATGAAGGTCGATACGGCTTCCGAGCCTAGCCCGCTCGCGGCGACCGGGCTGACCCGCACCTATCGCGGAGGGAAGGGTGTCTTCGACATCACGCTCAAGCTCGCCGCCGGCGAGGTGATGGGCCTGATGGGCCCCAACGGGTCAGGGAAAACGACGTTGCTCCGCATGCTGGCGACCGCCGCCACGCCCACCGGCGGACATATCGCCTGGTTCGGCAACGCCAATCCCCACGACCCATCGGTGCGGCGACGGCTCGGGGTCATGCTCGACCAGCCGGCGCACTTCGACAAGATGACCGGCTACCAAAATGCCTGGTTCTTTGCCCACCAGTTCGGATTGCCGGACCAGCTCGCCCGCGACCGCCTCGACGAGCTCTTCCGATGGTCCGGCCTGTGGGACGCCCGCGAGCAGGTGGTCGATGAGTACTCGCTGGGGATGAAGCGAAAGCTCACCCTCGTTGAGGCCCTCGTCCACCGCCCCTCCATCCTGCTGCTCGACGAGCCCACACTCGCCCTCGACTACCGCGCCGAGCTCGACCTGATCGAGCGGCTCCAGCTGCTCAGCCTGACCGGCACGGCCGTAGTTCTGGCGACCAACGACGTCCACCTCGCTGAACGCCTTTGTGACTACGTGATCTTCCTCCACGACGGCCGGCTGATCCGCGAGGGCCACGTGCCACAACTGCTAACCGAGGTCGCCGGGTCCAAGGAAGTCCAGCTTCAGGTGAACTCGCCAATCGCTCTCGAAAGCCTTCGCGCGTTGGCGGCCGTCGAGGCGGCGAACGTCGAGGGCGATACCGTCCACATCATCCTGGCACGCGGCGCCAACCCGGCCCAGGTGCTGGCGGTGCTCAACGGCACTGCGGACATGGTCAGCAACATGCGAGTTCGGCGGCCGAACCTGGGCGACGTCTTCCTCAAGTTGACCGGCGTGGCGTTGCCGGCGGCGCATCGATGATGGTCGCCGGGACGATCTGGCAGCGAGAGCTGGTGGAGTTTGCCCAGCGGCGCAGGGCACTCGTGATCAAGCTCGCCTTTCCGCTTGTTTTCGGCATTCCCCTGGTGATCGCCGCGCCGCCCGTGTACGCCGCCATCACCCTGACCATGCTGATCGCGATCATCGGAGCGCTGGGGGCGGGCGCGGTCTTGACCCGCGAGCGCCAGAGCGGTCTGACCCTGCGCTATCGAACACTGCCCGTTACGCCGGGACGGCTGCTGATCGAGCGGCTGTCGATCGGCGCGCTCATCGACTTCCTGCAGGTCACCCCTGTTCTGTTGCTCATCGCCGTGCGCCACCCCTCCCAATTCGCGTGGTGGCCGGCACTGGTGCTGAGCGTCGCCGCGGTGCTTCTGATCGGCAACCTGATGGGCGCGGTCGCCAGCACGCTCTCCGACTCGCCGGGTGAGGTGATGCTCTACGTGTTCATCACGCTGCTGCCGCTGCTCTTCCTGTCGGGGGTCTTTACCTCGCTGACCGAGCCGGCGCTGCTCGCCGTCTCGCGCCTCCTGCCGTTCACTTACCTCCACGAGGCACTCGTAGGCGCGCTGGGCGGTCAGCCCAACCTGCTGGCCTGGGAAACACTGCTTGGTGGCTTCGGCTTCCTCGTTGGCGCCGCCGGCCTGACCGGCCGCCTCGGACGGCGCGTTCTCGAGTCGGACTGACCGCCCAATGGCGATCGCAGGCCTGCTCGCCGCGTCGTATTCCATCAATCAGCCGGGGATCCAGTTGCCCTTCATCACCAATCGTTGGGCGGTCGGCATCTTCTTCCTGGTCCACATCATCTTTGGCTCCTTTACCATGGGCGCCCTCGTGCTGGGGCCGACGTACGAGTGGATCGGACTGCGCCGAGAGGACCCCCGCTACGAGCGGCTTGCCCGCTCCTTGGGCAATGTCAACCTGAAGATCTTCAGCCTGGGCGCGACGCTGGGCGGGTTCGCGGTGATCGTACTGGTGGGACTCTACCCGACCTTCTTCGTTTCCCTCATCACGCTCTTCTTCTGGCCCTCGGTCGTCGCCTTCAGCATCTGGTTCCTGACCCTGGGCGGTATCCTCCTCTACAACCTTCGCTGGGACCGCTTCCGCCTACGGAAGGGAGCGCACATCCTGATCGGCTACGCGACGGCGGCCACCGAGCACATCTTTCTGTTCATCATCGTGGCCCTCGACAGCTATCTCCTGACGCCCCAGGCCGGCCAGGGTACGGGCGCCTTCTTCAATGCCTCCTACTGGCCCGAGCTGGGCCATCGCTTCGTCGGCAACCTGTCGTGGGCCTCGTTCTTCATTGCCGCCGTTGCCGCGGTCTATGCCGCCGCTAGCCGCCTGCCCGCCAACCGGCTGTATTTCCACTGGGCGGCGCGTACCAGCCTGGTGGTTGGATTCGTCACGCTCGCAGTCCAGGTCGTGCTGGGAGCGGTTTTCGTCGAGAGTATCAAGCAGGCTTCCCCTGGCGCCTTCCATTACTCGCTTGAGGGACCCTTCGCCTGGCTCTGGTTGGTGCAGGTTACCTTCATCGCCATCCTTCTCGTCGGTACCAACCTCTATTTCTGGCAGTCCCGGTCGACGGCGGCGGGGCCTATCCTGACCGGCCTTGTGGCGCTGGCATCGCTGATCACGATGGCGCCGGCCGCGCTCTTCCCGAAAGGCCTGTTCTGGTTGCGCTACGTGGCGCTCGGCGTTGCCGTGCTGCTCAGCCTGCTGCACTGGCTTCTATCGCGGCCACGAGCCCGCTTAAAGGGCGCGGATCTTCGACGATCCAGCCAGGTGACGCTGGCCGTGACTGGCGCCAGCGCGCTGCTGCTCTTCCTCCTGATGGGCGTCATCCGGACGACGGCGCGCAGCGACTACACCATCTACGGCGTCATGAAGGAGTCGGACAGCTACGGGATCTTCCAGGCCCCGTCGAAGGGCTTCTATCCGTAATGGGCTCGCTCCAGACGTTCTTTTACCTGGCGCTGATTTCGGCCGTCATGATCGGCCTGACGCTGCTCCTCGTTGGGGTCGTGGCATTCGGCCTGGTGCGCTGGTTTCGCCAGGCGCGCGGCCAGACCCCCCTCACGTTCTGGCTGATCGGTACCGCCGTGACTGTCGTGCTCTTGGTCATCGTGCTGGGCACGGCCGGCGTCCTCTACGGGTTCATTCGCTATGGGGCATCGTGACCCGCGGCGGCTGAGCCGCCGTCAGTTCGGCGTCCTGGGGACCCAGGTCTCGGGCGCCGTCATCGCCGTGCTGCTGGGCATTCCGATCGTTGGCTTCCTGATCTCTCCGCTCTTCCGCCAGCAACAGGCCGTCTGGCGAAAAGTCGGCGACATCGCTGGCGTGCCGGACGGCGAGCCGACCAAGTTCGAGGTCGCCTTCCCACAGGACGTCTGGACGACGGCGGAGGAGAACCTGGCCGTTTACGTCGTCAAGACCGGTGATAACACGAAGGTCTTCTCCAACGTATGCACGCACATGCAGTGCCCGGTCCGCTGGGAAACCGCGCTGCATCAGTTTCTCTGTCCCTGTCACGGCGGTCTGTACGACATCAACGGCGCAAACGTGGGCGGCCCGCCCCCCAAGCCGCTGCCGCAGTACGTCCATCGCACCGACGGCACCACGCTCTTCGTGCAGAACCGCTTCACCGAGGAGATCTAGTGCGCCGCCGGCTGAGCGCTGCCTACGAATGGTTCGATGAGCGCACCGCCATTCGCAGCCTGCTGCGCAAGGGCCTTTACGAGGCGGTGCCGGTCCGCGGCGCCTGGTTCTACACGCTGGGGAGCGCGACGCTGGTATTGATCATTCTTCAGCTGGTCACCGGCATCTTCCTCACGCTGCTTTTCGTCCCGTCCGTGACCGAGGCCTGGCAGAGCCTCAATTACCTCAAGGAGCACGACGCCTTCGGCTCCATCGTCCGAGGCATCCACCTCTGGTCGGCGTACATCTTGCTGTTCGTGATCGGCCTGCACATGGTGCGCACCTTCTTTTCCGGCTCGTACAAGCGGCCGCGCGAGCTCAACTGGGTGACCGGCGTCGGTCTGTTCGTCCTCGTGCTTGGCATGGCGATCACCGGCGCCTTCCTCCCCTGGGACCAGGCGGCGTACTGGACCGCCGTGGTGGTGACGAACATTCCGGCCTACACCCCGTTCATCGGCTCCTTCATCCGCGCCCTCTGGCGCGGCGCTGACACGGTAGGGCCGATCACGTTGAGCCGGACCTTCGGCATCCACGTGTGGTTGTTGCCCGCCATCCTCTTTCCGCTGATCGGCGCCCACCTTGCCCTGTTGCGCAAACATGGAGAGTTCGGCTCGTATATCAATTATCGCGGGGCATACAAGAGCCGCGAGGGTGTCGACGTCCCACCCGCGCCCGCCCAGCGACCGATCGAGCCACCTTACCCGGCCGCGCCCTCCGAGGAACTCTGGGCCGCACCCCTGCAAACCGAGGACTTTTATCCCCATCAAACCTTCAAGGACGGGATCGTCTCGGCCGCGCTGGTGATCGTCGTCTTCATCCTGGCGGTCGCGATCGGCGCTCCGCTCGAGGCGATCGCCGATCCGGCGACGACGAGCTACACGCCGGTACCGGAATGGTTCTTCCTGCCGCTGGACGAACTTCTCGTGCTGGTGCCGCAGCAGCTGATTCCCCTGGTGCTGGTGCTGCCGACCGGCGGCGTCCTGCTGCTCCTCGCGCTGCCCTTCATCGATCGCGGCCCTGAACGCAACCCCTTCGAACGTCCCGCCGTGATGGTGCCCGGCGCCTTCGCCGTGCTCTTTGTCGTCATCCTGACCCTGCTCGGCTCGGGCCGGCTCTTCAACCTGTGATCGCCCTGCTCGCCCTCATCGCCCCGGCGTTCCACGGGCTGCAGACGCAGCTGCCGGCGCAAGCCCCACAGGGAAACAACATCGTCGGCGCCCAGATCGCGATCGGCAGCCTGTTCTCGCTGCACATCCTGATCGCGGGGCTCGTCAGCGGCGCCGCGGAGCTGGGGCCGGCGATCGAGTTCCTCGGCTACGTGCGGCAGCGTCGCAACTACGACCGCCTCGCCCACGGCCTCGGCCGCTTCATCACCTACTACTTCAGCGTCAGCTCCACGATCGCCATCCTGCTGATCACGGTGCTGCTGGTCGGCTTCTGGGGACACTTCTGGACGACGATCGTGACGATCGGGTGGTGGCCGCTGTTCATCGAGGCCTGGACCTTCGTCCTACAAGTCAGCCTCGCCTACCTCTGGTACTACACCTGGGAGCCGATGCGCGCCTTCAAGGGCGTGCACATGGCGATCGGCGGCCTGCTGGCCGTCGCCTCCTTCCTGCAGGTCTACATGATCGACGTCATCGCCAGCTACATGCTGACGCCCACCAATCCGCAGAATCCCGTCCGGCTCGCCCTCAACCCCACGTCGTACCCGCTCACGGTGCATCGGACGGTCGGCAACCTCGCCTACATCGGATTTGCCTTCGGCGGCTTCTGCGCCATCCGCTACCTGCGGGCGAAGACTGCCGAGAACAAGCGCTTCTACGACTGGGCTGGCAGCTTTGGGCTGTTGTGGGGCGTTTCGATGACGCTGCTCCAGCCCGTTGTCGGTTATTCCTATGCCAAAGAGATCCAGCTGCACAGCTACGGCAGCTGGTACAAGATGATGTTCGGCTCGCTCAGCCCGGTCTTCCTCTGGCAGATCACCCTGCTCGGGATCATGTTCCTCACCGCCACCCTCTATTTCGCCCGCCGGCTGCGCACGGATGAGGCCCGTGGGTCGGGGATCCTGAAGCTGCTGGCCGTGGGGATGGTGCTGACGACGCTGCTCGCGGCCCAGCCCTACGCCCTCGGCTTCTCCTACGAGACGGTGGCCGCCGCGGGCCTCAACCGCCCGTTCTGGGACGGCGGCCTGATCAATCCGCTGGGATCGATGATCCCCTGGAAGGTCCTGGCGCTGATGTTCTACACGCTGATCGCGATCGCGGCGGTGGTCTGGTACCTTCGCGGCCTGCCGGGCGTCGTCTGGGGATCCGCCCGCCGCGGCGAGCAGCGAATCCTGATGCTGATGACGATCCTGACCATGCTCATGATGGTCACCATGGGGTTCATCCGCGAGAACGGTCGCGGGCCCTACCTGATCTCCGGCGAGATGACGATCCAGGGCCAGCAAGCCGTGCCGAGCGCCCAACCGACGCCGCAGTCCAGTCCGTAGACGCCTACATGGCGCAGGGCCCGATCGGGACCGCATCGGTCCGTCCCTGGGCCTTGTCGATATCGGATTGCACCTCGGCGTCCGTCAGCGCGTACGCTTGACCCGGCTGGCTGGTGGAGGCGGCGAAGATGACGCCGACCACGTTGCCGTCGAGGTCCACCAAAGGTCCGCCCGAGTTTCCCGGTTGTACCTCGGCTTGCATGATCCAGATGCTCCGCACGACAAGGTTCTGTCCGTAGATGTCACGCCCCTCCGCCCTCACCTGGCCGTTGACCACCGCGGGCTTGACCTGCTCACCACCACCACCCGGGTAGCCGATCGCCGCCCCCTGGGTGCCGGGGTGCGCAGCCGCCTGGCTGAGGGGCACCAGCGCGAGCCGCGGCACGTAGAGAATGGCCACGTCACGCTCGGGGTCGAAGAGAACGACCCGGGCACTGAGGCCGCGGCCGCTGGGATTGAGCACCGTCGTCCCCTGGGTCCCGGCCACCACGTGGGCGTTCGTCAACACCATGCCGGGTCCGACCGGGAAGCCGCTGCCGAAGACGATGCCCCCGCAGCCAAAGCCGCGGATCTTCAATGTTTCCGAGGCGGCCGCCTGGATGCCGGGGGTATTGACCGAGGCCGGGAGCGGCTGGGGGGAGGGTGAAACCGGCTCCAGTCCGGCGAACGCGGCCGGGACGTTGACGCCCGCAATAATCGCTTCGACGCGCGCCAGGAACGCCGGCGGACGGGGAAAGACGGAATCCAGGGCCCGCAGGACCGCCGAACGCTGGATGGCGCTCGCCACCTGGGGCGTGGGGACCCGGGCAAGACTCAGCCCCAGGAACCAGGAGACCGAAAGCAGCGCGAGCGCGGAGAAGACGGCGCCGGCCACGCTGTCGATCCGGCCACTCTTTGGCCGCGCCAGTAAACGAAGGCGGATCGGCTCGCCGACCCAGTAGCCCACGCTGCTCCCGATGGCGCCGAGGATGACCAGCACCAGCACGGCCATCAGCGAACGGACCGTCGAGTCGGAGAGATTGAGCGCATCCATCAGCACCGGTGCCAGGGCGGCCCCGATGACGACACCGAGCACGAGCCCGGCATATTGCGCCAGCGAAAGCCAGAAGCCGCGGCGATAGCCGCTGCTGACGGCGAAGACGAGCGCCACCAGGATGATGAGGTCGATGATGGTGAAGCGCATCAGGCGTGGACTCGAAGGTCGCTACGCGGTTTGCCGACACAGATCAGTGCGTAGCCCTCGGCCAGCTCCTCGTTACTGATCAACCACGCATCGGTCTGGTCGATGATCCCGTCGACCTTGACCATGCAGGTCTTGCAGCGGCCTTTCTGGCAATCGAAAGCCAGCGGCAGGCCGGCCCGCAGCCCGGCTCCGAGGATGCCTTCGTTCTCGGCTACGTCGACCGTCTTCCCGCTCCGCAGAAAGGTGACGTGAAAGGAGCGCGCCATCAGCGGTTCTTGATGGCGATGAAGATGCGATAGACGTACTCGCCGGCGGCCATCAGCACGAGCAGCAATCCCAGCGCCACCAGGCGCGGCCGCAGCCAGCTCCGGTAGAAGCTGCCGCGCCAGGCCGGCCCGATCAGCAAGGCGATCACGACGGCGGCCGCGGCGATCAACAGGACGATGCGAAACGCCGTCGACACCGGGCCTAGTGTACGGAACCTCGAGCGGTCGCTACTCGAGCCCGATGACGTGCTTGAACTTGTCGAAAAAGCCCTTCTCGATCGGCTGCGGTTTGCCGTTGACGCCGCCCAGCTGGCGCATCGCCTGCTTCTGCTCCTCGGTCAGATTGGTGGGGATCACGACCCGCACGAACACCAGCTGGTCGCCGCGACGTCCGGTGCGCACGTGCGGGATGCCGCGACCGTGGATCCGGATCGTCTTTCCGTATTGCGTCCCGGGCGGAATATCGAGGTGCTGGGGACCGTCCACCGTGGGGATTTCCACCGTGTCGCCCAGGGCGGCCTGTGCCACGCTCAGGGGCAGTTCATAGACGACGTCGGTGCCGTTTCGCTTCAGGACGGAATGGGGTTTGACCTGGATGACGATGTACAGGTCACCGGCTGCGCCGCCACGTGGACCGACCTCGCCTTCACCGCTGAGGCGGATCTGCGAGCCACTGTCGACGCCGGCCGGAATGCTGACCCGCACTTTCTTCTCGCCGGGGCGGTGACCGCTGCCGCCGCAAGTTCGGCAGGGTTTCTCGATGACCCTGCCCTCGCCGTTGCACCGTGGGCAGGTGGCGACATTGACGATCTGTCCGAAGATCGACTGCGTGGCCCGCCGCACCTGGCCGGCGCCGCGGCACTGCGGGCAGGTCTGTGGCGAGGTGCCGGTCTCGGCGCCAGTCCCCTGGCAGGCCGAACAGGGCTCGGCTCGCGGGATGGTGAGCTCGCGCTCGACTCCGAAGACCGCTTCCTCGAACGTCAGCCGTATGTCGAGTCGAAGGTCGGCGCCCCGGCGCGGGCCGGTGCGCGCGCGACCTGCGGCTGCCTGGCCGAAAAACATGTCGAAGATATCGTTGATGCCGCCGAACCCGGCGCCACCAAAGTCGAAACCGGGCATGCCCTGGGTACCCGCGTGGCCAAAGCTGTCATAGCGCTGACGCTTGGACTGGTCGCTCAGGACCTCGTAAGCCTCGTTGACTTCCTTGAAGCGGGCCTCCGCCTGCGGATCGTTGGGATTACGGTCCGGATGAAACTGAAGCGCCAGCTTGCGATAGGCGCGCTTCAACTCTTCGGCGGTCGCCGTCCGAGATACGCCGAGGACCTCGTAGTAGTCGCGCTTGATCGCCACTGGGAAGTACTAGGACTTTAACGCCCGAGGGTGAGCAACCTTGACCAGCGTCGGACGGAGCACGCGCTCGTGAAGCCGGTAACCGGGCTGCATTTCCTCGACGATTGTGCCCTCTTCATGCTCATCCGTTTCCTCCCGGGCAATCGCCTCGTGCTGAGACGGATCGAACTTCTCGCCGACGGCCGGAATGGGCGATACGCCCTGCGCCTGCAGGGTGTCCTCGAACTGGCGCACCACCATCCGCAGACCCTCGAACCAGTTTCGGTCGATGCCTTCGGGTGCATGGTCCAGGGCGCGGCGGAGATTGTCGAGGATGGGAAGCAGCTTGCGCAGCAGTTCCTCGTTGGCATACTGCGTGCGGTCGGCGAGCTCCTGGCGAGTGCGCCGCTTGTAGTTCTCGAAGTCGGCGGCGAGTCGCTGATAGCGGCCGAAGTTCGCCTGCACCTCGTCGCGCGCGGCCTGCAACTCGGGATCGATCGAGGGCTGATCCTGGCCGGCGGCGGTGTGCTCGGAATCGACGGCCGAGCTGGCCCTGGAGTCGACGACGCCGGGGCGGCTCTTTTGCGCGCCTGGCTCCGGTTGGTCCGGGGATCCGTGCTGGGGTGGCATGTCTTGCTTTCTACCCATAGGGAAAGTCGACGAATCAGTTGCCGAGATGGGCCAGCACGTCGGAGGTGGCGTGGCTCACCAATCGCACCCGGGCGACCACCTGGCCATAGTGCATGCGGGTCGGCCCGATGACCCCAATCGTGCCACGAATCCGGTCCGCCATCTTGTACGTGGTCAGCACCAGGCTGCATTCCCGCAGCCCGCTGCTGGTGTTCTCGCGCCCGATGACGATCTCGACATCCTTCTCGAACTCGACCTGCTGCAGGATGCTCGCCAGCTGGGCGCCCTGCTCGAGCAACTCCATCAGCTCTTCCAGGCGGCCAACCTCGACGAACTCGGGATGACGGAGCAGGTTACGCACGCCGTCGTGCAGGACGATCGTCTGTCGCTGTGCCTGGTGGGTCGTGATCGACTCGATCAGCCGCTCGATGATCCGGCGCTGCTCAGCCCGGTCTGGACCAAGGAGGTCCAGCCGGCTCGAGAGCTCATCGGCGGTCTGACCCTTGACCTTCTGGTTCAGCATGGCGGCCATCCGGCTCAGGTCCTCCTGGGTGGTGGCCCGCTCGAGGTGGACGACCTGCTGCTTGATGAGGTTGCCTTCCAGCACGAGGATGATCAACACCGACTGGGGTTCGAGCGATACCAGGTCGATGTGCTTGATCCGGGACTCGCTGACCTCGGGAGCCGTGACCAGCGAGACGTTCTCGGTGACCTGGGACAGCACCATCGCCGCCTTCTCCAGGATGCCGTCGACGCTACGCGGCGCGCTCTCGAACTCCTGGCGGACGGTCCGCCGGACCGTCGCGGAGGCGGCCTCCGGCTCCATCAAGAAGTCCACGAAATAGCGGTAGCCGCGGTCGGTCGGGATGCGGCCGGCCGAGGTATGGGGCTGCTGCAGGTACCCGGTACCGACCAGGTCGGCGAGCTCGTTGCGGATGGTCGCCGAGGAGAGCGCGATGAAGTACTTGGCGGCGAGCACCTGAGAGCCGACCGGCATCCCCGTCACGGTGTAGTCGGAGACGACGGCCTTCAGGATCTGCTGCTTGCGCTCATCGAGCGGGCTGGGCTCCAGCATGATTGGCAGTCTCGATCACCGAGTGCTAACTCGGATTGTACCGGCTATTCTCGCTGCATGCCCACCCCCGTCCGGATTTACTCCGACTACGTCTGACCCTTCTGCTACATCGACTCGGTCGGAGTCGCGCGACTGGAGCGGGAATACGACGTCGAGATCGAGTGGGTGCCATTCGAGCTGCACCCGGAGATCCCGCCGGAGGGCCGCCTTCGCGAGGAGGTCCTCCCCGCCGCCTACATGGCGCGGGCCCAGGAAGGGGTGAACCGGCTAGCCGCAACCGTCGGGCTGACCCTGAGGTTGCACGAGCGGCTGATCAACTCTCGGCCCGCCCTGCAGGCGGCCGAATTCGCCCGAGAGCAGGGTCGTTTCGAGGCGATGCACGAGGAACTCATGAAGGCGTACTGGGACGAGGGGCGCGACGTTTCCGACATGGCTGTCCTGCGGGACATCGCGGCGCGCGCCGGCGTCGATATCGACGGCATGGAGGTGGCCGTCACGGAGGATCGCTTCGGCGACTACCTCGACGCACGTCGAAGTGAAGCGGAAGACCTTGGCATCAACGGCATCCCGGCCCACGTCATCGCCGACCGCTATCTCGTGATGGGCGCGCAGCCCTACGACTTGTTCGAGCGCGTAATGGCAAAGATCGCAGTCCCGCGGCGGGATGCTCCTGCAAGGAGTGAGTCCTAGGTGCGACCGATATATTCGGCGAGCAGCCGGTTCAGGTCCGGGAGACCCGGGCGCAATCCGTACTTCTTCTCCGCGCCCAGGCTGAGCCGGATCAGCCCGGCGGACCGCAGGACTGCCAGGTGACCGTGAAGCGTCGACTTCGAAAGGCCCAGGGCCGGCGCCAGCTCCGCGAGGCGGCGATCCCCGGCCGATAGCTCGCGCAGCAGGCGGAGCCGCGTTTCATCGCCGAGCGCCCGGTAGACGAGCACCATGTCTTTAGTCGGCTCGCCGGACGCCGTCGCGCCAGCGAGACCGGCTCGATAGCAAATGATCTTGGTGGTATCCCACTCTGAAATCGTGATCCATGGCCGGGTCACGATCGAAGGGACCAGCAGCACGCGCTCGATCCCGGCTTCGCCTTCGTAGGTGATGCCGCCAGTGGCGAAGTCAACAAGCTGTTGAGGTAACATCCGTCGCCCAGTTTTGGTCTTGGCCGTAATGTCCTCCGCCAGGGGCTGCGCGTTGTCCCCCATCGGTTTGAAGACCTCCCGGTCCCAGCGGCTGACGACATCGATCGTGAGCCGCTTCACCTCACGGGCACCCATTGCCAGCAGCCGCTTGACGGTCAGCGAATCGCCGGCATGGCCCCGGGCCGCCAGCGCGCCGATCGCCTTCGCCTCACTCGCGAGTGCTCCTTTGACGAGCAGCTGACCCTCGGCGGTACGAAGCGCGGGCAAACGGCCACCGATCAATGCGATCAGGACATCCGCGGCGGGCATGCTGCGGAGATAGGTTAGAAGCTGCTTCACGTCATGGGAACCCCCTGCCTCGTGCACCAGGCCAAGCAGCAAGAACCAGCGTGGACCGTCGCTGCCAACCAAGCTCCTGAGCGCGGTCACCAGCTCGCGAGAAGCCGCCGCACGCGCTCGTGCGAACCACGCCTTTCCGACCTCGTACGATTCCTGTGGCTCGTCGCCCGTGAACATCGAGAGGGCCAGCAGCGCTTCATAGCCGGTCCCAGCCTCGAGAGCGGCGGTGAATGGCGGCGGCGGGCTCACGGTCTGGCGCAAGCGGGAATTTGGCATTATTCGGTGATCATGATACGCTGCGTTCGGTGAAAGCCGAACGCGAGGTGGAACCGGATGGCGAGCACCGTGCGCGCTGGGGTGCGCTGCGGTACCGCGACTTTCGCTTCTTCTGGGCGGCTCGCGCTATCAGCGTCGCCGGCGACCGGATCTCCGTGCTGGCGCTGCCAACCGTGGCCATCCTCATTCTGAGTGCCTCGCCGGCACAGGTTGGTCTCCTCAATGGCGCCGGGACGCTTGCCTGGCCAGGGCTCGGGCTGTTTGCAGGCGTTTGGGTCGATCGGCTCCGCCGGCGGCGGATCCTGGTCGCCACGGATCTTCTGCGCGCCGCACTGCTCGGGTCGATCCCCCTGGCCTTCGCACTCGGTCACCTTAGCCTCCTGCAGCTTCTCCTCGTCGCCGCACTAGTAGGAGGTTTGACCGTCTTCTTCGACCTGGCCTCCAGCGCCCACGTCCCAGCGCTGGTACCACGCTCCGACTGGGCCGACGCCAACGCCAAGCTCGAGGTGGCCCAGCAGGCGGTCGCCACCGGCGCGCCGGGACTGGCCGGCCTGCTGATCACCCTGCTGTCGGCCCCGTTCGCCATTGCCTTCGACGCCGTATCCTTTCTAGCTTCCGGCCTGCTGATCTCCGCAACCGATGCTACGGATCCGGCCGTGCCGGTCAACGCGCGGCGCAGTTTGTGGAGCGAGGCGGCGGAGGGAATCCTGTTCCTTCGACGCGACCGGGCGCTCGTTCGGATCACGCTCTGTGCAGCGATCTCCAACGTCGGTCTGCTGATGTCGCTCGCACTGCAGTTGCTCTTCCTCTACCGGGTGATGCACCTCTCCCCCGTGGTCGTCGGGGCGTGCTTCGCCCTGGGCAGCCTGGCCAGCCTGGTTGGCGCGCTCTATAACCGGCGCATCATGAATCGGCTGGGTATCCACCGGACCCTCGTGCTGTCGACGTTCATCGAGGGCACCGCCTACATCCTCATCCCCGTCGGAACGGTCTTGCCGGTGATTCCCCTCTTGCTCGGCACGCTGATCGTCAGCGGCTTTTTCAACACTACCTGGAATGTCAGCGTCACCACCTTCCGGCAGACCCGGATCGCCCCGGAATTGATGGGACGCGTCGGTGCCGCGGCGCGCGTGATTGGTTACGGAGCGCTACCGGTTGGCTCGCTTCTCGGAGGTCTGTTGGGTCAGGAGCTTTCGGCGCGGTTCGGCGAGCGAACCGGCTTGGCCATCGCGCTGGTCATTGCCGCGCTGGTTGCGGGTAGCTCAGCCCTTGCCTTGCTGGGTGGCCGCAGCTTCGACGAGGAAGGCCGCCCCGACCTGGTTCGCTAGCTCTACGCCGCGCCGCGTGAGTCGCACATGGCCATCGCTCTCCATGAGGAGTCCCGCTCCGACAAGCTGTTGACGCTGGCCAGGAAACTCGCGCGCGGCGATTGTTCCTTCCAGCAAGCGCACGCCAATCATCGCCGCTTCGCCGCGGGCGCGCTCCGCTGACAACGTTTCGTTGCCATCGACAGCATGGCCGCCTTCGGACGCCTGCTTGATGTAGACGTGCGGCCCCTTCACGTTCCACAGCCGCTCCGTGCTGCCGTCAGCCCGACGGAACATCGAGTGCGCGCCGGCTCCGACCCCAAGGTAGGGCTGATAGTTCCAGGCGGCGAGGTTGTGCCGGCAGGCGTATCCCGGCTGCGCCCAGTTCGAGATTTCGTAGTGAGCGTAACCTGCCGCCTCGAGTCGTGCCGCCGCCGCCCAGTACTGTTCGAGCTGGTCGTCGGCATCGGGCATCTGGACGAGTCCGGTCCTGACTTCCTGGCCCAGCCGGGTTCCCGATTCAACCGTGAGCTCATACGCGGACAGATGCTGCACGCCTTCGTCCAGCACGGACTGCAGCGTGTCCAGCCAGGTGTCGAGGCCCACGCCGGGAACCCCGTAGAGCAAATCGGCGCTGACGTTGGCAAACCCGCCGGTGCGGGCCGTCCGGATCGCCGCGATCGCGTCCGTGCCCGAATGGAGCCGCTCGAGAAAGCGCAGCGCGTCGGGCTGTAGGCTCTGCACGCCGATGCTGAGCCGGTTGATCCCCGCCGCGAGCCAGCCCTCCACCGCTTGGCCGGTGATATTGCTCGGATTGGCCTCGAGCGTGACCTCAGCCGAGGAGGCGAGGCCGATCGCGCGCACGCGCTCCATGACCTGCCGCACCTGGGTAGCCGTCAGCAGGCTCGGGGTGCCGCCACCGATGAAGACCGTCTCGAGCGGGCCGATGGGCAGCTCGCCACCGGCGATGTCGATTTCGTGTCTGAGCGCGCCGACGTAGGGAGGGATCAGTCCCTCGAGCACGGCGTAGGCGTTGAAGTCGCAGTACTTGCACACCCAGGTGCAGAAGGGGATGTGCAAGTACAGGCTGTGAATGCGGTCCATCAGTCCAGGCTCAACACGGCCATGAAGGCCTCCTGCGGAATCTCGACATTGCCGACGCGCTTCAGGCGCTTCTTGCCTTCCTTCTGCTTCTCGAGCAGCTTCCGCTTGCGGGTGACATCGCCGCCGTAGCACTTTGCGGTCACGTCTTTTCGCATCGCCGGCACGGTCTCGCGAGCAACGATCTTGCCGCCGATGGCGGCCTGGATGGGGACCTCGTACAGCTGTCGGGGAATGAGGGTCTTCAGCTTTTCCGCGAGGCGGCGACCCTGTTGCTGCGCCTTGGCGCGGTCCACGATCATCGAGAGCGCATCGACGGGGGAGCCGGCGACGAGCACGTCGAGCTTGACGAGATTCGCCTCCTCGAAGCCGACAACCTCGTAGTCGAGCGAGGCATACCCTTTGCTCCGCGACTTCAGCTGGTCGTAGTAGTCGTGGATGATCTCGGCGAGCGGCATCCGGTAGGTGATGACGACGCGGTCGCCAGGCTCGTACTGCATGTTGAGGAACTGCCCGCGACGCTCCTGGCTGAGCTCCATCATGTTGCCCACGTAGGTGCTCGGCACGACGATGGTGGCGATCACCATCGGTTCGCTGATCGCCTCGATCTCGGCCGGATCAGGCAGGTGGTCGGGATTGTCGACGGGGATCTCCTCGCCGTTACGGAGCTTGACGCGATATTCCACGGTGGGTGCCGTGCCGAGGAGCGTGAGATTGAACTCGCGCTCGAGGCGCTCCTGAACGATCTCCATGTGGAGCAACCCTAGAAAGCCGCAGCGGAAGCCGAAGCCGAGAGCGGCCGAGGTCTCCGGCTCGTACACCAGCGCGGCGTCGTTGAGCTGGAGCTTTTCGAGGGCATCCTTGAGCTGCTGATACTGCTCGGTGTCGGTCGGGAAGAGGCCGGCGAAGACCATCGGTGTCACATGGCGGTAGCCAGGCAGCGGCGCCGACGCCGGCCGTGCCTCGTCGGTCACCGTATCGCCTACGCGGGAGTCCCGGACGTTGCGAATATTCGCGATCAGGTAGCCAACCTCGCCGGCGGACAGGTCCTCGACCGGGGTGCGTTCCGGGCGGAAGATGCCGACCTCGTCGACCTCGAAGGATTTGCCGGTTTGCATCATCTGGATGCGCATCCCCGGGAGCAGCGTCCCCTCCAGCACACGGATGTAGGTGACGACTCCGCGGTAGGCGTCGAACTTGGCATCGAAGATCAGGGCCTGCAGCGCCGCGTTGGGGTCGCCGGTTGGTGGCGGTACCTCTCGCACGACAGCCTCGAGAATCTCCTTGGTCCCGATTCCCTGGCGGGCGCTGGCGAAGATGACGGATTCCGCCGGCAATCCAATCACCTTCTCGATCTCTTCGCGCACGAGTTCCGGGTCCGCCTGTGGCAGGTCGATCTTATTGACGACCGGAACGATCTTCAGGTGGTGATCGAGGGCCTGGTGCACGTTCGCCAGCGTCTGCGCCTCGATGCCCTGCGAAGCATCGACCACCAGGATCGCGCCGTCGCAGGCGGCCAAGGCTCGGGAAACCTCATAAGAGA
Source organism: Chloroflexota bacterium (assembly GCA_005889345.1). Lineage (GTDB taxonomy): Bacteria > Chloroflexota > Dormibacteria > CF-121 > CF-121 > CF-13. Next base: position 33,292 of record VBFR01000230.1, read on the forward strand.
AGTCGACGTGGCCGGGGGTATCGATCAGGTTGATCTGGTAGGTGTTGCCGTCGTCGGCCTTGTAGAGCATCCGCACCGCCTGCGCCTTGATCGTGATGCCCCGCTCGCGCTCGAGGTCGAGCTGGTCGAGCACCTGCTCGACCATGTCCCGCTGCGCGACCGTGCCCGTGTACTCGAGCAGACGGTCGGACAGCGTCGTCTTGCCATGATCGACGTGGGCGATGACGGAGATCGCGCGGGTCAGGTGGGTCGGCGTGGACACCCACGGAGTTTATCGGGCAAATAAAAAGGCCGGCTTCGCGGCCGGCCTTCACGCATCTTTGCGCCTACCTGTCTTTTTGCACGTCCGGAGCAAAGTCCGGTGCTTCGAGCTCTCGGTCAGGCCGCTCTTTCGTGGTCTGAGGGTCTACCTGAGCCGGCTCATCCATCGGTTCGCGACCGCCGACGTCCTCGCGTTCGAGAGTTGGGTCGTTGACCATCCGCTCACCTCCCTGCGTTGCATGATTAGCGCAGCCCTACGCTATCACGTGAGTGCCGCGATATCAAGAGTTGCCCTAGCTTCGGGAGGCCCTGGAAGCGCTGGGAAGGTTTTGGGCGATGGTCCCGAGCTCCCGCCGCCCCGAGGCCTTCACACGGTGCGCCAGGACCATCTCGGCCACCTCATTGACCTCGGGGACCCCGACTTCGGGAACGCCACGGTAGGCGGCCAGCGCCTGGGAAGCCTTGCGCCCGACCAGGTCGGCCCGGTGTCCGTCTACCTGAAGGCTGACATTGAGCTCGGCGAGCGCGCGCAGGATCCCGGCCGGCATGACCACATGCGGAAACCGGACGATCGCTTCGGCAATCCGAGTCCCGATCTCGGCATCTTGCTCGGCGAAGCGCTCGCTGAATTCCGCCGGATGGGATTCCCATTCCTCTCGCCGCTCGACGATCTGGACGCGCTGCCCGATGTCCTTGATGCCTTCGACATCGACCGTGAGGCCGAATCGATCCAGAAGCTGCGGGCGCAGATCGCCTTCTTCAGGGTTCATGGTGCCGACCAGGATGAAGCGCGCCGGATGCCAGATCGAAATCCCTTCGCGTTCAACGACGTTCACGCCCATGGCCGCAGCATCGAGCAGCACGTCAACCAGGTGATCGTCGAGCAGGTTGACCTCATCGACGTAGAGGATGTTGCGGTTCGCTTCAGCGAGAACGCCCGGCTCGAAGCGGCGCTCGCCGCTCTTGATCGCCGCCTCGATGTCGATCGCGCCGACGACGCGATCCTCCGAGGCGTTGATGGGCAGCTCGACGACGCGCATGCGGCGGCGGGCGCGAGGCAATGTCTCTCCGCGCGCCAGGCGGTCCTGGCAATCCGAGCAGAGCGACTCGGACGCGTCCGGATCACAACGGTAGAGGCAGTCCGCGACGACGGTCAGCTCGGGCAGCAGACGGGCGAGGGCTCGCACCGCGGTCGACTTGCCCGTGCCTTTCTCACCGCGAATGAGCACGCCGCCGATCGCCGGGTGGATCGCATTCAAGACGAGAGCGAGCTTCATCTTGTCCTGGCCGACGATGGCGCTGAAAGGGTAGACGAATCGTTCCATCAGGCTGAACCCGTCCTAAGCATCTCACGCTGGACGCTATCGACGATCGAACTTTGCGAGAGGTCGAACAACCCGTAGTACCGGCCGCCGAGGCGCTCCGCCAGATCGCCGCACACGTTGAAGGCATAGGCACCGTAGAGGCTCGTCACCCGATTTCGCGGATACCCTGGCTGGCTGCCGAAGTCGCGGGTCGAGTCGATCACCATCGCGCGAACGCCTTCCTGCTTGATCTGGCCGGCCATGCGCTGGGCTTCGAGCAGCGGCTCTTCACCGAAGAGGCTGATGTTGCCGCGGCCATCGCTGATCAGCACCAGCAACGGGTAGACCTGGGGATCTCGCAGGCGCTCGGTTTTGATCAATTTCAAGCCGGTCATCAATCCGTGGGTGAGCGGTGTGGTGCCGCCGATGCTCAGCCGTTCGAGGCGGCGCTCGGCGAGGTCCACGCTGGAGGTCGGGCGCAGGACGACGCGGGCGTTGCGCCCACTGAACGCGACCAGGGCGACCTTGTCGCGACGGACGTAGGCATGCCGGAGCAAGGACAGGATCGCGCCCTTGGTGGCGAGCATCCGCTGCTCCGCGTCCATCGAGGCGGCGGCGTCGCCGACGAAGACGATCAGGTTGCCGGTCTTGCGCTCGCGAACTTTCTGACGCAGGTCTTGGCTTTCCAGCTGGAGCTGGTTGGTGGAATCGGGTGCGGCTTGCCGGCGGCTGAGCTGATGCGGCGCCGCGGCCCGGACGGTCGCATCGAAGGCGACATCGGTGACCCTCTCGGTCTGCGAGCTGCGCACATACCGCCCGCGCTTGGTTTCGCTCTTCGTCGAAGGGTCCAACTTCTTGACAGTGAAGGTCCGCAGCTGAATGACCGCGTCCGATTCCGGCTCGATCGCCTCGTTCGTCGGAGACTCGCGTGATTCCGACGTCGTCCAACCTTCGTTGGATTCGCCTCCCGAGGCGCCTTCTTGCTGCGTCACTTCGCTGCGAACGGAAGGGGCCGTCTCGCTCGGCGTCGCGGCCTGGATCTGCGCCAGCTGCTCAGCCGCACGAGAGGCGAGCTCCTGAACCTGAGCCTGTTTGTCAGTGAGCGGCTCCCGGCGCCGGTGGGCCAGCGCAAGCTCTAGCGCCTCGAGCACATCCGGCAACTCGACAGCCGGCCCGCCGCGCAGGGCACAGATCGCCCGAGCCGCGCGGGCCACGACCAGGTCAGCCCGGTGACCGGCCACGGAACCGTCGAGGCAGAGTCTGGCGATGAGCGTCCGGATCGCTTCGGGGACCGATACGCGCGTGAGGCGGCCGCTTGCTGCCTGCAGCAGGTCGCGCAGCCGAGCCTCCCGTTCGGCCGAGGCCTCGTGAACGGTGCGCGGGCTCTGCAGGAAATCGCGCTCGAGCTCCATGACGCGCAGCCGCTCGTCGATGTCGGTCAGCGTCACGACGTCAACGCACAACCCGAAGCGGTCCAGCAGCTGCGGCCGCAGCTCCCCCTCTTCGGGGTTCATCGTGCCGACCAGGATGAAATGGGAGGGGTGCACGACGGACATCCCCTCGCGCTCGACAACATTCACGCCCATCGCCGCCGCATCGAGCAGGACGTCGACGAGATGGTCGTCGAGCAGATTGACCTCGTCGACATATAGAAGGTTGCGGTTGGCCTCGGCCAGCACGCCCGGCTGGAAGCGCCGCGTCCCGGCTCTGACCGCCGCCTCGATGTCGATCGACCCCACGAGGCGATCTTCCGACGCATTGATGGGGAGATCGATGATCCGCATCGGCAGCCGCACGATCGGCAATCGATTCCCTCCCCCGCTTGCGGGGGAGGGCAGGGTGGGGGCGCTGGCGCGGCGCCGGCACTCATCGCAATAGCGCGACGGTATTGCCGGGTCACAGTGATAGGGGCAGCCCTCGACGGCATCGTAATCCGGCAGCAGGCGGGCCAGCGCCCGCACCGCGGACGACTTCGCCGTACCACGGTCGCCCCGGATCAGCACCCCGCCGATCGCGGGATCGACGGCGTTGAGCATGAGCGCGCGCTTCATCTGCTCCTGGCCGACGATCGCGGTGAACGGCAACGTCAATTCGAAGGGCATCGGTATGAGTGTAGCCACGGGCTGCTAACCGAAAACGTTCCGCCTCGCTGCGTCGTTACTCATCCGAACCAACTTTGGATGAAGGCGGCACCTCATCAGCCAACGGCGCCCGCACGTGGCGAAGGGAGTTTTCATCAATCGCCCCAATTCGCCGATAATTTTCGCGAGCCTCCCGAAGACTTCCCCTGTTCGCTCCACCACGATAGTCAGGGTCGTCGAACTGTACCCGGTCGTCCTCCCAGAAACACACTGGGCAAATGTAGTAAGTACCGGGTGGTTTTTCGTCAAGGGTTAAGAAACCGCAGCAGGGACACGGATATTTCGCCAAGCCTCCAACACGATACTGAGTGCCGTGAAGGCGCAGTCGGACGTGCGTAGCCTAGAGGTCGAGCTCTTTGGCGATGATCTCGCGCATGATTTCATTCGTCCCGGCGCCGATGGGGCCGAGGCGGGCGTCGCGCCAGGCGCGCTGGATCGGGTATTCCATCATGTAGCCATACCCACCGTGGATCTGCAAGGCCCGGTCGGCGACCTTGACGTCGGCCTCGGTCGCAGCGATCTTTGCCATCGAGACTTCCTTCGTGCACGCTAGCTTCTGCGAGTGGAGCCAGAGCGCGTAGTAGGTCAACTGCCGCGCCTGCTCGATCATCAGCGCCATGTCAGCGATCTCGTGCCGGATCACCTGCATCGAGGTCAGCGTTTTCCCAAACTGCGTCCGGTTGGCCGCGTAGTCGACCGCCAGTTCGAGGCTTCGCTGGGCTGAGGCCACGGCGCCGATCGCGATCCACAGTCGCTCCCACTGGAAGTTCGCGACGGCCAGGTAGAAGCCGCCATTCTCCTCGCCGAGTCGGTTCTCCACTGGCACCCGGCAGTCCTGGAAGACAAGCTCCGCGGTGTCCGACGCCCGCCACCCAAGCTTGTTCAATTTGCGGCCCACGCTGTAACCCGGCGTGCCTCGCTCGACCACCAGCACCGTCAGTCCCTGGTGGCCGCCCTCCGGCTTCGTGCGGACGAGGATCACGACCAGGTCGGCATTGACACCATTGGTGATGAACATCTTGGTGCCGGTGACGATGTAGGCGTCACCGTCGCGGCGGGCGATGCTCTGCACGTGCGCGATGTCCGAGCCGCCCGACGGCTCGGTCACGCCGAGGGCGACGATCTTCTCGCCCTTGATCGCCGATGGCAGCCAACGCTTGCGCTGTGCGTCGTTGCCGTGGTCATTGATGGGCGGCGTGGCAATCGCGACGTGGGCGCCGATTCCGGCGGCTACGCCTCCCGATCCGCAGCGGGCGAGCTCCTCGAAGAGGATCGCTTCATAGATGACGCCGGCGTTCGTCCCGCCGTATTCCTCCGCGTACTTCAAGCCGAGAAGGTCCAGGGCACCGAATCGTTTGAAGAGGTCGCGCGGAAATTGCTGGGCCTCTTCCCACTCGTCGACGTGAGGCCGCACTTCCTTATCGATGAAGCGACGGACGGTGCCGCGAAACTCCTCGTGTTCCGGTGCGAAGAGGTGCGAACGCGGCACGGTTAGCTTTGCCAGTAGTTGACGAACTCCGGGTACTGGTCGACGGTGGCGCCGGCGAGCGAATCTGGCATCCGCACGAACATGCCGCGGGCCTCGGCCAGCACCGTGCCATCGAGCAACTCGACCGCCCCGACCGCATCAACGGCGCCGGCTCGCTCGCGGGCGATCTCACCCCAGACCCGGAGCGGCTGATCGATGGGGGCCGGACGCCGGAAGCGGACGTCGAGCTTGCCGGTCATCATCCATTGGCCTCGAAGGGCACCGGTCCGGCTCATAGTTTCATCGAGCATCGTGGCCAGGACGCCGCCATGCAGCACGCCTGGGAACCCCTGGAAACGCTCCGATGGCGTGAAGTCGGCAATGATGCGCTCGCCGTCGCGCCGGAAGGTTAGTTTGAGGCCGGATTCGTTGCGGTGGCCGCAGGCGAAGCAGCGCTGGTATGTGGTTTCATCATTGAGTTTGTCGGGGTCTTGCACGCCGCGAACCAGTCTATCAGCCGATCTGGGAGAGAACCTTCACGTGAACCGACGCTCGGAAGCGATTGCGCAGCTGCTGGAAACGGCACTCGCCGAACGCTTCGACACGCCGGTCAGCGAATTGCTTCAGGCCATGCCCATCCCGCTCGCCGTCATCGAAGCCGGCGATCTTCGGGCGCTCGCCGTGAACGAGATGATGGCCCGGGTCTTGCGACGAGCCGACGCCGCAGGGTTGACGATTTCATCCCTCTTGCCACCGGCGCACCCCTTATCCGATCCCCGTCCCTTCCGGTCGGTCGCGACCAGCGGGCACCCCTTTGCGGCCACCGTTGTCATCGATGGCCAGACGTGGGAATGGTTTATCCGGCCTCTCAAGGGACGAGGCCGTGCCGTAGAGCATTTCCTGACGGGCTTGCTCTTAAGTCCCTCCGCGCCGCTCGATGTCGACGTCGAGCGACTTCGGGAGATGAACGCCGCCAAAACCGAGTTCCTGAACATGGCCGCGCACGAATTGCGGACGCCGCTGAGCGTGATCCTTGGCTACGGCTCACTGTTGGCCCAGGGTGGCCTGAGTCCCGAGCACCAGAAGCTGGCGGGGACGCGGATTTACGAGAAGACGCGCCAGCTCAGCCGGCTGATCACGGACATGAGCCTGGTCGGCCGCTTCGACGAATTGGGGTCCTCGATGGTGCGGGAGCCGATCGACCTCATCGGACTGATGGAGCCCATGGTCAAAGATCATCAACGCCGCTTTGGCGACCTGGCGATCGAATTCAGCTTCGACACCCCCGACGCTATGGTCAACGGCAACCCGTACTGGCTCCATCTGGCCCTGCGCGAGCTGCTGGACAATGCCGTTCGCTTTCGGCCCGGCCCCACCGGGCGGATCGACGTCAGCCTGACCGAGGCCGGCGCCACCTGGCGCATCAGTGTCCTCGATGACGGGTTCGGGATCGACCAGCAGAACCAGGGTCAGCTCTTCAAGCGCTTCGCCCGCATCGAAACGGATGCCAACCGGCACCTGGTCGGCATGGGGATCGGCCTCTACCTCGTGCAGGAGGTCGCCCGCGCTCACGGCGGCCGGGTGCTCGTGGACAGCCGCCCTGGGGAGGGAAGCGAGTTCACCCTTGAATTGCCCGGGGAGGAGCAGAAACGTGATAGCCGACAGGGGTGACAAGGCCAAAGGTCGCGATCTATAGTTGAGGCGTCCTTAAGGACGCCCCCCATGCTGAAAGTGCTCGCGCTGCTGGCCTTCGGCTACCTCCTCGGATCCGTTCCCTCTGGCTGGCTGGTGATGAAGGTCTATCGCAACCAGGACCTCCGCAAGCTGGGCAGCGGCAACATCGGAGCTGCCAACGTCTTCCGCGCGGGGGGCCCAGGCGCCTTTACTTTGACGCTGATCGCCGACGGGCTGAAGGGGTTCATCCCCGTCATGATCGGTATCCTCCTTGGGCTGGGCGACAACGAGATCGCGCTGGCGGGCATCGGACTGGCCGCCGTGATCGGCCATAACTGGCCCCTCTACCTCAACTTCAAGGGCGGCAAGGGTGTCGCGACGTCTGGCGGCGTGCTGCTAGCCCTCGCCCCCGTGGCGCTGGTTCTCGCGCTGACGACCTGGTTCCTGATCATTCGCGCCACAAAGGTGGCGTCGCTCGCATCGTTGAGCGCGGTCGCGGTCGGCTTCGTGAGCCTGATCGTGCTTCACCTGATCGGCTGGCAGGCATGGCGTCCAGTTGGTTGGCCCGTGATCATCCTGGGGGTCACGCTCGCCGCCCTGGTGCTCATCCGGCACCGGACCAACATCGAACGGCTCGCCCGCGGCCGAGAGCTGAAGATCACGGCACACTAATGCCGGAGCGCCCGGCGGCGGCGCCGCCACCACTCCGCTTTCTCTTCTTCGGCGCCGGCGCCGTTGGCTCCCTTCTCGGCGCCCGTTTAGCGCAGGCTGGCAGCGAGGTCACCCTGGTGGGGCGTCCCTCCCATGTGGAGGCCGTCACACGCGACGGCGTGCGCATGGTATCGGCCGGCAAGGTCAGCAGCCAATCGGTGCGGGCGGCGCGACCGAGCCTCGCCGACGCGGGCGGTCCGTTCGACTACGTCTTCCTCACCGTCAAGAGCTACGACACGCTGGACGCGATCGAACAGCTGCAGCTGGTGTTGCGGCCGGGAACGATCCTTGGAAGTTTTCAAAACGGCGTGGGTAATGAAGAAGCGATTACGGCGGCGCTGCCGGAGCAGGCGTTGCTGGCCGGCAGCCTGACGGTGCCGGTCAGCATGGACGAGCCGGGCACCATCCAGCTGCATTCACGTAGTGGCGGATTGGCGCTCGCTCCGGTCTCGCCGGAAGTCAACGTCGCCCCGCTCGTTCGCAAGCTGCGCGACGCGGGCTTCAAGGCTCGCCGCTACACCGACTTTCGCGCCATGAAATGGTCGAAGCTGCTCTTCAACATCCTCGGGAATGCGCAGAGTGCGATCCTGGACCTGCCGCCGAGCCACGTGTTTGCCGACAGCGAGCTGTTCCGCTACGAGCGCGCTGCGTTCCGCGAGGCGACCGCGGTCATGGACCGGATGCCCCTGGCCGTGGTGTCCCTCCCGGGCCTACCCGCACCGAGCTTGCGCCGCGCCATGAGCCTGCCACCACTGTTGGCCCAGATGCTGCTCGAGCCGAGGCTGGGCGGTGCTCGCGGCAACAAGATGCCATCGCTGTGGTGGGACCTCAGTCGGGGCAAGGGACGCACCGAGGCCGCCTTCCTCAACGGTGCGGTGGTCGACGCCGGCCGTCGCTACGACGTCCCCACGCCGGTCAACTCGGTGCTCTGGGCGATCCTGGAAAAGTCGACGAAGCTGCCGTCCGAATGGGAGCGCTATCGCCGGCAACCCGACCGGCTGAAAGCGCTCCTTCGAACCGCTCTAAAGCTCTAGGGTCGGATTCATCTACCTACGGGCGGCCGCCCTCTCAGTCGACGGCTGTCGCCCGATTTGATAGAGCACCAGGTAAACGACGGTCGCCACGATCGCGCCTGCAAAGAAGCTGAGGTCGCCGAGCTGCGGGTAATTCTTGGGAACCCAGCCGAGTGGGATCGGATCTCCCTGGTCCCAGAACGGGTAGGTCGCGACGATCCCCAGCAGCATGGCGATGAAGCCCTTCCAGTTTCGATGCTTCGTGTCGTAGAAGGTGGACTCCGGATACCGGCCCCGGTGGAGGAAGTAGTCGGTGATGATCACCGCCAGCCAGGGAGTGATCCAGTAGGTGATCAGGAGCAGGAAGTTCTCGTATTTGGTTCCGGGTCCGACGTTGGCCTGTAAAGCCAGCCCGATGATCAGCCCGATCGCCCCGAAGACCACGGCCGATATTGCCCGCCGCTTCTCGACGGCTACCTTGATGCCAAGGGTCAGGAACGCCATCGAGCCGGAATAGATGTTGAGCACGTTGGCAGCCACGGCTCCTAGCGCGATTCCGAGGAGAACAAGTACCTGCAGGATGAAGGGCAACGGATTCGTGAACTGCTCCGTTGGATTGGTCCCAGTTGAAAAGGTCGCCGCAGCGGCTCCGGCAATTTCGAGCACCGTGCAGGAAACGAACACACCGAGGCCGGCCGCCAGTCCAACTCTCCTGGGATCTGAACTCTTCGGCAGGTAGCGGCTGTAGTCCGAAGCAAATGGATTCCAGCCGATGGCGTAACCGAACGAGATAAAGATCGCCAGGATGAAGGCACCGGAGGCACCGCCATACGGGACAATAGCCTTCGGGTTGAAGCCCAACCCTGGGTTCGACTGCACCAGGATGATCACCGTTGCGATCCCGAAGACGATGGTCAGGTAAGGGAAGATAATCCGCTCAAACGAGTGGATCATGTTGTGCCCGATGAAGGCAATGAGCACCTGGGCGACCACAACGATCGCGAAGGCCACCTGGAAGCTCAGGATGGCATGGTGGTTATTGAGGATCGACGTCAGTGTGACCAGGGCGAAGGTGCCGCTGACGCTATTCACGATAAACCAGCCGAAGCTCGCCGTCAGCCAGCTCAGGCCGGCCGGCAAGAAGTTCCCCAAAAAACCGAAGGCAGCGCGTCCTTCCACCATCTGGGGCACCCCGAAGCGCGGCCCCATCGTCGAAAGGATCGCGTGCGTGATCGAACCGAGTGCGGTCCCGATGATGCAACCGAGCACCGTGAGCCAGAAGCCGCCGCCAAAAAGGATGATGGGCAAAGCGCCGACGTAAACGGTCGCGAACTCCATATTGGGCGACATCCACGTCCAGAACAACTGGAGCGGAGTTCCGTGCCGTTCGCGGTCCGGAATGTACTCGATACCGCCCGGCTCGATGGCGGTTACCTTCGAACCGTATTCCCCCTCCCGAATGGGTACCTGCGCGTCTATGTCAGTGCTGGTTGCCACTGTCTCTCCCAATTCCCCACTTCACGAGTTGCCAGCTTCGAGCCGAATTCTAGGGGGCCCGCAACCGTGTGTCCAGCGCGCGTTTTACACTTCCAGCGTGCTCGATCTGCTCATTAACAACGCCCGGCTCCCCCGATCGGCTGGACTGGTGTCCGTTGCGATCGAAGCGGGCCGGATCACGTCGCCCCCGCCCGCGGGCGCGGCCCAGCCGGGCAACGTGATCGACGCCCGGGGTGGCCTGCTCACGCCGGCCCTGGTCGAGCCACATATCCACCTCGATGCCGTCCTGACCGTCGGACAGCCGCGGCACAACCTCAGCGGCTCGCTCTTCGAGGGCATCGCGATCTGGGGCGAGCGGGTCAAGGATTTGACGGTCGAGGACGTCAAGCGCCGGGTCGCGCAGGTCCTGCGCTGGCAGGTCGCCAACGGCGTCTTGTTCGTCCGCAGCCACGTCGACGTCTGCGATCCGAAACTGACCGCGCTACGGGCGCTGCTGGAGGTCAGGGAGGAGTTTGCCGATCAGATCACGCTGCAGCTGGTGGCATTTCCGCAGCAGGGCATTCAATCCTTCCCCGATGGCGAAGCCCTGATGCGTCGCGCCGTCGAAATGGGGGCGGATGTGGTCGGCGGCATCCCGCATTTCGAATTGACCCGCGAGTACGGCGAGCAGTCCGTGAAGTTTGCCGTGGCGCTCGCTCATGAATTCAACAAGCTGGTCGACATCCATTGCGACGAAACCGACGACGAGCACTCGCGGTTTCTCGAGGTGCTCGCCGCCGAAACCATCCGCCTCAACATGCAGGGCCGGGTAACGGCCAGCCACACGACCGCGATGCACTCCTACAACAATGCATATGCCGGCCGGCTGATCGTCAACGTTCGGCGCGCTGGCCTGCACATGGTGACCAATCCGCTCGATAACGCGGTCCTGCAAGGCCGCTTCGATCACTACCCGATCCGCCGTGGCCACACGCGCGTCAAGGAGTTGCTGACCGCGGGCGTCAACGTGTGTCTTGGCCACGACTCGGTAATGGATCCCTGGTATCCACTCGGCAAAGCCGATCCGCTCCAGGCAGCCTTTACTCTCGCCCACTACGGACAGATGTCCGGCTACGAAGAGCTGCGGACGCTCATCGACATGATCACGGTGAATGGCGCGCGAACATTAGGCCTGCGGGACTACGGCCTCGAGCCGGGGTGTCGCGCGGACCTCGTATTGTTCGATGCGCCCGGGGAGAGCGACGCGATTCGGCTCCTGGCGCCGCGCCGGCTTGTTATCCGAGGTGGCCGGGTGGTCGCCCGCACCGACCCCGGCGAACACATCGTTGTCTGGAAGGGCCGCGAGGAGCGAGTCGACTTCATGCCAACCGGGAGCGCGTCTGATGTGACGACCCGACCCAAGCTATAGAATCCAACTGGAATTTGGGGGATTCTGGCAGGGAGAGGAGCCACATGAAGAAATCCGCTGCGTTTGTATTGACCCTGGTAGCCGCGCTTGGATTGGGGGCATGCGGTACCTCGAACACCAGCAGCGGCTCGTCCAGTACTCCAAGCGTCATCAAGGCGGCGTGGGTCTACGTCGGCCCCATAACCGACCATGGCTGGACCCAGGCCCACGACGAGGGACGGAAATACGTCGAGCAGCAGCTTGGCAGCGCCGTGCAAACGACTTACAAGGAGAATGTGCCAGAGGGGCCGCAGGTCGCTCAGGTTATCGAGGACCTGATCCGTGACGGCAACAAGATCATCTTCGGCACCTCGTTCGGCTTTCAGGATGCCTTCTATTCAGAGGCCCAAAAGCACCCGGACATCAAGTTCGAGCAGGCGACCGGCTTCAAGACCGCAGCCAACATGGGCGAGTACTTTGGCGCGGCCGAAGATGCCGATTACCTGACCGGCATGGCGCTGGGCGCCGCCAGCAAGAAGGGCAAGATCGGCTTCGTTGCTCCGTTCCCGATCCCCGAAGTCATCCGCGAGATCAACGCCGTCACGCTGGGAGCGCAGACGACGCACCCGGGTGCGACGGTTCAGGTGGTCTGGACGAACACCTGGTTTGACCCGACGAAGGAGAAGCAAGCGGCCCAAAGTTTGCTCTCGCTTGGCGTCGACGCGATCGGCCAGGGACAGGACAGCCCGGCCACGGGCGACGCTGCGAAGGCCGTTGGCGTCCCCTGGAGCGGCTATGACTCCGACCAGTCGTCCTACGCCCCGGACATCTGGCTAACCGGCACGGTCTACCACTGGGGCCCGTACTACGCCAAGCGGGTCAAGGCGGCGTTGGATGGCAGCTGGAAGATGGACAACTATTACGGCAGCATCGCCGACGGGATGATCGGCCTGGCGCCATTCGGGAAGTCGGTCCCGGCCGCGATCCAGTCGCAAATCACGGCAAAGATGGATGCCATCAAGGGCGGGACCTTCTACGAATTCACGGGTCCACTGAAGGACCAGACGGGCAGCACGCACGTTCCCGCCGGTACCAAGCTCACGCTGAACGACCTCTTCAGCATGGACTGGTTTGTGCAGGGGGTCATCGGCAGCCCAAAGGGCTCGTGAGCCCTTAACGTCATCACCGCTGACATGGTCGCCGCTGGACAAGTTCCGGCGGTGACCATGCGGGGGATCAGCAAGCGATTCCCCGGCGTCCGCGCCAATGACCAGGTCGACTTTGAGGTCTTACCGGGTGAGATTCACGCGCTGCTCGGCGAGAACGGCGCCGGGAAGTCCACGCTCTCGAACATCCTCACCGGGCTCTACCGACCCGACGAGGGCGAGATCCTACTCCGCGGTAAGCCGGTGGTGTTCCAGTCGCCGCGCGACGCTATCGAGGCCGGAATTGGGATGGTCCACCAGCATTTCCGACTGGCGGCTTCCTTCACCGTCGCCGAGAACCTGGTGCTGGGGCATCGCGATGCCGCGGACCGCGGGCTCTTGCTGGAGCCGCGCATGGTCGAAGGTCGGATTACGGACCTTTCGCAGCGGTACCGGATGCCGGTCAACCCGCGTGCCCGCATCTGGCAGCTGTCCGTTGGTGAGCAGCAGAGAGTGGAGATCCTCAAGGCCCTCTACCGCGGAGCCCGCATCCTCATCCTGGACGAGCCGACCTCGCAGCTGACTCCCCAGGAGGCCGACGACCTCTTCCAAACCCTTCGGTTGATGGCGGGCGAGCGGCGGGCCGTCATCTTCATCTCGCACAAATTGGAGGAAGTCATGGCGGTTTCGAATCGCGTGACCGTCTTGCGCGGAGGGCGGGTGATCGGTACCGTGATGACGAAGGAGACGAACACCCGCGAGCTCGCCCGGATGATGGTCGGCCGGGAGGTCGTCTTCACGCAGAAGAAGGAAGGTCCGGCGCAACCGGAACGGCAGGTCGCCCTCGAGCTGCGCGGCATCAGCGCCAACGGTGACCTCGGCACGGCCGCGCTCCGCGAGGTCAACGTGACGGTGCACGCCGGCGAGATCGTCGGGATTGCGGGAGTGGCCGGCAACGGGCAGCGCGAGCTCGCCGAGGTGATCACCGGCATGCGACGCCGGACCGCTGGGCAAGTCGCGATCAGGGGCCGGGTGATGCGGGGCGGCGACCCGCTCGAGCCGATTCAGTGGGGGGTCGCCTACGTTCCCGATGACCGCCTGGGAACCGGGGTGGCCCCCTCGCTCTCGATCGCCGACAACCTGGTCCTCAAGGCCTATCGGCGAGCGCCAATCTCGACGTTTGGGGTGCTGCATCCACGCCGCATCCGGGCACACGCTACAGAACTCATGCAGCGGTTCAATATCGGCGCGTCCACGTCGCAGACGCCCGCGCGTCAGCTCTCCGGCGGCAACATCCAGAAGGTCCTCCTCGCCCGGGAGCTCTCGAGCCGGCCCCTGGTGCTGGTGGCCAACTCACCAACCAGCGGGCTAGACGTCGGCGCCACGGACACCGTGCGCAAACTCCTGTTGGAGGCGGCCGGGCGGGGTGTCGGCATCCTGCTCATCAGCGAGGACCTCGACGAGATCCTGGCACTGGCCGATCGGATCGCGGTGCTCTACAACGGACGCATCACCGGTATCGTCGAGCGTCAACATGCGGACGTGGAGCAGATCGGCCTCATGATGGCGGGGGCGGCCTAGCCGTCATGCGAGTCAGCATTGCGGGATTGCCCGCATGATCCGGATCGAGCGACGCCTGACTGAGGCACGCTGGCTGGTAGTAGCGGTGCCGCTGGGGTCGCTTCTCGGCGCGGCCATTCTGTCCAGCATCATCCTGTTCCTGACCGGGCACGACCCGTTAGCAACCTGGGCACGGTTGCTGGATCGCGGGTTCTTTGCCAGCGGCGCGATGAGCGCCACCCTGGTGACCGCCACCCCGCTCCTATTGACCGGTCTCGCCGCCGCCGCCGCCTTCCGGATGCAGACCTGGAACATCGGCGCCGAGGGCCAGCTTTATCTCGGCGCAATTGGCGCATCCGGGATCGGCATCGCGCTCCGGGGTCAGCCGGCGCTGGTGATCATTCCAGCCATGGTCATCGCGGGATTGGCAACGGGTGCTGCCTGGGCCGCCATCCCGGGCGTGTTGCGAGCGTACACCCGGACCAACGAGATCATCACCTCACTGATGCTCAATTACGTGGCCGGGCTGCTGATGACCTACCTGATCTTCGACAGCCATTCCTTTTGGCGCGATCTGTCCAGCTTCACTGCTCGGGTATTTCCGCAGGGCAAGTACCTCTCCGAGGCCGCGAGCTGGCCGAGCTTTCCGATCGGGGGGGCCGTGATCCCGCTTGGCCTGCTGCTCGGGGTGGTGGCCGCGGCAGTGCTGTGGCTCGTCTACACCGCGACCCGCTTCGGTTTCGAAGCCCGCGTCATCGGCGACTCGCGCGCCGCGGCGCACTACGCCGGCATCCGAACCCGGCGGAAGATCGTCGCGGTGATGGCGCTCTCCGGCGCGCTCGCCGGCCTTGGTGGGGCCAGCGAGATCGGTGACTTTCGGCACGTTCTCGATCCGCGCGGCCTTCAGCAGGCGAGCTTTGGCTATGCGGGAATCGTCGTTGCCGCGCTGGCGCGCCTCAATCCGTTTGCCGTGATCGTGGTTGCCATCCTGCTCGGCGGGTTGTCCAATGCCGGTTTCAGCTTGCAGGGAGCGACCTTTCCCGCGGGGCTAGTCGGTACCCTGCAGGGTTTGATCCTCTTCTGCGCGCTCGCCGGTGAGCTGCTTGTCCACTATCGCGTTCGCATCGGTCGCCCGGGGCGGAAGGCGCCACCGCTAAGTCAGGTGGGGGTCGCGTGATCAACGACAGCGTGCTGGTCGTGATCGCGGCATCGGCGATTTCATACGGCACGCCGCTCCTCTTTGCCGCGCTCGGGGAGCTGCTGGCGGAACGTTCAGGTGTGCTCAACCTTGGCGTCGAGGGCATGATGCTGATGGGGGCGGTCACCGGCTTCTGGGCGGTGCAGACGGTGGGCGGCCCGGGCTGGGTAAGCCTGATCACCGCCGTCGTGGTGGCCGCGCTGGCGGGCGCCGGCACCAGCTTGATCCACGCCTTCCTGACGATCACGCTGCGGGCGAGTCAGATCGTATCCGGCCTGGCCCTGACCATCTTTGCCGGTGCAAGCGGGCTTTCCTCATACATCGGCCACGTGGCGAATCTCGGCGGCAAGCCCGCCCGCCACGAGTTCGATGCCCTCAACGTCCTTGGCTTACGCGACGCGCCGGTGATCGGTCCGATCCTGTTTCATCAGAATGCCCTGACCTATGTGTCGTGGACGCTGGTCGCGCTGACGCTCTTCTACCTCTACCGAACTCGACCCGGCTTACACCTGCGGGCCGTTGGCGAGTCGCCTGGAACCGCGGACGCGATGGGCGTGAACGTGACAGCCTACCGCTACATCCACGTGATGATCGGCGGGGCGCTAGCGGGTATCGGCGGGGCGTTTTTCAGCCTGGCCATCACCCCCAGCTGGCTCGATGGCATGACCTCCGGCGCTGGCTGGATCGCGATCGCGCTGGTGATCTTCGCCTTCTGGCGCCCGGAGCTGGCCCTGGTCGGCGCCTACCTCTTTGGCGCCTTCTCGAGCCTCGCGTTTACCCTGCAGGCGCGGCAGGTGCACCTGCCGCCGGAGGTCTTTGCCTCGCTCCCTTATCTGATGACGATCGTCGTGCTGGTCCTCGTGTCAACCGGCTGGGCTCGGCGTCGGCTCGGCGCTCCGGCCGCACTCGGCGTTCCCTACGTCCGCGAGGAACGCTAGGGATCGTCGGCGGCGTTACCCAGGACATCGGGCACTCGCCGCGCGGGATGTGTGAGCAGCGGGATCGCCTCGCGGATGTATTCCACGCCTGAGCCCACCGTCCATATCACGGCGATCAGTAGCCCCCAGACCGCCACCGTGAACGGTCCCACCGGAGTCACCAGCAGGGTACCCGGAGGTGTCTGGCTCAGCAAACCACCTGCGCGAGCATCGCCCTCGAGTAGAACCAGGAAGAGGGCGACGATCGTGATCAAGGTCTTCGCCTTCCCCCAGCCACCGGCGGCGATGACCACCCCGAGCGCCGCCGCGTAGCTTCGCAGACCAGTCACCAAAAATTCGCGCGCAATGATCAGCGCGGCCATCCATCCCGGAGCCAGGTGGACGACGCCGAGCGCGACCAGGAGGACCGCGATCAGGATCTTGTCGGCGGTGGTGTCGAGATAGATGCCGAAGGGTGAAACCAGCTTGCCGCGGCGGGCCATCTCGCCGTCGAGGGTGTCGGTGACGGAGGCGACGACAAAGAGCACGGCCGCAGCCAGGTACCCGTAGCGCCCACCCGAAACGATCAGAAGGTAGAGGATCGGAGCCGCCACGATGCGGGAGAAGCTGAGCAGATTCGGACCGGACCATAGGGATGGCACGGCGATCAGCGCCGCCGGACCGCAACGTGGAGCGCGGCGATGCCAAGCGTCATCCGCTCCACCGTAACCGCAAAGCCCAGGGTTTCGAGCTGGTGAGCGAGCTCAGCCGGCTCGGGGAAGGCCTCGACCGTTTCCGCCAGGTAGCGGTACGCGGATCCCTCGCCAGCACTGAGGAGGCCGGCCAGGGCGGGCATGACCCGACTGAGGTAGAAACGATAGGCCCGCATCAAGAGGCCACGTGGTGGCGGGGCGAACTCGAGGATGACGAGCCGGCCGCCCGGGCGAAGCACCCGGAACATCTCGCGCAGCGCGGCATCCCGATCCACCAGGTTGCGCAGCCCAAACCCGATCGTGACCGCATCGACACTGACGTCGGGCTCGTCCAGCCGCGTGATGTCCCCGAGGCGAAACTCGATCTCCGGCTCGCGCCGGCGGGCCAGCGCGAGCATGGCGGGCGCGAAGTCGATCCCGACCACCCGGCCCGATGGCCTGACGTACGGAAGGAGCTCGTGGGCGAGCTTTCCCGTGCCGGTACAAAGATCGAACGCCGTCTGGCCGGGGCGAAGGGCGGCCCGCTGGGCGGCCCGGCGGCGCCAGGCGCGGTCGCGGTCCGCGCTGAACAAGCGGTTCCGAGCGTCGTATCGGGCGGCCACCTGGTCGAACATCTGGCGGATTCGATCGGCGCGCGCCTGCTGCCCCACGCTCACGATTATGGTCGCCTCAGGCGGGCTCCCGATTGCGCCGACGGTGCCCTAGAGTACGGTGATCTCATGGCAGAGCTTGGCCGTCGGGTCGGCATCGGGCTGGCTGCCCGTGGCGACGTGCGGGACGTAACAGCCTGGGCGCGCCGCGCGGAAGACCTCGGCCTCGATTCCATCTGGGTGCACGACAGTTACTTCGAGCGGGACCCGATCACCTACCTGAGCGCAATGGGGATGGAAACGCGCCGCATCGGACTCGGCGCGGGCGCCCTCAACCCCTACACCCGCCACCCGGTAGTTGTGGCGATGACGATGTCGGCGCTCGACGACCTCGCGCCGCGCCGCGTCACACTGGCCCTGGGAAGCGGCTTGCCGCTGCGGCTTTCGCAGATGGCCATCCCTTATGACGACACTGTCGCCCGCGTCTCGGAATCGATCGATCAAATCCGCCGCCTGTGGAGCGGCCAGCCGCTGAAGCTCAATGACAAGGTTCCCCCGCTGCAACCGATGTTTCAGCCGCCCCACCGTATCCCCGTCTACATTGCCGCCTACCGCACGCCATTCCTGGACCTCTGCGGAGAGAAGGCCGACGGCTACCTGGCACGGCCAGCGGAGTCGCTGCCCGCGTTCCAGAAGATGCGCGCGCGTGTTCTGGAAAGTGCCGCCGCGCACGGACGGACCGCCGGTGACATCGACTTCCGCGGCTACCTCCTCTGCCTCTTCGACAGCAGCCGGCAGGAAGCGCTGAACCGCGCGAAGCGCGAGCCGTTCGTGATCTACATGATCTCCGTGCTCAGCGACATTTCCATGAAGCGGGCGGGGTTCGATCCCGCGCTGCGCAGCCAGATCGCGACAGCGTGGCGCGCTGAGGATTATCACCGGGCTGGCGAGCTGATCCCGGATGAACTGCTCGACGCCTTCATCCTGTGCGGGACCGTCAACGAGGTGGCGGCGCGGGCCGGCGCCTACCACGAGGCTGGCATGGACGTTCCGCTGCTGCAGCCGATCTTGCAAGAGACCGCCCAGATCGACGCCGTGCTCGACGCCGCCGTCGCCTACGCCTCGGAGTCCGCTACACGCGCGACCTCCCCCGCGGCTGTTACATCCCCTCCCCCGCTGGCGGGGGAGGGTAGGGTGGGGGCCCGGCTTGGACGGCGTCTTGCAGGCGCATGGGAGGTGGTGCGGCCGTTCAGTTTCACGGCATCGGTGCTGCCGGTCTCGGTTGGCGGCGCGATCGCGCTCGGCCAGGGGCGGATGCACTGGCCGCTCTTCGTCGCGGCGCTCCTTGGGGCGCTGGGGTTGCACATCGGGACCAACGTCATCAACGAGATCTACGACGTCCGGCATGGCATCGACTCGATCACCTCGCCCCGAATGTCGATGGCGATTCTCAAGGGCCGCATCAGCGAGCGCGATGCGTTCGTTGTGGCCTGGTCGGGATTCACCCTTGCCCTACTGATGGGTATCTTCCTCGTGCTCCACCGCGGCTGGCCCATCGTGCTGCTCGGATTGATCGGCTTCATCGGCGGCTATTTCTATACCGCTCCACCGTTCCAGTACAAGTACCGGGCGCTTGGCCTCCCACTCGTCTTCCTCTTGATGGGGCCCCTGATGGTGGTTGGCTCGTACTTCGCGGTGACCGGCGCTTTCGACCCGAATCTCTTGATCGTCTCGCTGCCCGTCGGATTGCTGGTCACGGCGATCCTGCACGGGAACGAGTGGCGCGACGTGGCAGAAGACACGCGCCACGGCTTTACCACGTTTTCGGCCCAGGTAGGCCGCGAGGCGGCGCATTGGGTCTACGTGATGCTCGTCCTCGGCGCCTACGTCGCGGTCGGCCTGGCCGTGATGGTCGGCGCGCTGCCGACGCTCGCGCTCCTCACGCTCTTCAGCCTGCCGCTGATGGCCTGGATCCTGCGAGACGCCGAGCGCGGAGCGGAAGGCCACCTCCGGGCGATCGCGATGATCGACCTGATGACCGCCCGCCTGCACAGCGCCTTCGGTGTGCTGCTGCTGGTCGGGCTAGTCGCGGGATCGGCAGTCCGCTGAAGCGCGTCATCGCCGGCCTGGGCCTGGCCGCGGCCGTCTGGACAGCGGCCTTCCGCGGGCCGCGATCCCAGTTCTGGCTGCGGATGTCCCTCGGAGTCGGCGGCCTCGGTGCCTACGCGCTGGCCACCGAACCGGCCATGCGACGGGAACGGGTGCGATTTCGGGATGTTGCGACCGGGCTTGGATCAGCGACAGGGCTTTATGTGATCTTCCAGTTGGGCGACCGGATGGCACGGCGCATCATGCCGGCCGGCGATCGCGAGATTGCGGGGATCTACGAGCTGCGAACGCAGGCTCCACGCTCCGCCATCGCCACCACGCTGGGTTTTGTCATCGGACCCGGCGAGGAATTGTTCTGGCGGGGCCTGGTGCAGCGAGGTCTGATGCGACGCTACGGCCGGGTCCGCGGCACCTTGATCGCGTCATCGATCTACGGCGCCATCCACCTGGTGTCCGCCAACCTCACGCTCACCGGCGCGGCCGCGACCGCAGGCCTCTACTGGGGCGCGCTCTACGCGCGCGAGCAGCGGCTGGCGCCATTGATCATCAGCCATGTCTCCTGGGATATTTGGATCTTCCTGATCGCGCCGACCGGGTAAAGTGATGCCATCCTCAAGACCGAGTTGAAGCTAGGCCAGGAGTTGATCAGCGCCGATGCCATCCAGCGGCGCGTCCGCGAGATTGCCCAGGAGATTTCCCGGGATTATCAAGGGATCGAGCGGGCCCTCATCCTGCTCTCGGTCCTCAAGGGTTCAGTCAGCAGCTACGGTGCCGGGACCCAATCATCGGGACATGTCCAGCTCCTCAAGGACCTCACCATGGATGTCGCCGGTCGAGACGTGTTGATGGTCGAAGACATCATCGACACCGGGCTGACGACGTCCTTTCTCTTCGACCATGTCCAGCGCCACGGCCCGAAGTCGCTCAAGCTCTGCGTGCTCCTCAACAAGGAGGAGCGCCGCATCACGCCGGTGCCGATCACCTACAAGGGGTTCGACATTCCGAACCACTTCGTGGTCGGCTACGGCCTCGACTACGACGAGCTCTACCGCAACCTCACCGCGGTCCACATTCTCGAGCCGTAGCGCGGCTCGACTGGCTCGTTAGCGCGGGGGCCGCTGTCCGACGATTCCCACGAAGATGATGACGGCCACCAAAAAGATGAGCAAGCCACCCCATGGGTTGGCGAACCTCAGGAGCGCGGACATTTGACCGGGAAACAGCGCCGAAGCCAGAAATAGCGCAGCGATCAGCAGCGTCACGCCCTGCCAGCTCACGCGAAGCACCGGGGGCAGGTGATCGATATAAACGTAGTAGGGAGCGAAAACGCGCCGCCCGATACCAGCAGGATTGATCACCAGGACGGCGATGATCGCGAACAGGACGAACGCGATGATAGGAATTCGCTTACGTTACTGGTTCGCGCCGCCCTCGAGTGAGTTGAGGAGTTGCTTGACGGCGTTGATCGGGATGGCGAACCCCACGCCTACATTGCCGGCAATGGGGCTCTCGATCGAGTCGTTGACACCGATCACCTGGCCCAACGTGTTCAGCAGCGCGCCGCCCGAGTTGCCCGGGTTGATCGGCGCGTCCGTCTGGATCAAGCCGGTGAGACCAGATGACTGGTTGCTCCGGTTCAAGCCGGAGACGATTCCGGCGGTCATCGTCTCCGCGAGGCCGAAGGGCGCACCAATCGCGTAGACGGCGTCGCCAACGCGAACCGCATTCGAATCGCCAAGTGGTACCGGGTGCAAGCTCGACGCCGCCACCGAGACGTGAACCACGGCAAGGTCGGCGGCGACGTTCGACCCCGCAACGGTACCCGTGGCTGTCTTGCCGTCGCTGAAGGTCACCTGGATCTGGCTCGCGCCAGCGATCACGTGCGCGTTAGTGAGAATGTTGCCGCTCGTGTCGAGGACGATGCCCGAACCAGTCCCCTCCCCGACCCGACCTCGGCGGGCGACCTCGGTCGTTATCGTTACGATGCCCGGCGCTGCCTGCTTGTAGACCGCGGCGGCGGATAGCGGCTGAGCCGCGACGGCGTTATTGGCCGATGATGCAGCCGTGCTCGCGGTGGCCGAGGTGTTAGCGCTCGCCGGCAGCCGGCTGATGACGGCCTCCGCGCCCAGTGCCCCGCCGCCGAGTCCGCCGATCAGGACCAGCGCGGCGATCAGCACCGCCCGACCCGTGGGGCGTCCGCCTTGGGGCGACGCCGAAGCCGGCGGGACGGACGTGCCCACCGGTGGAGCGTCTTGGGGCTCCGCGATCATCTCCTGATAATGGACCATGCACCCTTACGAGAGGATGATGGGAAGCTAAGGACGGACTAAGACTTTTGGCGAATCAGGAGGCTTGCTGGTCGGCGTCTCTGGCCAACCCGCTTCGCTGGCCCAGCACATCGGAGATGGCCTGGCTGAGGTGACTGGGCAAGAGGCGAGCCTTCACCAGGTAGGCGGCAGCGCCGAGTCGGTGCGCCTCTTTCATCAACTGCGGGCTGTCGTCTTCGCTGCAGATGACGACCGGTACCTCTCCGGTTGCCTCATCCTCGCGCAGGGCAGCGAGAACTTGGAGACCGTCGAGCTGCGGAACATGAATATCGAGGAGGATGAGGTCGGGCCTGAGCGAACGGGCCAGGCGGAGGCCGGCGGCGCCATCGGACGCCACGGCGACGCGATACCCCTCGAGTTGCAGTTTCAGCTGATAAAGATCAGCAATGTCGGGATGATCCTCAACCATCAAGACGCGGGGCTGGACCGGCATTGTCTCCCTCAGGGGCCATCAGCGTAAGGCCGAACCGGACGAGGGTCAAGCCATCATTTGAGGGGACAAATGCTGGCGAACAGCACTCATTTTGTGACACGTTTTCACAGGCATGAAAACGCGTTTTTGCGGCGGTGGTGACCCTGGATTAGTGGCTGCAGCCGTGCGCCGTGCCGGCATCGGCGCCGGTATCGAACGAGCTACCGCACGAGCAGCTGGAGACCGCGTTGGGGTTGTGCACCGTGAAGCCGCCGCCCATCAGGCTGTCCACAAAATCGATCTCGGCGCCCTTGATGTACTGGGCGCTGACCGAGTCAACAAACAACCGTACGCCGCCGACGTCGCTGATCGCGTCGCCCTCTTCGGGCCGGTCTTCGAAGCCCATGCCGTACGACATGCCCGAGCAGCCGCCGGGTTGGACGAAAACGCGCAGACCCATCTCGGGCCTTCCCTGCTTCTGCAAAAGGTCACGCAACTGCGTGAGCGCGGAATCGGTGATGCTGATCAGCTGCGTATCCTGTTCGATCATTTCCTGAGCCATGTGAGACCCATTATAAGGCCTGAGTTTCCCGAATCCGTCAATTTCGAGTTGTGACGGGCTGGTAACACGCCCTACGGGAATTGCTGCTTCGCCAGGGGGCGGAGCGCATGGGTGTGCCCTACCGGCCGCCAGCGCACCGCCACGACGGCATCACGCACCGCCGTCAGCATCTCACCGTCCCGTAGCGGGGCCAGCACTCCAGGGCGTTCCTCGGACCGCGGGCGGACCTGCCTGATGGAGTACACGTAGCGCCGTTGCCCGCGGTAGGTGAAGTAGGGTGGCTGGTCGGGGTGGCCGGCACGAACCAACCGATCGATCTGCTGCAGGGATTGATCCCAATCCAACTCGGCCTGCCGAACGGGCGGCTCGTAACTCCCCTGCGCCAGGTCGACGGCGAGCGCGTCCGCGTTTCCAGCTTCGAGTCGTGCCAACGTCTCGTCGAGAGCACCAAGACCCTCCGTGACCAGCTTCTTGCTGAGCGTGCCGGCGGTCTCTTCGGCCGAAACGCGCGTTTTCCGTTGGGCCAGGATCGGCCCGGCGTCGATGCGCGGCACTGTCAGATGGACCGTGATGCCCGCGTCGGCATCGCCGTTCGCGATCGTCCAGTAAATCGGCTCGGGCCCTCGGTGGCGTGGCAGCAAGGATGGATGGATGTTGAGCCAGCCACGCGTGGGCACGGCCAGCGCTTCCGCGGCCAGGATCTGATCGAAGCTCGCCATGACAACGACGTCCGGCCGGTAGCCCCGCAGCGAGCGGACGAAGGGCTCGGCGTTAGCGTTGGCCGTCACCTCGACCGGGCGGCCGAGATGTCCAGCGACGCGCGCTACCAGGTCAGACTTGGGGTGCGTCCGCTGCCAGCGCGTGCTGCAAACGGCCGCCACCAGGTTGATCCGTTTCTCGATCAGATGCAGCAGGAACGCTGTTCCGTAGTCCGAGGGGATGCCGCAGAACACGACCCGAAGGCCCTGATCGTCGAGAGGCGGCCCGGCGTACGGTCGCGCGGGCACCTCCTCCAAATCGATGGGGACCATCGAGAACTCGGGCTTCGACCAAATACGGTCGGCGAGCTCATCGAGCCAGGGGTCGTCAAAGGCGGGACGTGGCGCGAGGGCCGCCTCCGTCACGCCATGGCCCGGCGGACGATCGGCGGGCGCTGCTCGTCATCGCCGTAGGCCCAGCCGAGCAGGTCCATGACATGGACCACGGGGATATCCTGTCCGGCGCGCTGCAGGCCCATGCCAACCTGGAGGACGCAGCCAGGGTTGGCGGACGCGATCACCTGCGCCCCCGAATCGATGATGTTGCGCACTTTCCACCCGAGCGCCTCCTCGGAGATCTCCGGGTGGGTCAGGTTGTAGACACCGGCGGAGCCGCAGCACCAGTCAGACTCCTTCATCTCCACCAGTTCGATGCCAGGAATCATGCTCAGCACCTGTCGCGGCTGCTGGTACACCTTCTGACCATGCACCAGGTGGCATGGATCCTGATAGGCAACCTTGAGGCGAATGGGACGCGTCGGTGGAAGGAGCCCAAGGCTGACGAGGAATTCCGAGGCGTCCTTAACTGTGTGGGAGAAACTGGGGGCGGCCTCCCGGCGCCCGGCATCATTGCGCAGCTGCACCTCGTATTCCTTCATGTTCGAACCGCAGCCGGCGGCGTTGACCACGACAGCGTCGAGGCCCTGTCCAGCGAAGGCGTCCATGGTCAAGCCGGCGAGGCGTTCGGCCGTTTTCGCCTCGCCGGCGTGCGAGGCGAGCGCACCGCAGCAGACGCGCGCCGATGGCACGACCACATCGCAGCCGTTGCGAGCCAGAGCGAGCGCGGTGCGTCGATTCGTACCGCGAAACATTTCGTCCTGGATGCATCCGGTAAGGAGACCAACCCGGGCGCGACGCGTGCCCTGACCCGGCGTCAGTGCCGGCAGCGGCGTCCGGCGCGGCCTCGCATCGCCGACCGGCGGGAAGGCGGCGAACTTGCCGAGCGGCAGCACTTTCCACGCGCCACTCCGCCGTAGGAGCGCGGGCAACCGCAACGCTCGCGTGGCGCGATAGAGCCAGCCAGCCAGGCGGAGGCGTCCCGGATGCGGCAGCAAGCCGTTGAGGAGCAGCGCGCGCACCCTCCGGTCGCGGCGATTCTGCGGCGGCGTTTTCGCTCGCGCCATCTCCATCACCGTTCCGAACTGGACACCGGAGGGGCAAGCCGTTTCACAGGCACGGCAGTTGAGGCACTGGTACACGTGCGCCTGAAAGCGCGGATCATCGAAGGCGACCAACCCCAGCGTCGCCTCCTTGATCTGCCACATCCGCCCGCGTGGGCTGTCGCCTTCATGGTGCAGGCTGCGAAACGTCGGGCACTTGGGCAAGCAGAGCCCGCAGTGAATGCAATCTCGGACCAGGTCCATGTCGATACCCGCAGCCGGTGAGGGCACACCGTCCCGCTGGAGCTGGGCCTTGAAGTCGAGCGAGGCGATTTCGGGCATCAATGCACCACTAGATCCCGCCCACGAAGCGGCCCGGGTTGAGGATCCCATTGGGATCGAGGGCCTGCTTGAGGGCGCGCATGATCGGAAACCCGGGTGGAGGCGGCCCCCAAACGTCGAGATCTTGCTTGAGTGCGGCCGGGGCCGCGATCACCACGACCTGCCCGTCGGCGCCGGCGGCCAGGCGAAGCCGCGAAAGGGCTTCAGCGGCGGACGGCGCTGCCAACCGTACATCGACGAGGCCCGACGCGGGCTGGGCCAGCACTCGGGCGTCCGGCGGAACGGCCGCCATCACGCGCGGGCTCGAGGTCAGAGGAACAATGGCGCGGAGTACCACATCGTCATCCGCCGGAGTGGACCAATCCCGAGCCGCGTCCCAGAAGGCGGGCGGGACCTCCGCTGCGTCTAGCGTGCCACCGGCCTCGCGGACGAATCGGACCGCCTGGTCTTTCGCGGCCTGCACCTCGCGCGCGTAGCCCTCGAACTTGAGCGCCAGGGTCCACCCGTCTGCATCAGAGTCGAGGACGACGGCGGCCGCCGGCGCGAGATACTGATGGGCAAGTTTCAGCCCGACCTCGAGCGTGGTTTCCGGCGCATCGAATTGGGCGAGCAGCGTCGCTTCCATTTCGGGTCGCGCCTGGACCTTGAAGTTCACCTCGGCGACAACCCCCAGTGTCCCGAGAGCGCCGATGTGCAACTTCATCAGGTCGTAGCCCGCGACGTTCTTCACCACCTTGCCGCCGGCACGCGCAACCTTGCCCGACGGGTAGGCGACCGCAATGCCGATCACCCAGTCGCGTACCGTGCCATAACGGCCCCGGGTAAGCCCATTGGTGTTGGCCGCGACCATTCCGCCGACGGTCGCCCGTTCCGGATGTGGTGGATCGAGAGGCAGGCGCTGACCCTGCGCGCCAAGCGCGGCCTGCAGATCGCTAAGGCGCATCCCAGCCTCCACGCGGCAGGTAAGGTCGGCGGGCTCGTACTCGAGCAACCGCGTCATCCGTTCGGTTGAAAAGGCGACCTCGTACTTGCGTGGAGGGGCGCCAAGAGCCATCTGAGTCCCGCCACCCCAGACCACCACCGCCGCTGGCGCCAGGTCACAGAGACGCAGCCCACGAGCCGCATCGTCGGCGTCCTCCGGGCGCATCACCGTGGACGGCAGCAAACCGTCGACGCTGAGCCCACGCTGTTCATCGACGTTGATCTCGTGCCCCGGTAGCGCCTGGGCGCGCGCCTTCACACCCATACGTCCTCGCCAGCGACGCCCGCGGCACGCGGCTGTCGGCGTGGATGCCCATCCGGTGCCGGATGAGCATGCTCCATGGCACCGGCGGGAAATACCTTTCCGGGATTCATCAGTCGCTGCGGATCGAAGACCCGACGGACCCGATCCATCACCTCGAGGTCGTCATCCGAGAAGACGTAGCGAATGTTCTCGCGCTTTTCCAGGCCGATGCCGTGTTCGCCGGTCACCGATCCGCCCGCGTCGGCGCAGAGCTTCAGGATCTCGTCGCCGATTCGGAGCACGGCTTCGTACTCGCCGGGCTTGAACGCATCGAAGAGGACAAGAGGATGAAGGTTTCCGTCGCCAGCGTGGAACACGTTGCAGATCTTGAAGCCGGTGCGCTCGCTGATGGCGTCGATCTTCGCCAGCGTCTCGGGCAACCTGGT
>VBFR01000208.1 GCA_005889345.1 Chloroflexota bacterium
GCATCGCATCGAGAGTCAGGACCAACCGAACCCCCTGCGGTTTCGTGTCGAACTCCACAGTTGTCGCGACGGCGTAGGGCGAGACACCAGGAATGAAGTCGGCCATCTGCGTGAACGTGAGCCGCTTCAATGGGACAACATCCGTGTAGGTGACCAGGGACTCGGTCGTCAGGGGCATCCCCGCCTTCTTCATGAAGTCGATCTGATCGGGCGCGGTCGCACTCATGGCATAGAGGAGCTCGCCCCCAGGGCGAAAGTCGAGCCTGCGGACTTTGACCTCGAATCCGTCTGGACCCCACCAGGACTCGATGCCCTCCTTCGTCGTCCAGAGCTTCCAGACCTCCTCGACGGGGGCCTGGAAGCTCCGCTCGATCGTGATTCGCCGGCGCGCCGGCTGGGTTTGAGCCGACACCCTAAGCGCCGCTCAGATAGGCCCGCTCGAGAGTCGCGATGTCGAGCTTGCGCATCTTCAATAGCGCTTCCATCACCTTGGCGGGGTTCCCGGATTTCGGGTCCGACATCATATTTCCGAGGGCACGTGGGACTACCTGCCAGGAGACGCCGAATCGATCCTTCAGCCAGCCGCAGGGTCCCTCTTCGCCGCCATCGGCGGTGAGGCGCGCCCAGATTTCATCGAGCTCTTTCTGGGTCTCGCACGTTGCTACGAACGAAAACGCCTCCGTGAACTTGAAGGACGGTCCGCCATCGAAGGCCGTGTACTCCTGTCCGTCGAGCACGAAGCTGGCGTGCAGAACGTTACCCTCCGGCACCGCGCCTCCCTGGGACCGCAACAGGCTGAGGACTTTGGAATTCGGAAACAACGAGACGTAGAAATTGACCGCGTCTGCGGTCCCCTTCTCAAAAGTCAGAGACGGCCTGACACTTTGAACCCCGAGCTTTCCGCCAACCGTCGTCGTCTGTGTCGTCGCTTGCGTCATTTCTGCTCCTCCTTGTTCTTCGGTCGGGTCTTGCCCCGCCGGTCGAGTTGCGCCGCAAACCGGTCAAGCCGCTGCTCCCACATCGCGCGGTACCCGAGCATCCATTCGTCCAGCTCCTGGAACGGCTCTGGCCGCAGGGAATAGAGTCGCCGCCGGCCCTCGGGGCGGACGGTGACAAACCTGGCCTCCTGGAGGACGGCCAGCTGCCGCGAAACACCTGGCTGGCCGATGTCCACCACGGCGACGAGCTCGCTCACGGAATGCTCGCCGTTTCGGAGCGCGTCCACGAGGCGCCGCCGGGTCGGATCGGAAAGGATCTGGAACATGTCGGGCACGGCCATATATTACTTGACCGATATATGTCTTGTCAATGATATATCCGTCGCGTGCTAGCGCCGGACGTCGACGCCGAGGAAGGAGGCCAGCTCCCTGAGGGCTCGTGTCGTGGGAGCCGCCGGCCGGCGCCGACCGTCCCAGCCTGGCTCCCATCGCTCACCGATCACGTTCAAGACACGCGCCTGCCGGTCGACGGCGAGGTCGAGGCGGGCAATCAGGCGGTCGCCGTGCAGCAGCGGCATCACGAAGTACCCCCAGCGCTTGCTCTTCGGTACATAGATCTCGAGCTTGAAATCGAACCCCCAGAGAGCAACGGTCCGTTCGCGGTCGCAGATGAGGTTGTCGAACGGCGACAGCAGCGATGTCCTCGGCTCGAGCGCCCCCAACTCGATCTGGTCAAGGAGCGGCAGATCGTCCGCGTGGATGTACCAGTCGCCCTTGAGGCCGAGCTCCACCGGAACGACGCTCCCATCGGCTTCGAGCTCCTTCCAGACGCTGGCGAGGCCCTGGTAACGGTGCCGGATGAAATGCCGCTTCACCTGAAGCGGCGTGGCGACGCCGAGCGCGCGTAAGGAGCGGACCGCGGCCTCGCGCAGGGCGACCGGGCGCTCCGGGATCTGGCCGAGGGGGAGACGGAACCAGCTGTCCGCGAGGGCCCAGCGCCGCCCGCTCCCCACCCGGCCCGCCGGGACGATCCGGCCCTGGAGCCAGAGGAGCGCGAGCGTGTCGGTGATCGGGCTGCGGGCGCCCCACCCGGATTCGTACTTCTCGGTGTGTTCCTCGAAGTCGGCGGCGCGCACCGAGCCATTGGCCGTGAGGCGCTCGAGAACGAGCTCGCTGAACCGTGCTCGCGTCGTCATCCATGACGCTGTTGTTCTTTGGTCGAGCCAGGGCGGCGGGAGCGCGAGGTGCAATGCCCGGTCCTCCGTCGGGACGATGGACGCCTGGTGGGCCCAGTACTCGTAGAGGCGGCGCTGGTCCCACAGGAGACCATCGACCAGCGTCGGGTCGAACGGACCGAGGCGGCTGAAGAGGACGAGCAGATGGCTGCGCGCGACGACAGCGGTCGGGTCGAGCTGCAGGCAGCCGATCGCCTGGACGAGGGCATGGATGTCGTCAGCCGTGACGCGTTTCGGGCGCGCGCCGCTCAGGCGCTGGCGCGCAACGGCCAGTTGCCGCGCGTGCTCGATCCGGACCTTGCGGCGCATGATCGAGAACTATGCCTGAGTCAGTCAGGGCACAGCCGCCGAAGCCGATCAGACCTGCGGCTGCAGTACCAAAGCCTGATCGGGCACGAGCCAGCGATAGGCGATAACCCAGAAGGTGAAGAGCCAGGTCACCAGGAGCAGGGTGCCACCGTAGTCATGGAAGAGGATCGCGGGAACATAGCCGGCGAGCGCAGCCAGCGCGCAGACCACGGTGATGCGGACGATGTTGACGAGGATCGTGCCCAGCACGCCGAGGGCGATCACCTGGACTCGGGTCGCCAGGGTCATCGGACCGCGAAGTCCCACCATCAGGCTCAAGCCAAGCAAGATCAAGCTCTGCCAGCCCACGCAGTTCCATGAAATGAAGAGCGTTTGCGGCGCGCCGTTCGCGTTCCAGACCACCAGCTGATTCCCCGCGGCGCCGGCGTGCATCCCGAAGAGCCCGAGCACCACCACGGTCACGCGAACTTCAGCCGGAACGATCCACTGCAACGGCGCGGCGATGCCCAACCGCATGCCGATGACCGTCAAGAGATCGTCAAAGGTGGAGACGAATGGCAGGACGACCAGCAGGACGGCGGTCACGGCCAGTAGCATCGCGAACACTGGCGTGGTTCGCGGTTGTCTCATCGGACTCGCACCCTTGCCTGGAGCGGGCGCCGGATCAAGAATCCGGCCAGCAGCGGAAGGAGAAGCGCCAGGCCGATCAGAGGGCTGCCGTGCTCGGGCACCACGATCGTCGGCGTCGCGATCGAGGTTTGCTGGTTACTGGCGTCGTAGCGGAGGTCGAGTCCACCGTTGACGGCGACGACGGTGATCTGCCAGCAGAGATACGAGGTTGTTGGAAGGATGACCGCCGGCATATTGGCGGAGCTAGACGAACCGCCGCCGTTGACCAGCGATGCCGTCCATGAGGCGATCGGCACGACCACCGCACAGGATGCGGTCGCGCTGTACCCGAACGTCAGTGCGGCTGTCACCGTGGCGTTCCCCTGCCCCGAGGTCCAGTAGGTAAACGTGTAGCTGCCGGCTGGTACGGTCTGCCCGGTATAGGTCACCGTGGTGGCCCAGGTCTGCGTCGCGCCGGGGCTGCTCATCTGGAACTTCGCGGGCGTGCCCCCCGACGGGCTGCCGTCCATCGTGTAAGCCCCGGCCGGGTTGTGCAAGTAGTAGACGTTGGCCGCGAGCACCGTTGGTGCGGTTGCCGCCCCGATGCCGAGGATGGTGAGGACGAGGATGGGCGCCGCGATGCAGACGAGTCGAAACGTGCGACCCGATCGGCGGCCAGTCAGGTGCGGCGTGCTCGGCTGCGGGCGCAGCCACCGGTTCAGACTCTTCCGTTGCGGCAGATGCTCCACACGATTGGTGACGCGGCCCGTCTTCGGCGTGCGAAACCAGCCACCCTCCTTCCGTTCGAACAAGCCTTTGACCGACGCCCACGCCTGGAAGGGCACGAGCAGGAAGGACAGGGCGACCGCGCCCAGGACGCCCTGGTAGTCGCGGCGCGGGGACCCCTCGAGCAGCAGCCCACCCAGGTTCATCAGGGGCAGCGCGAACAGGTTGGAAAAAAGAAGCGACCACCCCAGCAGGGCGGTCCACTCCGGGATGTGCACGTGCAGGACGATCTCCGAGACGAGCCAGGCCGCGGAGCCCAGCAGGAACAGCGCGGACTGCAGGTAGTAGAGGCCGTAGTAGATGAACTCGGCCTTTTCCAGCAGGCTCAACCGCGGTGACCGGAGGATGGTGAGGAACCACTTGTTGACGTTGTAGCTGTGACCCTCGGCCCAGCGCATGCGCTGGCGTGCCAGACGTCCGAACGTCGCGACACATTCGGCGGGTGTCTCCGCGTACGGCGTGTAGACGACCTTGAAACCCTTCGCGTAGAGTCGGAGGGTCAGCTCCCAGTCTTCGGTGAGACTGCGGCCCCAACCCAGTTCCTTCAAGAGGCCGGCGCGGATCATGTAGGCGGTTCCCGCGATCATCTTCATCGAGCCCAGGACCTGCTGGAAGGGACGCTCGATCATGTAGCTGCCGGCATACTCGGTGCGTACCGCGGCCGTCAGCCAGCTCTCGTTCTTGTTCAGAACGTGCCATTGATAGCTCTGTACGGCACCGATCTCGTGAATAGGACGAGGCCGAGGATTGCCCTTGCTGTAGAAGTGGTAGAGCAGATCCCGCAGGACATCCGGAAACGGCACGGCATCGGCATCGAAGATGGCGACGAACTCGGTTCGCGGGTCCATGTTGCGCAGCGCATAACTCAGTGCGCCGCCCTTGAATCCGTCCCTGGTGTCACGGTGAATGATCGTGAAGCGCTCCACCTGCTTCCAGGGCTCGAGCACCTCCATCGATCCGTCCGTCGAGTCGTCGACGAGGATGACCTCGTAGTTGGAGTAGTTCAGCTTCGAGCAGGCCTCGAGCAGGCGGCCGACGACGCCCCGCTCGTTGTAGGTCGCGATGTGAATCGAGACGAAGGGCTCGTAGCCAAGGGGCAGCCACTTGGTGCGGTTGCCATCGGAGTTCTGGGCCGCCCAGCCACGGCGTGCGATCCGTACCAGGTCGCTGAGGCCCTGCTTCTCCCCTGGTCCGGTCCCTTTATGCCCGGGTCCGAAGAAGGCCAGGAGAAGCATCGTAGCGGTGGCCAGGTAGTACTTGAGGGAGTAGGCGAAGAAGAACGCGCCCATGCCGAGGGCGACCAGCGCGAGCTCGAGACCCAGCCAGTTGAGGAGGCTCGCGTTGCCCGCAGCGGCCAGCGCGATGCCGGCCGAGGTGCCGCGGACGATGGCAAAGAGCGGTAGCGCCGCGACGAGAATGGTGATGAAGACGAGCAGGCCGATCAGCCCGCTCCAGAGCCGCTCGCTGAGGGGTCGCGAGTTCAGGCCCTTCCGCGAGCCGATCGCGTCGGAATCGGGATGCGAATGCCGTGAAGCGAGCCCCACGGCCCACACGCTATTTGCGGCGAATTACGGGTTCGCTAGCGCTCGTCCAAAAATTGCAACCGCGCTGTTACAGCCGGTCATCGGGCTTCCACAGGCGATCGGGGGTTGGAGCGGGAGACGAGACTCGAACTCGCGACCACCTACTTGGAAGGCAGGGGCTCTACCAACTGAGCTACTCCCGCGTCGCGGCCGTTATTTTATCCCGCGGGCGGAGCGACCTTACGGGCGGTCGTCGATCCAGGCCTCGCCTTCGGTGTAGACCTCTTTCTTCCAGATCGGAACCGTGTGC
>VBFR01000209.1 GCA_005889345.1 Chloroflexota bacterium
GTCCCATAGGGGGTGATGCCCAGCGGCTCGCCGGCGGTCATCACGGCTTCCCAGAGCGCCATGCCGTACCAATTCGGCGTCCAAAGCTCGTAGGCGAGCTCACCGGAGAATGTGATCCGGTGCAGGCGGACGGGGATGCCGCCGGTTTCGCTCTCGCGAATCGCCATAAAGGGGAAGCTTTGCGGATCGACGGCCAGCTTTGGAAAGAGCGTCGTGACGACCTCGCGCGAGCGCGGGCCGACGACCGCGACATCGGACCAGTGGTCGGTGACCGACGTGAGCCGCACGCGGAGGTCGGTCCATTCGGTCTGGAGCCATTCCTCCATCCAGTCGAGCACCGCCGCGGCGCCGCCGGTCGTCGTCGTGGCGAGCCAGTGGTCGGGTCCGAGATGCATGACGACGCCATCGTCGAAGACCATCCCGTCCACCTTGCACATCAGGCCGTAGCGGCAGGAACCCACCTTGAGCGTGTCGAAGGCGTTGGTGTAGATGCGATTCAAGAACTCGAGGGCATCCGGTCCCT
The DNA here is from genome assembly GCA_005889345.1 of Chloroflexota bacterium. Classification (GTDB taxonomy): domain Bacteria; phylum Chloroflexota; class Dormibacteria; order CF-121; family CF-121; genus CF-13. The sequence continues at coordinate 524 of VBFR01000209.1, forward strand.
GGATGTCGATCTTGCCCAGCGTCGACGCGTCCATCACTGCCACGCTTTCCCGCGCCGCCCGGCACTCGCGCACGACCGCGGCTTCGATGTCCTCGTCCTGGCGCGGGAAATACCAGGGTCGCTTCCACTGGCCGACGTTCTCGAAAACGGCGCCGTGTGCGACGTGCCAGGGATGAATGGCGGTGACGCGAATCGGCTCGAAGAGGTCGCCGTGATTCCGGCCCGCCATCAAGCCGAACGCGACCGGGACGTAGGGCGGGCGGAAGGTCGTCACGCCGACCGCACCCACGGGCTGCCCGAGTTGCGTCGCGATGATGGCCGTCTCATTGATGCCGGCGGTCTTGCCCTGGTCGCTGCCGGTGCCGATCGTCGTGAACCGCTTGACGTGTTCGACCGAGCGCATACCGGCACCCAGGGCCCGGCGCACGTCCGCCACGGTGACGTCCCGCTCCAGGTCGACGAAATGGGTCGACCATTCCGCCCCATCACTCGGGACCACCCAGTACGGCATGATCGTTCCCTGGCCGCGCCCGGTCAGGTCTCCGGCCGCCGCCCCGACGACGTCGACATTTGGTGCCGGGCCATCCGGTACGAAGCAGGCCAAACCCTCGTCGTATCGAAGCCGGCCTTGCGCCTGGCTGTAGAGATGCAACGTCGGGTTGAAGCCCCCTGAGACGCCGAGGAGATCACAGTCAATCTCCCGCCTCGAGTGGATCCCTCTGAGCGTGCCGATGAGGACGCTGTGGAGGCCTTCGTCGTCGCCCCGGGTGTCGAGGACGGCTTCTCCCGCGCGGACGTCGACGATCGCCTCGACGATGACGCCGGCGCGCTTCAGGTCATCGGCGACGACATTCGTGCTGTCGTTGTTGGTGAAGATGACCGCGCGTTCGCCAGGCGCCACGCCGTATCGATTGACATAAGTCCGGGCCGCACCGGCGAGCATGATGCCGGGCCGGTCGTTGTTCGCGAAGATCAACGGTCGTTCATGGGCCCCGGCGGCGATGACGACCCGCTTCGCCCGGACCTGCCAGAGACGGCCGCCCGTCGGTAGCCGCTGCTCGATCAGCACAAGGTTCTGGTCGTAATGGCCGAACGCGGTCGCCCGGGTCAACAACCGAACGTCCGGAGCGGACGCGAGGGTGCCAATGCTGCTGGCTAGCCAGTCGTTCCATTCCGCGCCGAGCAGGCGACCCCCCAGTTCGGCCTGTTCATCGACCAGGATTACCCTGTCGCCGGTCTGGCTTGCCTCGAGCGCGGCCGTGATCCCGGCGCGCCCGCCTCCGATGACCAGTACCTCGCAGTGCGCGTAGACCTTGTCATAGCGGCCGGTGTCCGGCTCCGGACTCAGCCGCCCGCGGCCGTTCAGCCCGATCGCCTCGAGCCCGTCGACAAGCGCGACCTGCGTGGCGCGCAGCATCGTCTCCGGGCCGACCTGCACCAGCGCGTTCGGTTCCTCAACACCGGCGGAAAAGACGCCGCGGGGGCGTCCGAAGATCACGCTGCGCGCCACCACGCGCACATCGTTCGCGAGCAACGCAGCCGCCAGGGTATCGCCCTGGTACCCGCGGTATGCCGTGCCGTTGAAGCTGAATCGAATCGGACGGGTGCGGTCGATGCGGCCGCCCGAAGGCAGGCGGCTCATGCCGGTGTGATCTGATGCGTGACCGTGTCGCGGACGACGTTGAACCAGCGCCGGCAGCCCGCGCTGTGGACCCAGCGCTCTGCCAGTTTGCCCTTTGGGTTCGCTCGGAAGAAGACATAGCGGGCCCAGCTGGCGTCGTCGGCGGCCTCTGGATCGCTCGGATAGGCCACCTGAGCCGGGCCACCGTAGGTGAACTCATTGTCTTCGCGCTCTCCGCACCAGGGGCAGGGGATCAGCATCAGTGCGCCACGCCGGCCGCGCCGTGCTCGTCGATCAGCGCACCGGTCGAGAAGCGCTCCAGCGTGTAGGGCGCGTTGAGGGCGTGCGGTTCGCCGCGCGCAATGGTGTAGGCATAGACCCAGCCCGAAGCGGGTGTGGCTTTGAAGCCGCCGGTACCCCAGCCGCAGTTGACGAGGAGGTTCTCGATCGGTGTCAGCCCCAGGATCGGCGACGCGTCGGGCGAGATGTCGACGATGCCGGCCCAGGTCCGCAGCACGTGCGCGCGACTGAAGATGGGGAACAACTCACAGGCTGCCGCCAGTTGGAACTCGATGACGTGAGGCGAGCCGCGTTGCGCGTAAGAGTTGTAGGGGTCCATCCCCGATCCCATGACGAGCTCGCCCTTGTGCGCCTGGCTGACGTAGACGTGGACGGCGTTCGACATGACGACGCAATGCAGGACCGGCTCGAGCAGCTCCGAAACCAATGCCTGGAGCGGATGGCTCTGGATGGGGAGGTCGAGTCCAGCCATCGAGGCAAGCACCGTGCTGTGTCCGGCGGCGCAGAGCGCAACCTTGCCCGCGGCGATCGACCCGCGGTTGGTGCGGACGCCGACCACGCGATCGCCGGCGAGCTCGAAGCCGGTGACCTCGCAGTTCTGGATCAGGTCAACGCCCATCTGGTCGGCCTTGCGGGCGAAGGCCCAGGCGACGTAATCGTGCTTGGCGATGCCACCACGTCGCTGCAGGGCGCCGCCCATCACGGGATAGCGCAGGTCGGGCGAGATGTTCACGATCGGGCAGAAGGCTTTCACCTCCGCGGGCGTCAACCATTCGGCGTCGATCCCGCTCAGCCGGTTCGCGTTGATGCGCCGGTGAGCTTCCCGCACGCCGGACTGGTTGTGCACCAGGGCGAGCACGCCGCGCTGGCTGAAGAGGATGTCGTAATCGAGCTCCTCCGAAAGGTGCTCCCAGAGCTTGAGCGAGTGCTCGTAGATCGCGGCGCTCTCGTCCCACAGGTAGTTCGAGCGAATGACAGTGGTGTTGCGCGCCATGTTGCCGCCCGCCAACCAGCCGCGCTCGAGCACGGCCACGTTCGTGATGCCGTGATTCTTCGCAAGGTAGTACGCGGTTGCCAGGCCGTGGCCTCCGGCGCCGACGATGACGACGTCGTAGGACCGCTTTGGCTCCGGGTTGCGCCAGAGGTGGTCGGGGTGCGGGTGGGGCTCGCGCATCATGCTGGCCCCTATATATAAAGGATGGAGCAGCCTGATTCCGAATGGTGGCGGAGCTGGTTCGGGCCTGGATACCTCGCCCTATACGACCAGTTCCTGGCGGAACGCACACCGGTCGAGATCGATCAGCTCGAAGCCCTGCTCGCACTGCGGCCGCCCCAACGCATCCTCGATCTGCCATGCGGCCAGGGCCGGCACGCGATCGAGCTGGCCCGCCGCGGCTATGACGTCACCGGTGCCGACCTATCGCCCTATCTCCTGAGCGTGGCGGAAGAACGCGGGCGGACGCGTGGCGTCCGAGTTCGATGGCTCTCAGCTGACATGCGCCAGCCGATTACCGGCCAGGCGTTCGACGTCGTCCTGAACCTGTTCACCAGCCTTGGCTACTTCGCCGATGAGGCGGACGACCGGAAGGTGGTCAGGGCCGCGTGCGCGATGCTCGGGCCCGGTGGCCGCTTCGTCCTCGAGTTGATAAACGGCGAGCGGGTCATGGCGCACTTCCAGGAGCGAGAGTGGTTCACGGTCGGCCAGACCGCGGTTGTGGAGCGGCGCTCCCTCGACCGCTCCGCGCGGCGGATGGTCGTCGAGCGAACGGTGACCACGCCGAAAGCGGAGGACGTGAATCTCCATGCGCTGCGCTTGTACGCTCGACGCGACGTCGACGAGATGCTGCGGACCGCCGGATTTCAGCGGGTCGATCTCTACGGTGACTGGGGCGGCGAGCCGCTAACCCCCGACAGCCTGCGGATCCTCGCGGTCGGGACGATGCCACTCAGCTAGTCGCGAGCAGGACGTTGGTCGCGCCCGCGATCTCGAGTGGGCCGGTGCCGAGCTCCGCCTCGATCGCCCGGGCGCCGCGCGCCAGGAGCGCGGCTCGTTCATCCACCGGGATGGCATCGAGGCGGATCGCCATCGACCACCACCCCGAAGCCATGTCGATGTAGTGCTGCGGGCTTCTCCAGGTGGTGGACTCCTCGAAGCGCACGATGCTGACCTCGGCGAAGCCCGCTCGCCTGGCCACCCTGGCGAAGGCTTCCTCGTCCTCGACCGTCCGGCGGGTTAAGAACTGATCGCGTGCCCTTGGCGCTGGTGGAAGCGAACCGCCGACCACGCGCTCGAGGATGTTTTGCGCCTCGCTCGGCCGTAAGGGATCGACGGGCACACTTGCCCCCATCCGCGCGCCGCGTTTGATGACCCGCCTCGCTTCCGTCAATGCCCGAAGAAGATCAGGGACGAACTGCAGCCCATGGCCGCAGACGGCGGCATCGAACATGGCATCCGGAAAGCGGAGGTCCTCCATGTCCATCAGCTCGAATCGCACCGGAAGGTCGGGTGGGGCTTCTCGCCGGGCGAGCTCGATCATGCCCGGCGCCAGGTCGATCCCAACCAGCTCGCCATCCGGCGCGACGTCGCGCGCGAGGCGATAGCTCAGCGTCCCCGGCCCGCAGGCGAGATCGAGGATGCGCTTGCCCGGACTGGGGTCGACCCACTCGATGACGGCGGCCCGACCGCGCGACTGGCTGCGAGCCATCACCTCCTCGAGCCGCTGCTTGTAGGCGGCGGCATGCCGGCTGAAGGTGCCCGGGTAAAGGTCCTTGGCGGTTGGCTCGTCCAAAAGAAAAAGGCGGGAGTCGCGCTCCCGCCTTCAGCATAGTCAGCCGTTAGTCCGTGTCGCGCTCATCCTTGGTGCAGGGCGCCGGGGTCGTCTGGATGATCGTGATCTGGATCGTCTCCGTGATCGTGATCATCACGGTCTGGCAGATCACGGTAATCGTGCCCGCCGAGTGACCATCGCCAAGAGCGATGACCTCGATGAGCTTGAGATGCTCGAGCTCGTTCTCTTCGTCTTGCGGCGTTACGAAGGCGAGGTGCGCGAAACGATCCTCGTCGGCCTTGATGGCGGTGACGACCGGCGCCACGCTGCCGTGGATCTGCGACTTCGCCATCGTCAGTTGCGGCTGGACCTTGGCGGCGACCTTCGAGGTGGTCACGGCCTGGGTTACCTGCGTGGTGCAGCCGGCTTCGGCGGTGTTGAGCTTGGCGATGACGGCATCGCCCGCCTTCTTGACGGCACTCACCAGCACGACCTTCGAGTGCTCGTCGGCCGGTTGGACAACGGCGATGGTGTTGTGGTCGTCATGCGAAACGATGATCAGGGTCGTGGGTACAGCCGCGACGGTCAGCACGCTCACCGCGGTGACCGTGATGATGCGTTCGCTGATCCACGTGGTCAGGATCGTGAACATTACGCTGCAGCCTCCTTGAGGATCGGGGTCCTCTAGCAGGATGAACGCGCATTAAAACGGGGCCATCGAGGCCGTTTGGTGGCTGTTACCCGGTTGTGCCCGGGGGAGGCCTCGGTGCGACCCGCTTGTGAGCTGACCGTGACTTTTGAACTCAGGGTTTGTGTTGACGCCTAAACTCGAGCGCGGCTATACTTCTGCCCAACAATGGACTTCGGGCAGAGGGGGTGCAATCCAGTTGTCGGAGATCAAGGTCCGCGAGAACGAGACCTTCGAGAGCGCCCTACGACGCTTCAATAAGAAGATCAAGCAGAACGGTGTTCTCTCCGAGGTTCGCCGGCGTGAGCACTACGAAAAGCCCAGCGTAAAGCGCAAGAAGAAGATCGCGGCGGCGCGTAAGCGGCGGGCTCGCACGACGTAATCGGCGCGCCCTGAGGGGAGCAGATCCCTGCTGAAAAGATGAGACAGCGCAGCTCATCGGCGATCGAACAACTCCGGCGTCGCGGGCGACTGTTCGCGCGCGACCTTCGGTTGGGGCATATCGGCGCCGGCAGGCGCTGGCCGCCCTATCTTCGCCCTGCCGCGATCACCCTCATCCTGGCACTGGCGACGGCGCTGGTCGTCGCCCAGAACTTCCTGCCCAACCGGCTCAACCTGCGGGCGGGTGAAGTCTCGAGCCAGGACGTTATCTCGCAACGGTCGGTTCGCTACGAGAGTCAGACTCGGCGTGAGGAGGCGCGAGCCGCCGCGGCTGCGCAAGTTCCCGATCAGTTCGATGGCTCGGTCAGTATCCAGCAGCGCCAGGCGATCGACTCACTCGCGACCAAAGTATCCGACCTGCGCCGGTCCTCGAGTTCCGGGCCGGACCGTTCGGCACAGCTGAGCCTGCTGGAGCCGCAGTTGAGCGATGCCCAGCGACAGTACCTCCTCCAGGCCGATGAAGGCACGGTGGCGACCGTCTTCAAGAGCGCCGGTGACATCTTGCAGCAGCTCGAGAGCAACGGGATCAAGGCCGACACGCTGAAGAGCGCCTCGGATACGGCGCAGACGCGGGCGGCGGCCCTCAAGCTGGATGCGACCGGCGCCTCGGTGGTGGCGACGCTGGTCCGGGCTAATTTGAAAGTCAACTTCCTGCCAGCCGAAACTGACCTCAAGCGCCAGCAAGCGAGCAACGCGGTCCCCGCGGTCTTCGTAACGGTTGCCCAGGGACAGACCATCATCCGCTATGGCGACCTGGTGACCCCGTTCCAGCTGGAGGAGGCGCAGGCGGTCGGCCTGCTGGCGCCGACGACGGACTGGGCGCGCATCCTCGCCGTTCTCATGCTGGTCCTCATTCTCTTCGTCGTCGCCCTCGGCTACCTAGGTCAATTCCGCCCCGCGATCCTCCGCGACCCGCGACAGCTGGCAACTCTCGGCGGGTTGATGCTGGTGCTGTTGCTGGTGGCCAAGCTGGTCGTCCCCATCAACCCCAACGCGCAGTACCTGGTCCCGATGGCGGCCGTGCCGCTCCTGGTTGCGGCATTGATGGATACCGGCCTGGGCATCATCGTGGCCCTGGCCGTCGGACTGCTGACCGGCATCGTGGCCGACAACGTGCTGCCGCTTACCCTCGTAGGCTTCCTTGGCGGAGCGATCGGCTCCATCTACGTCCACCGGCTCGAGCGCCTCGGCCAGTGGGTAACCGCCGGTATCCTCGTCGCCGGCGCCCAATTCGTCACCCTGGTCTCGCTGTCGCTCATCGAGCGCCACCAAACGCTGGACGAGATCCTGAGCATCGGGGTGCTCGCCCTGATCAACGGGCTGCTCGCGGCGCTGATCGCGGCCGGCCTCCTCACCTGGCTGGGCGAGATCACCCGTGTCGTCACGCCGATGAAGCTGCTGGAGTTGATGACGCCCAACAATCCACTCTTGAAGCGCCTGATGGTAAGCGCGCCGGGGACGTACAACCACTCCATCGTGGCCGCGAACCTGGCGGAGGCCGCCGCCGAGGCCGTGGGCGCCAACCCGGTGCTGGCCCGAGTCGGCTGCTACTTCCACGACATCGGCAAGATCCGCCGGCCGCATTTCTTCGTCGAGAACCAGGCCGACATCGGCAACATCCACGAGAACCTGTCACCCACGACCAGCTCGGACATCCTGAACGCGCATGTCACCGAGGGCGTCGAGCTGCTCAAGCAATATCACTTCCCAACCACGATCCGCGATATCGTGCAGCAGCACCAGGGCACGACGGTCAAGCGCTACTTCTACCGGCAGGCGCTCGAGCAAGGGCTCGATGTCCGCGAGGACGACTTCCGCTATCCGGGACCTCGCCCTCGCTCGAAAGAAGCGGCGATCGTCATGATCGCCGACACCGTCGAGGCCTCAGCGCGAACCCTTAAGGATCGGAGCACGGAGGGAATCCGGGACCACGTCCACCGGATGCTGCAGGGGTTCGTCCGCGACGGTCAACTCGACGAGTGCGATCTATCGTTCCGCGACCTCCACCTGGTGGAGGAGGCGATGGCCAACATGGTGGTCAGCATCTACCACGCTCGCATCGAGTATCCTGCCGCGGTTGCCGAGACCGCCAAGGGAGGAGCCGCCGTCGATACCACGGGCGGCGGGCACGATGGGACCCTGGACGCCGAGGACAAGACGATCCCCTTGCCTCGGCCCGCGACAAGGCCGCGTCCGAGCCCCTCGTAACTACGACGTCGAGGAGGCGACCGCGAATCCGAGGACGAACAGCAGGAGAAGGCCGGTCAGCAGCCCCACCACCCACACCCACCACCGGGAGATGGCGTGGGAAAAGGGCATCGGCTCTGGCCGCGAACGGCCGTTCAGCCAGTAGATCCAGGCGATGACGAAGACCGGGATGAGGGCCAGGAAGAAGAGCCGCCCCGCCACGCGGCCCGCTCGGTAGCTCGTACTCGTGGTGTCAACGGCGAGGTAGAGGTGCAATCTTCACGCCCCCATGCCGATATTCATCATAGTGCTGCTTTCGGGTTCCGTGATCGTGCTTGCCTACGTCGCGGCGGCCGCCGTGATCATCCCCGCGGTCTCGATGATCGGCTTTGGCAGGGTGCCGAAGTTCCTCCGTCGTGGTGGCGACCCGGGCAGGGCGCGCACGCGCATGGAAGGCACCGGCTTGCTCCTGATCGGCGCGTTCATCCTTGCCGACGCGCTGGCGGCGGACCTCGGCCGGCGGTCGTCGGTCCCGCAGGACTGGATCCTGCTGGTCTGGGTACTGCTGGCGGCCGGCTTGATCGGGCTCCGTTATCTCGCCGGGCGGGTCGACACGAAGTCCCAGAAACCGACGGCGTAACCGCCCTGGCCCGGGTACGATACTGCCGTGCTCATCCAGATGAGCCGTTTGGGTCCCGCGTCCATCGCCTCGGGAGTGGATCTGGATGGCCTGAAGGTCGTATTACAGACGGCGGCGCGCACGATGGACCTTCCCGCGAAGACCGTCACCGTCGTGACCCTCACCGGCGATGAGCAGCTCCGCGAGTACAACAGCCGCTATCGCGGGCTGGACGAGCCGACCGACGTGCTCGCCTTCGCCGCCCGCGAGCAACCGACCGACGCCCGCTTTCACGCGCCGCCGGGAACCGAAGACTGGTTGGGTGACATCGTGATCTCCCTGCCGCGCGCGCGACGCCAGGCGCTCGATGCCGGGCATCCGATCAATGACGAAGTGCGGCTCCTCGCGGTGCACGGCTTCCTGCACCTCCTGGGCTACGACCACGCCGAGCCGGCGGAGGAGGCCACCATGACCGCGCTGACCAACCGCATCCTGGCCGCCGCGCCATGACGCCGCACTCCGACGCCGAGTTCGAAGCCGAACGGATCGGAAGTCCCAGCCGCGCCCGCCGCGTCGACCTTCGTCGAACGCTGTACAGCTTTCGCCACGCGGGGCGCGGCTTTGCCTGGGCGCTGACGTCGCAGGCGAACTTGCGCGTCCACCTGCTGATCGCGTTCGTCGTCCTGGTCGCGGCGCTGCTCTTTCGCTTCAGCGCCATCGAATTCGTCGGACTGGTGCTGTGTTTTGCGGTGGTGATCGCGGCCGAGCTGTTCAACACGGCGCTCGAAGTCCTGATCGATTACGCGTGGCCCGAGCACCACCCCATGATCGGTCGCGCGAAAGACGTGGCGGCGGCGGCCGTTCTGGTCGCGGCCGGCGCGGCAGCTCTGGTCGGCGCCCTCCTCTTTGCGCGCCATGTCTTCCACCTCTCCTAGCGCGGCCGCCGGCGTCGTGACGGCGGCCCTGGACGCGCTCCGCGCGCGGGATTGGGATGCGTTTGCGCGACGGCTTCATCCCGACGTCGTCCACCGTACACCCGGCGTCCCCGAGCCGATCCTGGGCCGAGAAGCCTTCGTCCTGTTGAGCCGCCAGGCCGTGGCGCGAACGCCGGACGTCACCTTCGAGGTCGAGCGGCTCGTGACGGAAGGCGACACCGTGGTCGTTATTGGCGAATGGACCTACACGGGGCTCACGGGGAAGGTGCGCCAGCCTTCGGTCAGCGTCGTCGACGTGCGCGACGGCCAGATCTGGCGCGACCTCGAGTACGTCGGCCTCGCGATCTAGCGTTAGGCGCGGTCCGCAGACGTCTCGCCGACGTGTGGCCACGGCTCGCGATCACGCTGATCTGTCTCGCGTTCTGGAGAATCCTCGCCGCGATTCCGCTGCCGATTCCCGGCCTTGCGGACCTCGGGCTGGCATCCAGGCCTGCCCTGGCCGACAGCGGCCTCCTCGGATTGCTCCTGGGCAGCCCTTTGGAGCCCGACAGTATCGCGGCGGTCGGACTGGAGCCGTTCCTCGGCGCCTGGGTCGTCTTCTGGCTGTGGGCCGTTGCCACGGGCAACTTGCGGAAGATGCAGAGCGACCGGCCATTGATGTGGCGCTCACTGATGTGGCTCACCGCCGGCCTCGCGCTGGCCCGGTCTTTCGGCCTGCTCCTCTTCTTCCTGGGTGGCCGCGCCTCCACGGTGAGCTCGACCGCGGGGCTGCTGACGATTTTTGGTCTCCTATTCGGGACCATGGCGCTCTTCGGCTTGGGGCGCGTAATCGATCGCTTTGGTGAGCCGGCGGGTTACGGAGTGTGGTTCCTCTACGGGGTCCAGACGTTACTCACCGGAACCCATCACGTTGCCCGCTGGGTAGCTGGCAATAACGGCGACTCTGCGTTCCCGGCGATCGTCCTGGCATACGCCGTGATTTCGGTCATTCTGGTTGCCTCGGCATTCGCGATATTCGAAGCCGTACGCAGCGTCCCGCTAAGTGAGCCTCGATCCAAGGGCAGGGATGTGAAAGAGAGGATCGTCCTACTGCACCTGCTCGGCGGTGGTGTCATCGTCCCGATCGTGCTGGCAAACTTCGCCATCAGTTTCATTCCAACGATGGTGATGGAGATTGGGTTTCGCTTCTCGGACCAGCAAGCATTGACCTTCTGGTCAGCACTCAGCCCGCTCCCTGTCGTCGTGATCGCCTATCACGTGCTGTTCTCCGTGATCATCCTGCTGGCCTGCCTCGTCACGACCGCCATCACCGTGAATCCTGGAGGGGCTGCCGGACGGGCCGCGGGGCGGGTTAGCAAGAACCTTGCCGTCGTGGGCGGCGCATG
>VBFR01000210.1 GCA_005889345.1 Chloroflexota bacterium
CTTGAGAATGTCCTTCAGGGCGACGAAGTCCTGCGTGATGCGGCCTTCCGCGATGTTGAAGATCACGCCTTCCGCGGTATCGAGCGCCTGGCCCGCGGGCGTGCTGTCGTCGAATCCGAGCGCCGTGATCCTGCCACCGGCGCTGATCAGCTTTCTCTTTGTCGCCGCTTCCTCCACGAGGTGGCCGTAGTACTCGACGTTGGCCGCGGTGGGGACGCGGGATTCGAGTTCGGCGAGGAATACCTGGCCGCCGATACGCTCGAGGACCAGCATCTTCTCGAGTTCGGATGCCAGCGTCAGCAGGTCGATCGGGTCCGCCCGGTCATAGAGATTCAGCGCCGCCCGAAACACCTGGGCATGGTGATCGAGATAGAAGTCATCGGGCCGAAGGAAGTCGGCGACCCGAACGATGGCGTTGCGATCGAGCATCAAGGAGCCGAGCACCGAGGCTTCCGCTTCGAGATTGTGGGGCGGCACGCGGCCGCCGGCCGCCGGCGGTGCCGGCGCGCGTCTCAGGTCAACGGTCAAGCGGAGGTGACCATCAACGGGATCCGTGCCGTGACCTCACGGTGGAGCTTCACATGAGCGGTGCCGGCCCCCATGGCCTTCACCGGCACATCGAACTCGATCTTCCGCCGGTCCAGCGTGATCCCGTGCTGCTGCTTCAGTGCCGACGCCACATCGGCGTTCGTCACAGCACCAAACAGCTTGCCATCCTTCCCGCTCCGTAATTTCAACACCACTTGAACGGCCTCGAGCTTGACGGCCAATGCCTTCGCCTCATCCAGCTCGCGCTGCTCGCGCTGCACCGTCGTCGCCTTGGCGCGGTCCACCTGCTGCTGCGCGCCCTTGGTCGCCGGCTGGGCCAGCTTGCGAGGGAGCAAGAAGTTGCGCGCATAGCCGTCGGCCACGTCTCTGGTCTCACCGGCCTTTCCCGTGCCTTTCACATCCTGGGTCAGGACAACCTTCATGCCAACCTCCGGCGAGAGCGGGCCACGGCGAGGCCGCGCTCACGCAATTCGTTCAGCCGACCCCGCAGTCCCTCGCGGCTGTTGCGCAGATCCTGGTCGAACACGCTCGTTCCGAGCGCGATCCGCTCCTGGTGCTCGGCAACGACGTCCTTGGGCGCCTTCTCGACGAACAAGCGGACGGCGAGCACGGTTAGCGCCACCGCGTCCATCTCGCCGAAAACCGGCAGTCGCAGAGGGACGTCGACTACAGGGTTCAGGATCAGCGCCATCGCCGCCGCGAGCGCCAGCTTGTTGCGCTGAGGGACGCGCGGATCCCGATAGAGACAGTAGGTCAACTTTCCGTAACGAGGAAGTTCCCGAGCGATCCGACGGAGCAGCCCGAGACTAAACAGCATGCTTCCTCTTTTTCCTGCGAAGCCTTCGGTGGCGTCGACCCTTCTCCGACGGCCGTGGCGCCGCAGATTTTAGCAGAGCACAGCCTAAAGAACCGTTGTGACAGCTGTCTGTCGCGATATCCCCAGAGCCCTGAATACCGGGCCTGTGGAAAGACCTTGAACAACCAGCGAGAGAAAGACGAAACCGAAGACCAGCACCACGATTTCGTCGTGCCGCGCGATCGCCGCCGGCACGCCGAGGGCGAGCGCCAGCGAGAGCGCGCCGCGGAGCCCGGCCCACACCAGCGCCAGGCGCCAGGACCAGGGCCAGAGATCCCCTCGCATGGCGGTGACCGCGAGCACCATCAGCGCCCGCGCCAGCATCAGCGCAGCCACGAGCAGGAGCAGCCGTCCATCGACCCGGATCACCTCGTCGAGACGCACCTGAAGGCCCACCAGCAGAAAGACGGCGCTCGACATGACGAAGCCGAGTTGCCGCCAGAAGCGATGGACCTGATGGTGCGTCGACGGTTCATAAGCCGTGCCAACGATCAGCGAAATCGCGATCACCGCCAGCAGGCCGCTCGCCCCGATCCGGTCGGCGAGGAGGTATCCCGCGTAGGCCGCGAGGACCGTGACCGCGATCTGGACGGCGCGCGGAAGCGTCGGGAGGATCCGGCGCGCGAGCAGGCCGGTCAGGACGCCAATGACGACGCCCCCCGCCGTCTGGAACCCGACGAGCCCCGCCACGCCCGGTGCATCGATCACGCGCCGCTCGACCACGGCGAGCGCGACCACGAAGAGGAGCACCGCGACACCGTCGTTGGCGAGGCTCTCGCCCTCGAGCGCGACCCGCAGCCGCTCCGGCGTGTGCAGCCGTCGCAGCGCCGCGAAGACCGAGACGGGATCGGTCGCGGCCAGGATGGCCGCCAGCATCAAGGCCTCATTCGACGGGACGCCCGCACCCAGGAGGAGCCCAAAGCTCAGGGCCGCCGTTAGCACCGCGCCGGCCACGCCAAGCAAGAGGATCCAGGGCAGCTCGCGACGGATCGCCGCGGCCCGCATGGAAAAGCCGGCGTCGAACAGCAGCGGCGGTAAGAAGAGGACCAGCACCAGTGTCGGGCTCACCGTGAAGGCCGGCACGACGCGCGCGGTGGCGAGGGCGGCGCCCAGAAGCAGCAGCACGAACGGCCACGGCCAGCGGCGCAACGCGGTCACGGGCCGAGCAGCTCGGGGTGCGCCTCCAGGTACTGCCAGGCGGCCTGCGGGTCCGGCGGCAGCGCTCCGTCGACGATCGCGTCTTCGAGCGCCGACTTGACCCGCTTGATCCAGGGCCCGGCGGGCCGGCCGGTGCGCGCCATCAAATCCTCGCCAGTGAGCGGCGAGCGAATGGCGGCGATCGCATCGGCGTCGAGTCGCCGGATGCGCGCCTCGAGGTCGTCGATCTTCCTGACGTCCGGGTAGTGGCTGGCCCGCATGTCGGCGCGCGCCAATGCGAGCAGGCGGTCCAGCTGGTCGCCGGCGTCGCGCACCAGTCGGCGAACCGCCTTGTCTTCCCAGCCCTGCGGGTCGTACTGGATCGGCCGCATGTGCAGCCGGATTAATTTCGTCACGGCGTCGACGACCTCACCCGGATAGCGCAAGTTCCGGAGCGCGGGTCCAGCCATGGCGGCGCCAACGTCCTGGTGGCCGATGAAGGTCGGCTTCCCGTCGCGCAGCTCGTGGACCGCGGGTTTCCCGACGTCGTGCAGCAGCGCCGCCAGCCGCGTGATCAGCTCCGGCGGAGCGAGCGCCGCGGCGAGCAGCGCGTGGCCGAAGACGTCGTGGCTGTGCCAGCCCCCCTGCTGCATCCCCTTGCCGGCCTCGAGCTGCGGCACGATCCGCGGCAGCAGCCGGGTCGCGTCGAGCAGCTCCAGGCCGCGCTGCGGTTGATCCGCGACCAGCAGCTTCGAAAACTCGTCGCGGATGCGTTCCATCGAGACCGTCGGCGGCTGCAGCCGTCCCGATTGGTCGCGAATGGCGCTTTCGACCGACGGGTCGAGTGTGAACCCAAGGGCCGTCGCGAAGCGGACCGCGCGCAGCATGCGGAGCGGGTCCTCGTCGAAGGTCGTTTTAGGCTCGAGCGGCGTCACGATCCGGCGCGCCTTTAGATCGGAGAGCCCGCGGCCGGTCAGGTCGAGGACGGTGCCATCCCATTCCATCAAGAGCGTGTTGACGGTGAAATCCCGCCGCATGACGTCGTCTTTCAGCGTCCCGGGGGTGACGTCGGGCTTTCGGCTGGCCTGATCGTATCGCTCGGTCCGGCTGGACACGAACTCAAGGGCGTGGCGATCATCCACGTCCAGATGCGCTGTCCCGAAGCGCTCGAACACGACCGGTGGATGCAGGTTCAACGCGGCGCTGACCGCGGTGGCCAGCTCGATCGCACCCTGACCCTCGACCAGGATGTCGACTTCGCGGATCTTCTTCGCCCGCTCTCCACCGAGCAAGCGGTCGCGGACGTAGCCGCCGACCACCAGGGGGCGCAATCCGCGCCGCTCGGCTTGCTCCCGCACCACGTCAAACGGGCGCTCCCAATCCGGAAGCGCCGGCGGGTCAAGCGAGGCGGGCATGCCTGGCGCGAAGGCGGGCGTACTCGACGGCACCGATCAATCCCACATCGTCGCCCAGCGCGGGCCGCACGATCCGAAGACCTCGCCGCGCCGCCTTCCACGAGGAGACGTTCATCGAGCGGCGCATGGGGCCGAGCAGGAAGTTTCCGGCTTTGATCACGCTCCCCCCAAGCACGATCAGTTGCGGGTTGAAGAGGTTGACGAGGGTTCCCATCGCAATGCCGAGGTAGGTGCCGGCGTTTTCGAGGATCGCCGTCGCCAGCTCGTCGCCGGCCCGTGCCGCGCGAACAACATCCTCCGCTTGCGGGAACTCGAGACCGTGCAGCGCGCTGCCCGGCGTGCCCGGGGCCAACTCGCGTGCGGCGCGGGCAATCCCGGTCCCGCTGGCGATCGACTCCAGGTCGCCCCGTTGCCCGCAGGTGCAGAGGGGCCCATCCGGCTTCAGTACGATGTGGCCGACCTCGCCCGCGATGCCGTGCGCCCCCGCATAGAGCTCACCGCCGAGCAGGATGCCGGCCCCGATGCCGGTGGATACCGTGACGTAGATCATCTCGCTGGCCCCACGCGCGGCGCCACGTCGATGCTCGCCCAGCGCGGCGAGGTGTGCGTCGTGGTGGAGGAAGCTGGGGATGCCGGTTGCCCGGGTCAGGATCCGGTTGAGCGGGACGTTCCTGAAGCCGGGCAAGTTGCCCGGGCTGATGACAAGGCCCGCCGCCGGGTCGACCGGACCCGGAAGTCCGATGCCGAGCGCCCGCACGCGACGCGCTGGGGTGCCGTCCTCGGCCAGCGCTTCCTTCACCGCGTCCACGATGCGCTTGATGACGTGGTCGCGGCCGCGGGCCGCCTCGGTGGCACGCCTGACCACGATTCTCAGGTTGCCGCGGTCATCCGCCACCGCGACGCGCAGTTGCGTGCCGCCAAGATCCACACCGACAAATGCCATTAGTTGTCGCGGCTCAGAATAGTCCGGCTATCGCCAGCGAGGCCGGGGCAGCGGCCGCAAGGTCGCCCCCGCCAGCAGCGCGCCGATGAAGAGCGCGATGGCCGTGGCGCGAAAGATCAGGTGGTACTCATCGAAGATCGCGTCCTTCACCTTGAGCGTGTAGATGGCGAATTGGGTCGCGAAGTTCGGGTTGAGGCCAGGCAGCGGCGGCAGAAGGTGCGCGGTCGCGCGGTGGAATTCCCAGAGCCCGAAGCCGGCCACCAGGGAGAAACCAATGAGCATGCCGACCAACCGCATGACGATCAGGAACGACGCCCCGGCGCCACGCTCCGCTTCGCCGACCGCGTCCAGCAACGCCGCGCTCACCGGTGCGATTTCAATGCCAAGACCCAGGCCGGTGAGGAACAGTTCGCCGTCGGCCACCGTGAAGGGCAGGCCGAGCAGGTGCGGCTTGAGCGAGTCTTCGTTCCACCCGGAGAGCATGAGAAATCCGGCGGAGGCGAGGACGAGGCCGAGCGCCGCGACGGCGCGGTAGCTCCGAAGCCGCTGCGCCAGAAAGCCACCGAGGAGGGCGCCGATGGGGATGCCAAGCATCAGCCGGAAGAGGAGCAGGGCCGCGCCGCTGGCATTCATCGAGAAGACGGCGTTGGCGAGCACGGGAATGTAGACCAGGGCGACCATCAGGCCGGCACCGGCGATCGCGTTCGTCAGGGCCGACCCGGTGAACGACGAGTCGCGAAAGCGGCGAACGTTGATCAAGGGCTGCGAGGTTCGGTGCTCGTGCCAGACGAAGAGGGCGAAACACACCAGCGCCAGGGGCGCCTGCCAGAAGAATCCCTCCCCCACCGGGCTTTGCTCCGGGTTGGCGGCATAGAGCGCCAGCGTCAGGAGCGCCAGTCCGGCCGTCGCCAGCAACGCCCCCAGCCAGTCGAGGCTGGCCTCGCGGCGCGCCTCACCGCCGGCGCGGATCTCCGGCCAGAGGCCCCAGAGGAGGAGCCCGGCGAACGGGATGTTGATCCAGAAAATCCACGTCCAGCCAAACGATGACGCGGTGATCAGGCCGCCCCACAGCGGGCCAAGCACGCTGCCGACCTCCTGCAGTGCGCTCACGGCGCCAAGCACGGGACTGCGGCCACCCACGGGATAAAGGTCGGCCGCCAGCGCCAGGACCGCCGGCACGAGCGCGCCCCCGCCGGCGCCTTGCAGGACGCGGCCGGTCACCAGCTGCGACAGCGAGGGCGCCGTCGCCGTGAGCAACGAGCCAAAGGCGAAAAGCAAAAGGCAGGCGGCGAACAGTCGCAGGCGCCCGAAGCGGTCACTGAGCCCGCCGGCGATGGGCATCACGGCCAGGTAGCCCAGCAGGAAGCCAGTGATGATCGGCGTCGCCTGTTCCGGCCGGTTGACGGCGATGTGGACCGACTTCAGCATGGGCAGCAGGGCGGTCACCACGACATAGGCGTCGAGGGAGGCGAGGAAGAGCCCGGCGCCGGTCAGCGCAAGGAGGACCGACCGGTTAGCCGAGCGGCGGCGGAGTGACCGAAACGGGGTGATCATGGTTCGAAAAGTCGAAGGTGATGGTCGCCGCCTTGGACGCATCGAAGAGGTTGCCGGTCAAGCGTGCTCGCCACAGGTTACTTCCCGGGCTTTCGATCCAGTAGGTGGCACGATAGCTGCCCTGGTCGCGGATCAGCGTCAGCAACTGGTGCATCCGCGCCGCCGAGACCTGGCCATCCACCGGATAAGTGTCATGCCCGGCGATCTTCTCAGTGTTGCCGCGCGTTGGTGACGTCGTGTCGCGCATCGCGGCGAACAGCCCGCTCTGCGGATCGAACAGCGTGCGGGCATCGAAAAACGCGCCGACCTGGGCCTCGGTGAGTTGCTGCCATCCCCCGGTGAACGACTTGAGAAACACCTTGTCGGCCGCGAAGACGACCTCGACCTCCAGCAGGATCGAGCCCTCCTTGAGGTTCACGCGCGCGTGAAGGTCGGGAGGATGGGCATCGCCCTGCGCGTTCTCCACCGGCTCGCCCGTGCCCGTGAAGCCGCTGATCTGCATCTGGAAGTGAAATCCCTTGAGGGTGAGCATGTGCTGGCTCGACTGGTTGAGCAAGGCTGCTGCCTCTGGGGGCTGCGGACCGCACGCCCCAAGTCCGACGATGACCGTGAGCGCGGCGAGCACAGTCCGAGCCCTTAACGCACCGGCCAGCATCAGCCTCTCAGGATACGGTCGTCTCCGACCCGGCGCGTGATCTTCTGCGCATCCATCCACTCGAGCAAGGGAAGAACGTAGCGACGGCTCGATCCCAGCACGTCGCGAGCCGCCGCCACTGTGAGTGTCCTATGCTCGATGAGATGCCGCCGTAGCCGGCGGACCGCATCGTCGTAGGCCGACCGGCCGAAGGCGGTGTCCTCGTTGACGCGCACCACCCGGCCATCGACGACCAGGTACTGGAGGAGCGCCGGCGTCAGTCGGTAACGGCGCACGAGGTCGGGCAGTGGGGGTGGGTTGAACGGCTGTCCTTCGAGCTCGGCGACAAATGCGCCGATCGCCGTCTCCTGCTCCGAGGTCAGCGCCGGGCGGTGGGCGGCGGTCGCGACCTCGCCGCCCTGGTCGGCCAGGGCCTGGTCGACCGTGAGCACGGTCAGCAGCTCGCCAAACAGTTCGGCGGGAATGCCGGTGCGGTTGCGCAGCTCTTCCTTCGGCATACCGCGCCGCAGCGGTTGAGCCGCGTGATAGGCATTCAGGACACTCAACACCCGTGCCACCGACTGCTCCCACTGCTGGCGGGTCAACCAGCGCGAGGCCAGCCGCCGCACCGCGCCGCGTTCGATGAGCGGCGCCAAGATCGGCCCCAGCACTGCGACGGAGACACCGAGCCGGCCCGCCAGCTCGGTCTCCACAAGACCCCATGGGTGCTTGCCGAGCTCCAGGACCGCGGAGGTCGCCGGGTCGGCGCGCTCGCGGGCGGCGAGATCCTTGAGGACCACCGGATCGCGGCGCCGATGCCGGCGCGGCGCGCTATCGACGATCACGCCGCCGGCGACCGTGGCCGCCGGCGATGGGACTCGCAGGATGAAGCGGTCGCCATCGAGCGCGACCACGGCCTGCGTCGCGAAGAGCTGGACCCAACCCGCCTCTCCTGCGCGAAGCTCATCGCGCTCGAGCAAGTTGAGCTCGATCATCACCTCGCTGGTCTCGTGATACATCTGCAACTGCTGGTGGTGACGCAATGGCAGAACGCCCGGCAGGACGACGAGGCGCGCGTCCAGTCGACGGCTCGACGGCAGCGTTCCGGGCAGGGCCAGCACGTCGCCTCGGCGAACCTCCGAATGGTCGAGCCCGCTGAGGTTGACGGCCGTCCGGCTTCCCGGCCGGGCTTCCTCGACAGGCCGGTTGTGCTGCTGCAGTCCGCGGATGCGGACGCGCCGGCCAGCCGGTAGGAGAGCGAGCTCGGCGCCTTGCTGGAGCGCGCCGCCAACCAGGGTTCCGGTGACGACGGTGCCGAATCCCGACATCGCAAAGGAGCGATCGACGGGCAACCGCGGTCGACCGACGTCGGGACGTGGGGCCGTTTTGGCGAGCTCCGCGTCGAGCGCCGTCCGCAGCTCGTCCAGCCCGGAGCCGGTGCTGCTCGATACGGCGACGATCGGCGCCTGGCGCAACGCGCTGGCTGCGACCAGCGCCCTCACGTCGTCGCGAACCAGCCCGAGCCAGGCGTCGTCAACGAGGTCGGCCTTGGTCAGCACCACCACGCCGTGCTCGATGCCGAGCAGGTCGATGATGGCGAGGTGTTCGCGAGTCTGGGGCATCGGTCCCTCGTCGGCCGCGATCACCAGCAGGACCGCGTCCATCCCGTGAACGCCGGCGAGCATGTTCTTGAGAAAGCGCCGGTGGCCTGGCACATCGACGATCCCGACCCGCCGCCCGCTGGGCAGCTGCATGTAGGCGAAGCCGAGGTCGATCGTCATTCCCCGGCGCTTCTCCTCCTCCAGCCGGTCGGGATCGATCTTCGTCAGGGCCAGCACCAGCGTCGACTTGCCGTGGTCGATGTGACCGGCGGTCCCGACGACGAACGACCCCGCCTGGAGGTCATTCATACGAGCGCCCCGATCACCGCCTCGACGATGACGTCGTCTTCGCCGGGCAGGACGGTGCGCGGATCGAGGAGGACGCGCTCCTCGACGATTCGTCCGATGACGGGCGGCTCGTGCTCGCGCAAACGGCGCAGCAGGTCGGCGGCGCCGCCGCGCCGCGGGCTGAGAGCGATCGCGGTGGTCGGGAGCTGCTCGCCGGGGAGTGAGCCGCCGCCCACCGTCGATTTGGCGGCGACGACATCGACCGCCGTGCCACGCTCCTTCAGCCGGCTCTGCCACGCTCGGGCGCGATCAGCGATTGATTCCGGCGACGCGCCCAGCATGTCCCAGACTGGCAGGCCTGCCAGCGACTGGGTCAAATAGAGGTCGAGGGTGGCGATGAGCGCCGCCAGTGTCATCTTGTCCACGCGGACGGCCCGAGCCAGGGGGTGCTTCATCACACGGTCCACGAGCGCCGCGCGACCGAGCAGCAGCCCCGCCTGCGGCCCACCGAGCAGCTTGTCCCCGCTGCAGGCCACGAGATCGGCGCCCGACGCAAGGCTGTCCTGGATGCGGGGTTCCTCGGCCAGTCCGTAGGCGGCGGTCTCGAGCAGGGCGCCGCTTCCCAGATCGTGAAGGAGCAGCAGCTGATGTTGCCGCGCGATGGCCGCGAGATCCTTGAGCTCCACGCTTTGCGTGAAACCGATCACCTGGAAATTGCTGGCGTGCACTTTCATGATGGCGGCCGTGCGGGGCGTGATCGCCGCGGCGTAGTCCTCGGCGCGAGTGCGATTGGTGGTGCCGACCTCAAGCAAGCGCGCGCCGGAAAGGCGCATGAC
>VBFR01000001.1 GCA_005889345.1 Chloroflexota bacterium
ATCGCTGATAGAAGAGGGGCACGACAGCGAGCGCGGCTGGAACCCACATCATGAGGATGTAGTGAGAGTCGAGCGCCGGCAGGCGGCCCGCCTCGATGAGCTTCACCGGCCCGAGGACGAATGCGGTGAGCAGAGCACCGAGCGCGATGAGCACGCCCCCCGGGCGCTTCATGTGGAGCATGTTATCAAGGGAGGGCGGGGCATCTCCCACCCAGGAAGCCGAGTCTGCTAGGAATCTACGGCCGGATCTACCAGCCCCGTCGTGAGCACGCGTACCGACACCGCCTCCTGCTTGCCCTTGAGCTGGAGGAGGCGCGCCTCCGCATCGGGCAGCGCAACTTCAGCCGCGGCCCAGGCGGCGTCGGTGACCAGCGCCTCTCCTACCCCAGCGGCCGACGCCAGACGGGCGGTGATGTTGACGCTATCGCCGAGTGCGGTGAAATCGGTGACGGTGTTCTGGGCGCCCTTCACAGTGCCGACGTAGGCGACGCCGGTATGAACGCCAATGCCGACCGGGATCCAGGGTCCACCCACGTCGCCATGGCCGCACGCCCTCAAGAGTTCCCGGGCAGCTTGCACGGCTCGGCGCGCGTGCTGTCGACCGGAAAAGAGCGGCAAGTAGAGGCCGATGACCTCGTCGCCCACAAGCTTATCGATCATGGCGTCGCTGCGGATCAGCACGTCCGTCGCAGTCGCATAAAACCGGTTCATAATCCGATTGAATTCCTCGCCGCTCATCCGTTCGGCCATGGTGGTCGATCCCCGGACGTCGGCGAAGAGCATTGAGAGCTCGACTTCCGCACCTCCCGGGTGCGTCCGACAGAACTCTAGTCACCACCCGCAGAATCGAGGATTCCTTTGGAATTGCCCTCTTCCCACCAGGCGGAAGAGTGGCGCGGTAATGCCGTCAAACGGCGCACTGCAATTCTTACAACGACGCGCGGATGGTAGGAGACCAATGAGCCGCCGGCCATAGCGCAAAGGGGGATAGTCATCGGTCAGAAGGGCGCGCCATACCTGATCGACGGACTTGTCTTTCGCCCGGTATAGCCTCAGAAGTGAGAGATATCGCCTGAGCGGCACCGACGGCTCCTCATGTCAGAAATTAAGCGGCCTAATCTCCGCCGCTTCGAGCAAGACTAATACCTTTATGGCGGGCTTGGGCTGGGCCGGCATTCAGAGTGGCGAACGCGTCGACGCGGCCAAGGGCCGCAAACCCTCGTCCACCAGCGAAACGTGCGTTTGGATCAGTTTCGTAGCCGTGAGCGGCATCTATTTTGCCGGTACCACGCTGGTTCTACGCAGACTGGCGACTTCCCAGAAGAAGCTTGGCTGGTTGGAGACCGTCTTTAGCCCGTGCCGCTCCGCCGTGGCGATGATTCGGTCGGGCGGGTGAAGGAAGACCTGGAACTGCTGGCGCGCCACGCGCAACGCGAGGTCCCCTACGCTTATGACCGCCCTAGTCCACCAACGCTCTTTGGGGAAGCTCACCACGAGGACTTCTCGGGTGTGGTCGGCGGCGGCGCCGGCCAGCTTCGGCATATCGGGGTAACAACAGATGACGCGGTTCATGATTACGATGTCTGCCGCCTCCACCTGACCCGTCGCGTCAGCAAAGTCCATAACCCTGCGCTCAACGCGATCCTCAAGCCCGGCCTCGCGCAGAAGGGCCTGGGCAGCCTCCTCGTAGGTAGGGGTCAACTCGATGTTCACTGCACGGGTGATCCCCGCCCTTAGAAGTTCGATCTGGATGGCGCCAATGCCACCGCCCACTTCGAGCAGCGTGCGGCCCACGATGCCCTGTTGCTTCAAAAGCTCGGCGATGCGCCGCGAGGTCCGATCGAGGCCGCGACGGCGATAGCGCCGGGCCTCAGCGTGCGCTCTCTTCTCGCTGAAGATCGAGCGGTAGCCCTTCGGTGAACAGCAGTCGCTCATGCCGAGATTATCGGTCCACGACCCCGGGCCGGAATGCTCCGCGCTGGGGGGCCGATCCGAACCGTTCTTGACAGCTCGGCCTGCCGCATCTAATATTCAAGTAATCGATTAAAGACTTGAGAAGCGCGGGGTAAGATTGCTGTCTACCGAGGAGTTGAACATGTCGCGGCCAGGCGAGAGCTCGCGCGAACCCGACGGTCGAAGAGCCAAGACCGCCCTCTTTGACGAGTTCGCTCGCCTCGCACAAGCATTGGCGAACGGCCGGCGGCTCGAGATCGTCGACGTCCTTGCCAATGGCGAGCGCACCGTGGAGCGCCTGGCGGCTGAGACTGGACTTTCCGTCGCAAATGCCAGTCAGCACTTGCAGGTTCTGCGTGAGGTCGGCCTTGTCCGCCGGCGGCGCGACGGAACTCGAATCTACTACGAGCTCCGGGATGCGGAGGTGTTCGATATGTGGCGCAACCTGCGGAACGTGGCTGCCCAGCACCGCGCGGAGATCAGCCAGCTGGCCGAGGCATATCTCGGCGCCCGCGACAGCCTGGAGCCGGTCACGCGAGCGGACTTACTCCGGCGGTTGAAGCGGGGAGAAGACGTCGTCCTACTCGATGTCCGACCTACGGAAGAGTTCACCGCCGGTCATCTGCCGGCCGCAATCTCGATCCCCCTTGCTGAACTCCGCCGACGGCTGCGCGAACTGCCCCGCGACAAAGAAGTCGTAGCCTACTGCCGCGGCCCCTACTGCGCGTTTGCCCATAAGGCCGTTCGTATTCTCCAACAGGCCGGGTTTCATGCCCGACGGCTCGAAGACGGATTGCCTGAGTGGAGGGCCGCAGGCCTTCCAGTGATCGCCATGGGGGAAAGGAGGTCTTGAGTTGGCAACGACGCTGACCCGTACAAAAATCGACGTCCAATCGATGGATCCGTACGCGTTTATGGCGGTGCTTGGTAAGCGTGTGATCCATCCAGGTGGCCGTCGCTCGACCGAGGAACTCTTCGACCTGGCCCGCTTGCAGGTTGGGCACAAGGCACTCGATGTCGGCTGCGGCGTCGGGACAACCGCGATTCAGATGGCGCGTCGATTCGGAGCCGTCGTCACCGCCATCGACATCTCGCCGATCATGCTCGAGCGAGCCCGGCGCAATGTCCAGCGGGTTGGCCTTGGGCGGGAGATCGAAGTCGAGCAAGGCGACATCCTCGCACTGCGATTCGCGGACGGCACCTTCGACCGGGTGATCGCCGAGGCAGTCACGATGTTCGTCGACCGTCAGCGCGCCGCAAAGGAACTGGTCCGGGTCTGCCGGCCGGGTGGGATGGTGCTGGCCACCGAGTTCTTCTGGCGCCAGCCGCCGACCGAAGAAGCACGTGAAATCTTCCTCGGGCAGGTGTGTCCGGGCATGCAGCTCGACAAGCTCGACGGCTGGGTGCGCATATATAAGGATGCAGGCCTCTCTGCCATCGAGGTTCGATCTGGACCCTTCGAGATGATGACCCCTCGCGGTTTCATTCGGGACGAGGGTTTCATCAATGCGTTCGCCTGCATGTTTCGTGGTTTCTCGCGCGTCGCCTACCTACGCAAGATGGCCTGGCTGATGCCGCGCATCAGCAGAGCAGTCCCGTATCTCGGCTATATCCTGATCGGAGGCCTCAAGCCGGCAACCTCGTGAGCGGGCGTGCCGTCAAGGTTGACAGCTCGGAGATCGTGCCCCTTGTTGACGAGGGGCTCGGAAACTCCTCCTACCTGGTGGCGCTCGGCGATGGCCGAGCGCTGGTCGTTGATCCCCGTCGGGACCCGACGCCCTACCTCGAGCTGGCGGAGCGCCTCAACTTGCGGATCGTGTTTGCGGTGGAGACGCATCTCCATGCCGATTTCATCTCGGGGAGCGGCGAGCTGGCCGCCTTCGGTGCAACAGTCCTCGCCCCCCTCGCCTCGCATCTTGCCACCGCCTATCGAGGACTCGAAGATGGGGAAGAGGTCGACCTTGGGGGATTGACCCTGCGAGCGGTGGCGACCCCAGGACACACACCCGAGCACCTCGCCTATCTGCTGCTTGACGGTTCAAGGCCGGCGGCGCTGTTCAGCGGAGGAGCGGTCCTCCCGGGCGGTGCCGCCCGCCCTGACCTGATTGGGCCGGAGCAGACCGAGCCGCTAGCCCGCGACCTCTACCGATCAGCCCATCAACGACTCAGCAATCTTCCGGATGACCTCGGCGTCTACCCAACCCACGGAGCGGGCTCGTTCTGCTCGGCCGGCGCCGGCTGGCAGCGGACGACGACCCTTGCGCAGGAGCGCCATGAGAGCCCGTTGTTTGCCGCGGCTGGCGAGGATGCATTTGTCCGTCATCTCCTTAGCGGCCTGGGCACGTATCCGCCTTACTTTCTCCGCTTGCGGACGGTGAACCAGCGCGGAGCCCGTCTCTACGGCGTCAGACCGCCGGAGCTCGCGCAGCTCTCGATCGACGAACTTCGCGGCCAACAGGCGGCGGGTGCGATCGTGATCGACGTCCGCCCGTTCGTGGATTTTGCCAGGGGCCATATTCCCGGCGCCTTATCGATTGCGCTGCGTCCCGCATTTGCCTCCTGGTTGGGGTGGATAGTGCCGGCAGGGCGGCCATTGGTATTCGTTCGGGCGCCGAGCCAGGACGGGCGGGATCTCGTCGAGCAGTGCTTGAAGATCGGGTACGAAAACCTGGTCGGCGAGCTAAAGGGCGGCATCGGCGCCTGGCGGGCGGCTGGGTTGCCCGTGTCGACGATTGCAATTCGCCAGGTCAACGAGGAACCGCAAGGTACGCCCCTGGATGTCCGCCAGGCGAGCGAGTGGGCCAACGGGCACATTCCGGGCGCGGTGCACCTAGAGCTCGGAAGCGTCATGGCACTGGCCCGCGCCATTCCGGCTGGACCCCTCACCATCTACTGCGGTCACGGGGAGCGGGCGATGACGGCGGCGAGCTTGCTCGAGGGACAGGGTCGTGCGAGCCTGGCGGTCCTGGACGGCGGTTTCGACGCCTGGCGGAGCGCGAAGCGGCCGATCGCCACCGGATGAACGCAGCCGCACCGAGCCCGCGAGCGATCGCGCTCGGACTCCGGGCGAACCTCGCCCAGTTCGGCCTCCTGGTCGGCGTCAATGCGCTCGTCGGCGGCATGCTCGGGCAGGAGCGCACCATTCTCCCGCTGCTCGCCACGCACGTGTTCCATCTCACGGCAGTAACGGCGGCGCTGACCTTCATCGTTGCCTTCGGCGTGACCAAGGCCGTGACCAACTTCGCCGCCGGGCCATTGTCCGATCGCTTTGGTCGCAAGCCCGTCCTCGTCGCCGGTTGGTTGGCGGCTTTGCCCGTGCCGCTGCTGCTCATCTGGGCTCCGAGTTGGGGCTGGGTAATCCTGGCCAACGTCTTTCTCGGGATCAATCAGGGGCTCGCCTGGTCGATGACGGTCAACATGAAGATCGATCTCGTTGGTCCGGTTCGGCGAGGCCTGGCCATGGGCCTCAACGAAGCGGCGGGCTACGGTGCACTCGCCGTGACCGCCTACCTCACCGGGTTCGTCGCCCAACATGCCGGCCTTCGCCCGCAACCCTTCTTCTTTGGGGTGGCCTATGCGGGTCTCGGGCTGGGTCTCTCAGTTTTCTTGGTGCGCGAGACGCACGGCCACGTACGCTTCGAAGCCGGTGCGACCGATGACGGGAGCTGGCAGCCTAGGGTCATGATGCGCCGCAT
>VBFR01000002.1 GCA_005889345.1 Chloroflexota bacterium
CAGGACGTCGGCCGGCCCGATCTTCCGCGCATCCTCGACCCACCCGAGCGCCGACAGCTCGAACGTCGCGCGGCCATTCTGCGTGTAGCTCGCATCGTAGAAGTCGACAGGACCGCCGTCCTCTTTCTGGGAGACGTTCTCCAGGTACGCCTCCCGCTTCGTTACCGCACCGTAGATGGTCGGCTCGTGCTTGGGGTCGAGGCCGAAGGTCTTGGCGAAGCACCCGTTCTCGGTGCCGTAGATCTTGCCCTTCGGCATCAAGGCGATGAAGTCGTCTTGCACCGGCTTGGAGTTGTTCTGCCGCGTGAAGGTTGTCGTCGTCTTTCCCGTCCCGCTGAGCCCCACGATCAGCACGACGCGCTGCTCGGACCCCACCGGGATGACCTTGCAGCCGGCGTGCATGGCGAGGCCACCGGCGTCGTAGACCTTCTTGTTCCACATGCGCAGCCCGCCCTTCTTCGACTCGCCGAAGTAGTCGGAGTTAAAGACCCTCGTGATCCCCGCTTCGAGGTCGACGAAGATCGCCCGGTCGCTGGGATACCCGGGCGCCACCAGGTTGGGCGTGTAGATCATCGTGACTTCCGGCTGCTGGCCTGCCGCGGGTGCATAGTACAGGTGCCGCTGCATCCCCGCGATGTTGGCGTTGCGGGCCTCGATGATGAGCCGTGCGGGCGTCAGGAACGCCGGATCATTGCCGATGACGCCATCCAGCAGCACCATTTCCTGGTCGCGGATGTAGGCGTCCTGGAGCTTGGCCCACTTTCGGCCTTCTTCAGGGGTGACAGTCTGGGCCGTGTGCTCCTGCGGGCGGTCGGTGACGATGTAGGTGCTCTTGGTGCTGCGGGAGTCGACGCGAGTGTGAACGTTGTAGTTGTCGTACGTCGTGCGCCGCGCGTTCGGCATCCGGGCGGTGAGCTCTCGAAGCTGGTCGGCGGTCGGGTTCTCGATCAGGCGCTTGGATTCCGGGATGTACCCGCTGCGGATCTCGATGGTCACTGACTAAAGGATACCGGGAAGGGCCGCGCGGACTTAAATCTGCATGATGCCGACGAGCTCTTTGACGGAATCAGCAGATCGCTGTAGCGCGACACGCTCATCGCCCGTGAGCTCGAGCTCGATCACCTCTTCCGCGCCGCCCGCCCCGAGCTTGACGGGAACGCCGACGAAGAGACCGCGGATGCCATACTCGCCGTCCAGCCGCACGGCACACGGAAGAATCTGCTTGCGGTCGAGCATGATGGCATCCACCATTTCCGCGACCGCTGCGGAGGGCGCGTAGTATGCGCTGCCCGACTTCAACAGGTTGACGATCTCGGCACCGCCGTCGCGGGTGCGCTTGACGATGGCCTCGATGCGCTCCGAGGGAAGCAACTTGCTGATGGGGATGCCGGCGACGGTGCACATGCGTGGCAGTGGCACCATCGTGTCCCCGTGGCCACCGAGGACATAGGCCTCCACATCACGCACGGAGACCTTGAGCTCCTGCGCGATGAAGGTGCGGAAGCGCGCCGTATCCAGGACGCCGGCCATCCCGATCACGCGCTGCCGCGGAAATTTGCTGACCTCGAAGGCCAGCTGCGCCATCGCGTCGAGGGGGTTGCTGACGACGATGAGAATGGCGTCGGGCGATCGGCGCACGAGCTCCTGGGTCACGCCCCGAACGATGTTCTGGTTGGTCTTGACAAGATCGTCCCGCGACATGCCCGGCTTGCGGGGAACACCGGAGGTGATCACGCAGACGCTCGACCCTGCCGTCTCCTCGTAGCCGTTGGTCCCGACGATCGTGGAGTCGTAGCCAACGATTGGCCCGGCCTCCAGCATGTCGAGCGCCTTTCCCTGGGGCAGCCCTTCCACGATGTCGACCAGCACGATGTCGGCGTAGCCGCGCTCAGCCAGGCGCTGGGCCAGGGTGGCGCCGACATTACCGGCGCCCACCACCGTGATCCTTGCGCGACCCATCTCGGCTAAACCGTAGCAAAGATGGGCTGCGGGAGGAGCCCTCCCTCCTCCCTTGCGGGGTTGACAGTAGCAAGTCTGGACATGGCGCGCGGTTTGAACCGCCATGCGAACCAATCTGCTCCTCTATGCCACCGTCGTCGTCGCCCTGACCGGGTGCACCGCCCCGAACGCCTCGTCAGCCGCGACGCCGTCCCCGACAAGTTCGCGCGAGGGCTCACCTTCACCTTCCACATCGGCAATCGCGACGCCCCAGCCGCCCAGGATTGTTCCGGTTGTGCTGGCGGCAAGAGATATCGCGCCCGCGACACAGATCACCGATGACATGCTCACCGTCGCGATGTTCAGTACGGATCAGGCGCCTCCCTACGCCTTTCATTCCCCGAGCTTTGTTCGCGGCCAGTATGCCGTCATCGGGATTCACGCCGACCAGGCCATCACCGATAACGTCATCAGTACCGTTCGCACGAGGTGTGGGTATGCGCAATAACGTCCAGCTGGCGCGGACTTCGTCGTAGACTGGCGGCGCCATGGCGAGTGTGACGGCTCCGCGGCGACGCCTCATGCGGACACTTCACGAGACCGCCGTACGCGATCGCATCTCCTGGCGGGGCATGCTGACCCTGAGTGCGTTCTGGTTTGCGATTGCCTACACGATGCAACCGCTGGGTGGCAACATCATCCCGTTGCTCGTCGATCGGTTCACGGACCCGATGACCATCCGCATCGGACCGCTTGTCACCGTCGCTGACGTCAACACCTATGTCTCCCTGCTTGACACGATCGGCGCCGCGTTCGCGATCCTCTGGCAACCGGCGATCGGCGCGATCAGCGACAACAGCCGCTTCGAGCTCGGCCGCCGGCGTCCCTTCATTGCGATCGGCGTCGTCGGCGACATCATCTTCCTGACGCTGATCGCCTTCGTCACGTCGTACTGGGCGCTGCTCGTCGTTTACGTCCTGTTTCAGATGGCGTCGAACACCGCGCAAGGCCCCTACCAGGGCATGCTGCCCGACCAGGTGCCGGCCGATCAGCGCAGCGAGGCCTCCGGTTATTACGGCCTGATGAACATGCTGGGGACGATCGTTGGCTTCCTGGTCGTCGGCGCGCTCCTGATCCCGAGGGGTCAGCTCAAGCTGGCCATCCTGACCCTGCCGGTGGTGATCGCCATCGCCGGGGCGTTGGTCATCTTCGGGGTGCCCGATCGACGGCGGACGTCCCCGTCGTCGCAGCGGCTGGGACGGTCAGTGCTGCTTAGCGTGGCCATCGATACGAAGCGCTATCGGGACTTCGCCTGGTTGATGGTCTCGCGGCTCTTCTTCCTGATGGCGCCGGTGGCGATCGGGACCTACGCCTTCAACTTCATCCGCTACACCTTCAACTACTCCGAAGGCAAGGCGTCCCTGTACAGCAGTGCGCTGCAGGCGTCGATTCTGGTGTTCGCCGCGGTCCTTTGCATGACTGCCGGTTTTCTCGCCGAACGCTGGGGCAAGAAGCGCCTGATCGCCGCGGCCTGCGTGATCGGCGCGGTGGGCTCGACCCTGCTGATCTTCGCCCCCAGCCTGCCGTGGATCCTCGGCTTCGGACTGATCGTGGGCATCTCGCTTGGGACGTTTCTGTCCGTGGACTGGGCCTTCATGACCGACCTGATCCCCAAAGCCGAAGCCGGTCGCTACATGGGGGTCTCGAACATCGCGACGGCCAGCGCCGGGCTGATCGCGCGCCCTATCCTGGGGCCCATCATCGATGCGTTCAACAACAACCGCACCAGCGCGGTCGGTTACCGCGTGATGTTCGGGATCGTCACCGGATTCTTCTTGATCGCCCTGCTGACCTTGCAGCCCGTGCGCGAGATCAAGGTCGACTAGAGCTCAGTCGAGCGCCGGGAGGCTGACGTCGACCTCGGTGCCCTTGCCTTCCGCGCTCTTGACGCCGATCTCGCCCTTGTGCGCGTCGACAATCCACTTGGCGATCGCCAGGCCCAGGCCGGTGCCGCCGCTCTCGCGGGTGCGCGCCTTGTCCGCTCGGTAGAAGCGCTCGAAGATGTGAGGCAGATCGCCAGTGGGGATCCCCTCGCCGGTGTCGGTCACCGTGACGTGCGCCCGTCCGTTATGACGGATCACGCCAACCGACACCTGACCACCCGAGGGCGTGTGGGTCAGGGCATTGTCGATCAGGATGAGCAGGAGCTGACGGACTCGACCCAGGTCGGCGTCGACCCGAACCCCGCCGTTCAGATTCGGGCGCAGCTGGACGCCGCGCGACTCGGCCATCGGCGTGGCCTGGACGATCAGCCCTTTGACCACCTCGTTGAGCTCCATCGGCCTGGGATCGAGACGCAGCTGCCTGGCGTCCGCGAGGGCGAGCGTGGTCAGGTCGCCGACGATGCGGTTCAGCTGTTCGACCTCCTCGACGATGCTCTTCGCGTAGACGCGGGACGTGCCGTTGGAGCGCCGTAACCAAGCCTCGACGTTGGTCCGGATCAGGGTCAGCGGCGTCCGCAGCTCGTGTGAGGCGTCGGCGACGAACTCGCGCTGGCGCTGGAAGGCACGGCCGATGGGGCGGATCGAGCGTGTCGCCATCAACACCGAGGCCAGGGCGCCGAGGACGATCCCGATCGCGGACGCCAGCACCAGTTGTCGTACCAACCGCGAAAGCGCGTCACCCACCCAGGAAATCGGTTGCGCCACCTGCAAAACGCCGATGACTTTGTGGGACTTGGAGACGATGGGACGGGTGTCCACCATGTACAGCTCGGATCCACTAGTGACCTGCGTCTGACCGGGTTGGCCAGCGTTCGCGGCGCCGATCGGCGCGCTCAGGCTCAGGTTGTTGAAGAGCTTCTTGAGCTCGGCGCGCGGTTGGCTGACCTCCTGGCCCTTGAAATCGAGGACGCGCACGAACACATCGGCAAGGCTCGGGCTCACCAGCGGTTGAGGGTTGACGCTCACCGTATCGCCGGTGACCGTCACGTTACTCATCGCCTGCGTGACGGCGGTCTGCAGGTCTTTGTCGGCTTTTGACTGGAGCGCCTGCGAGACCGTGACGTAGACGATCAGGTCAAAGCATCCGAGGATCAGAACGAGGAGGACGAAGTACTGCGCGGCGAGGCGCACCAGCGCGCC
>VBFR01000003.1 GCA_005889345.1 Chloroflexota bacterium
ACATGATCGCGAACAGGGAGCCGAGCACCACGCGCGGAATCGCGTTCGCGGCTCTGATGAAGGGCGAAAGAGTTTCGGCGAGCAGCTCGACACGGCCGAGCACGATCCCGAAGATGACGCCGAGTATCGAGCCGATGATGAAGCCGACCACGGCCTCCTCCATGGTCACGGCGGCTTGCAGCCACAGTGGCCCCAGGGCCGTCCCGTCGGTGATCCAGGTCCAGAGCCGCGCCACGACGCCTGTTGGTTGGCCGACGAAGAATGGATCGACCCAGTTCATGCGGCTCGAAAGCTCCCAACCACCGAGCCAGATGACAGCAAACAGCAGGCGAAGGCCGTAGATCGTCAGCAGCCGTCGGCGCGCTGCGCGCGACCGGCGCTGGGTCAGCTGGGCGTCAATCGGATTTGCCTCAGCCGCTTGCAGCGGCGGGTTAGGGTTGGGGCCGACCACGCTAGACGGCGGCAGCGTGCTTCTGACGCTCATAACTCACCAGCACCTCATCGCGCAGCTGACCCCAGATCGCCTCGTAAATCTGGGTGAATTTCGGCTGAAAGCGGATCTCTGCCACGTTGCGGGGTCGTGGCAGGTCGACCTGGTAGGTGCCCTTGACCGTTCCGGGTCCGGCGGTGAGGACGACAACGCGATCGGCGAGCGCGATCGCTTCCTCGAGGTCATGGGTGACAAACACCACTGATGCCGAGGTCGCCGACCATAGCGACAGCAGCTCGTTCTCCATCAACGTCCGCGTCTGGACGTCGAGCGCGGAAAAGGGCTCGTCCATGAGCAGGATGCGAGGACCATTGATGAGGCTTTGCGCGAGGCCGACGCGCTTGCGCATGCCGCCCGAGAGCTGGTGCGGGTAGCGATCCTCGAAGCCGGCCAGCCCAACGCGGGTGATCCACTCCCTCGCTCGGGTACGGGCATCGCGACCCGGCGCGCCGTGATACCGGGGGCCGGCCGCGACGTTCTCCAGGACCGTCTTCCAGGGGAAGACGGCATCGCTCTGGAAGACATAGCCGACGCCGTCGGCGATGCCCTTGACCGGCTTCCCTTCCACGCGGACCTCGCCGGTGCTGGGGGGCTCCAGGCCAGAGATCAGTGCCAGGGTCGTCGATTTGCCGCACCCGGTCGGCCCGACCACGGCGCAGAACTCGCCGCTGGCAACCTCCAGCGTGAGGTCGCGTAGTGCCGTGTAAACCCCGCCTTTGGGGGTGGCGAACCGCTTGGTGACACCACGCAGCTCGATCGCCGGGCTGGCCATCGCCGCAACGGTAAATGGGCCGGACGGCCGCTGAAAAGCCTTGCGGAGTTTGCGACCGTTTTGGTCGTTGTGGTCGCTCCCTCCAATCGCGACGACGGGATACGATGAAGCCGGTGCGCCGACCCCGCCTCAGCCTGGCGTCGCAGATCCTCGTCTTCCAGCTCGCGATCGTGCTGGGAGCGCTTGTACTCGGCGCCGCCGCCTCTTATGTCAACGAGAGCCGCCAGCTCGACAAGCGCTACGAGGATCGGTCGTTGACCATCGCACAGTCGGTGGCCGGCATGCCATCCGTGGGGGACGGGATTCGCGACTCGGATCCTTCCCGGACGCTGCAACCACTCGCCGAAGGCATCCGCAAGGCGTCGGGCGCGAGCTTCGTCGTCATCGCCGGGGCGAACGGGATCCGCTACTCGCACCCGAACCCGGCGATGATCGGCAAGCCGATCGATGAGGACTTCCGCGCGGTGCTTGCTGGAAAACCCTGGATTGGTGTCGAAAATGGCACCCTCGGCCGGTCCGCGCGCGGCAAGGCACCCATCTTCGACGGCAAGAACCGCGTCATTGGGATCGTGTCCGTCGGCTTCCTCGAAGGAACGCTGTCGCAGCAGCTGGCGGCTATGCTTCCGCAGCTCGCCTTGTATATGCTCGTTGCCCTCGCCCTCGGTGTGGCCGGATCAATTTTCCTGGCACGGCGGCTCAAACGACAGACCTTCGGGCTGGAGCCGGGCGAGATCGCGACGCTCCTCGAACAACGAGAGGCGAGCCTGCACGGCATCCGCGAAGGGACCATCGCCACCGACATCGAAGGCCGCATCACGCTGATCAACGACGAGGCGCGGCGGCTGCTGCGGCTGTCCGGGGATCGTGTCGGCCAGCCGCTCACCGACGTCCTGCCTCCAGGCCGGGTCCGCGATTTGTTGATCGGCGAGGCTACCGGCGCCGACGAGGTGGTGCTCGCCGCCGATCGGGTGCTGGTGGTGAGCCGGATGCCGGTCGTGGTGCGCGGCCGCACGATTGGGCATGTCGCGACGTTTCGCGACCGGACCGAGCTCGAGAGCCTGCTCCGCGAGCTGGACAACGCTCGCAGCGTGAGCGAGGCCCTGCGCGCCCAGGCGCACGACTTCTCCAACCGGCTCCACACGATCGCCGGGCTGATCGAGCTCGGACGCCAGGAGGAAGCGATCCAGCTGACCACCGAATCGTCGAGCGTGTCGCAAGAACTGACCGAGTCGTTGCTCGAACGCGTCGGCGATCCGGTGCTCGGCGCGCTGTTGCTGGGGAAATCAGCCGTCGCCGCCGAACGCGGCATCCAATTCCGGCTCTCGCCCGACAGTCGCCTCGACGGCGACGCCGGCCACCCGCGCGATCTGATCACGGTCGTCGGCAACCTGATCGACAATGCGCTCGACGCCGCCGCGACCTCGTCCAACGGCGGTCCGCGCTGGGTCGAAGTCTCCATCCGCAAGGCCGACGGCGACGTCGCCATCCAGGTGCATGATTCCGGTCCAGGGATCAGCCAGGGTGACCTGGGCCGGATCTTTTCCGAGGGCTACACGACGAAGATGGCCGCCCCGGGCTCGCGCCGCGGGCTCGGCCTCGCGCTCGTGCAACAGGTGGCGGCACGCCGCGGCGGCGAAGTCACGGTGATCAACCAGGGAGGCGCCCTGTTCACCGTTCGACTTCCCCTCGATGCAACACCCGTGTCGGTGGGCGCGTCATGATCCGCACGCTGATCGTCGACGACGATTTCCGCGTCGCGGCGCTCCACCGAGCCTACGTCGAGAAGGTGCCAGGCTTCAGCGTCGTGGGCGAGGCGGGAACCGGCGCCGACGCGCTTCGACTGATCGCGCTGTCGAAGCCAGACCTCGTCTTGCTCGACATCTACCTGCCGGATATCTCGGGGTTGGACGTGATGCGCGCCATCCGCGAAGGTGGCGCGTCCCGGGTCGATGTGATCGCCATCACCGCCGCGCGCGACGTGGAGAGCCTGCGGGCCGCCATGCACGGCGGCGTCGTCCACTACCTGATCAAGCCGTTTCGGTTCGCTGCTCTTCAGGAGAAGCTGCAGAGCTACGCCGCGATGCACCAGCGACTCAAGCAACTGTCGGAGGCGGACCAGCACGCAGTCGATACGCTCTACACAATCCTGAGGCAGGGCGGGGGCGAAGCACTCCCCAAGGGCTTGTCGCGGCCGACGCTCGAGCTCGTCACTCGCATCCTGCAAGAAGCCGGGCGCGACCTCGCGGCGGTCGAGGTCGCGGACCTCGCCAGCCTCAGCCGCGTCACAGCCCGGCGCTATCTCGATCACATGGTGCAATCGGGCCGGGTCGAAGTCGTGATGCGATATGGATCCCCAGGCCGGCCCGAGCATCGCTATCACCTGGTCGCCGCACCGGTCGCCGGGCCCGCCCGCCACCAGGGGTAGTCGCCCGACCAAGCTCATCAGTTACGTCCCGACTCAATTCGCCGCGTTGACACAGGCGGTCCAGAAGTGGTGTGGATAAGAGATCGGGAAGCTTCCAGACGATGCCTGCCCTTACTCGCGCCCTTTTCCGGAGGACTTCCGGGAATGCCCCACGTACGAACGGATCAGCTCGAGTTCGGATCGGTCAAATGACCGCCCGGTCCCCAGCAGCACATCTTGCGTGCATCTCACCGTGGGAATCTTCTGGGACGAACTCCGGCACCGCTACGCACGGTGCGAGTTGGGCGACAGCGCCGCCAGGCTAGCGCGCCTCAAAACGCAGATCGTCGACAGCGATTCCTACGTCAACACCCACGCCGATTTCGACGACGTGACGCTCGCCCCTCCGCCGATCATGCCGCCGCGCTAGCGGTAGGCGTGCCCGCGGGGGCCCGGTTCCTCACCGAGCCCCACGAATCCGCCTGGAAAGTGCGCTGCTTTTTTCCGCGACCCCGATAGCCACCTCTTCGAGCTCAGCGAGCGCAAAGCCTAGGCAGGTCCATACTGATCGTTCAGAGGGAAATCGCTACTAAGAGGAGGGGTGAGCTGATGCTCAAGACAGAACTCTGCGAGCGCCTCGGGATCGAGCATCCGATCCTGTCGGCCGGGTTTGGCCCCGGCGCCGGCCCGGAGTTTGTGGCCGCGGTCTCGAACGCGGGCGGCTGTGGCGTGCTCGGCGCCAGCGGTTTCAGCGTGACCTATCTCCGCGAACTGATCGGTCGAGTGCGGGCGCTAACCACACGGCCTTTTGGTGTCAACCTCATTCTCGAAGACATCGCGGAGGGACCCATCGAGGCATGTCTCGACCTGGGTGTCCCGCTCCTGGTTTTCTTCTGGGGCGATCCGACACCCTACGTTGGCCCGGCCCATGCGCGTGGCGTAAAGGTCGCGATCCAGGTCGGGTCCGTCGATGAGGCTCGAGCGGCCGCCGCCGCGGGCGTCGACTTCGTGATCGCCCAAGGCGTCGAAGCCGGCGGTCACGTACGCGGCACAACGGCTCTATCCGTGCTGGTGCCCGCAGTGGTCGACGCCGTCACGGCGATTCCGGTGCTGGCCTCTGGAGGCGTCGCCGACGGTCGTGGGCTGGTAGCCGCCCTCAGCCTGGGTGCCCAGGGTGTATCGATGGGCACCCGCTTTGTGGCCAGCGACGAAGCCTTCGTCCCACGCCCCTACAAAGAGCGCATCGTGAGCAGCGTCGCCGAGGACACCATCTACGTCGAGGATCTCTTCAACGTTGGCTGGGAGAACGCGCCCCATCGGGTACTGCGCAACGCCATCGTTCGAGAATGGGAGGCCGCCGGCAAGCCTCCGATTGGCCAGCGACCGGGCGAGGGCACGACCGTGGGAAGCCGAACGCGCGCCGGTCAGACCATGGAGATCCCGAGATACGCGAGCGTGACACCTACCCCTGAATACACGAGCGACCTCGAGTACCTGCCCTTCTGGGCGGGACAAACCTGCAGCCTGATACACGACATCAAGCCGGCGGGGCAGATCGTTCGCGATATCATCCGCGAGGCCGAAGACGTCATCGACCGCCTGGCGCGGATTCACACGGCACCGCAGCCCGTCTAGCTGGAAGACGATTGAACGCGGGGCCGGCGTGGGTGGGCAGTGTCGTCATAGCTCTGCTGCTGGCCGCGTGTGGGCAGGCCACGCCCGGGACCGGCCAGGCTTCGGCCACCCCAGCGCTGACGCCGGCCACGGCGAAGC
>VBFR01000004.1 GCA_005889345.1 Chloroflexota bacterium
CGACCCGACCAGCAGCATCACCCCCTTCTCCCACCAGAGGCGTCCGCCAAGTGGGCCTACATTACTCTCGCCGCATGAATCTGGCTACGGTGTCGCGCTGATCGATGGCCCCTGATCGAGGGCCGCCGGCGTCAACGTGTTCTCATACACGATCCACAGCGCGTAACTGACTAGCAAGACGAGCAGGAACACCAGAATCACCGCGAGGACTTTGATCGGCCTGGACCTGCGTCTTTGCCGCCGACCCGTTGTGACTGCGCCCGTCATGCAAAGCCTTCTCGTTGCCTGCCTGAATACCCACTATCGGCCATGATCGCGAGCATGTCCATACCCGAGCGAACGCTGGGCCGAACGGGCTACACTGGGGCAGCATTCGTCGGTAAGCGAGGGACAGGAGGGGATTCATGGCCCAGGCAATGACGGCCGCGACCCAGCCGAAAACGAAGTTCGTGGTCGAGGGCGACTACTTCGAGGCGTGCAGTTGCAAAGTGATGTGTTCGTGCATCTTCCTGGCGCCGGCGACCGAGGATCACTGCGACGTCTTCATCGGTTGGCACATCAGGAACGGCAAGATGGGCGATGTCGACCTCAAGGGTCTCAACGCGGCGCTGGTTGTGTCGTCGCCCAAGCAAATGACGGACGGCGGCTGGAAGCTCGCGCTCTATATCGATGAGCGGGCGAACAAGGCGCAGGCAGAAGCGCTAACCGGGATCTTCTCCGGCGGGGCGGGCGGACACCTCGCCAATCTTGGCCCCCTCATTGGTAGCGTCGCGGGCGTGACGGCGGCGCCGATCACCTTCGAGAGTGGTGCTGGGAGGCGCCGGCTGGAAGTCGGCCAGTACCTTCGTGGGGAGATCGAAGAA
Organism: Chloroflexota bacterium; assembly: GCA_005889345.1. Lineage (GTDB taxonomy): Bacteria > Chloroflexota > Dormibacteria > CF-121 > CF-121 > CF-13. The sequence goes on from VBFR01000004.1 coordinate 864, forward strand.
CTCAAGGGAGGCGATGGCAAGTCTCCAGCGGTGATCAGCAACGCCCCCTTCGGAGCCGTGACCCAGCCCGTGCGGAAGGGCAAAGCCGGCATCGTACGTTATGACCACTTCTGGAAGGCTGAGGTCGATGGAACCAATGCGTTCCTCACCGAATTCCGGTACGAGAACTAGCCCGACCGATCAGTCCGACTGACGTGATCGCCCAGTCGAACGGCGCGCGGCTTCGGCGTCAGCGTAATGTCGTCCTGGCGTTGCTCCTGGCGGTGGCGGGCGCCTGTTGGCTCGTCGTGCTGCGCCAGGCGGGCATGACCCAGGGCATGGGACTCACGATGGGGAAGACGCTGCCCCTGTTCCTGCTTGCCTGGGTGGCGATGATGATCGCCATGATGTTCCCCACCGCGGCGCCGATGATCGTGATGTTTGGGACCGTCGCGGCGGGGAAAGAGCAGCGGGCGCAGCCCTTCGTTCCGACCTGGGTGTTTGTAAGTGCCTATCTCACGGTTTGGATTGGCTTTGGCGTGGTGGCGTACACGGCCGCCACCGGCGTCAGCGTTCTGGCGATGCAGTCAACCTGGCTGGTGGGCAATGCGACGCGGCTCGGCGGCGCCGTGCTCCTGGTGGGAGGCCTCTACCAGCTGTCCCCGCTGAAGAGCCTCTGTCTGACGAAGTGCCGGACCCCGCTGAGCTTCCTCCTCACATCGTGGCGCGACGGGTATGGCGGCGCCTTCGTCATGGGCCTCAAGCACGGCGCCTACTGCCTGGGCTGCTGCTGGCTGCTTTTCGCGATCCTCTTTCCGCTGGGCGTGATGAACATCGCGGCTATGGTTTTCTTGACGCTCCTCATCTTTGCCGAGAAATCGCTTCCCTGGGGCTCGTCGATCGCGAACGCTGCAGGCATCGCGCTCGTCGCCTACGGCGCCGTCGTGCTCGTGACCGCGCACGGTCTCCCCGGAATCGTATAAGTAGGTTGTTGCATCGGTTGGCGTGAGTTCAGGAGGATAGCTATGTCGACGCCAAAAGTTCTGATCCTGACCGGTGATGCGGGTGAGTCGCTGGAAGTGATGTATCCCTATCAACGGCTCAAGGAAGAGGGATACGACGTCCAGATCGCGGCCCTCAGCAAGAAGAAGCTCCACTTTGTGGTCCACGATTTCGAGCCGGGCTATGACACTTACACGGAGAAGCCCGGTTACAGTTGGGACGCCGACCTCGCTTTCAAGGACGTCAACCCTGCCGACTACGCAGCGGTCGTTATCCCGGGCGGACGTGCCCCCGAGTACATCCGCAACGACCGCGACGTCCAGCGCATCATCCGTCACTTCTTCGACCAGGAGAAACCCGTCGCCCAGCTTTGTCACGCACCGCTGGCACTGGCCGCCGCCGGTGTCCTGAAGGGCAGGCGGACTGCCGCCTACCCGGCTCTCGAGCCCGACGTCAAGGCCGCGGGCGCCACCTATGTGGATTCCGACGCCGTGGTCGATGGCGAGATGGTCTCGGCACGTGCCTGGCCCGATCACCCGACCTGGATGCGGGAGTTCATTCGCCTCCTGCAGAAGAAGGTTCCCGTCGCCAGCAAAGAGGCTGCCGGCGTCCGCTAAAGCGACGCCGACGTCGGTCTACGTCGAGTCCAGTCGTACGCGCACCTTCGCTTGTGCGTACGACTGGCCCGGCTGGTGCCGCTCCGGAAAGGACGAGGCATCAGCGCTCGCCGCGCTCGCTGCTTATGCGCCACGCTATGCCGCGGTCGCCAGGCGGGCCCGCGTCGCGTTCGATGCGAATCCCACCTTTCGCGTGGTCGAGCGGCTCGCGGGATCGGCGAGCACGGAATTCGGCGTACCGGCAGAGGTCACCAAGCGCGACACGACGCCGCTGGCGGCGGCGGAGGGCAAGCAGCTGGCGTCGCTGCTGCAGGCGGCCTGGGCCGTCTACGACCGGATTCTTGCGAGCACGCCGGCAGAGCTTCGCAAGGGGCCGCGCGGAGGCGGCCGCGACCGCGACAAGATGGCAGACCACGTGCGCGACGCCGAGGGCGCCTACGTGCGAAAACTCGGGCTCCGCCTGACGCCTCCAGACCGGAACGACGGTCGCGCGCTCGCGGAATTCCGCGCGGCGATCGCCGAGGCCATTCGGCGACCGTCAAACGGAGCGGCAGTCGCGGAGAAGGGCTGGCCGCAACGCTACGCGGCTCGCCGCATCGCCTGGCACGCGCTCGATCACGCCTGGGAGATGCAGGACCGCAGTGAACCGTCGAAAGGCTGATCTGGATGGCCTTCAGGTCGCTGGACTTCGTCTACCACCCGAGCCGCGATGTCGGGCGCGACGTCGCCTATTTCACGGACGTGCTCGGCGGTCGCCTTCGCTTTGCCGTCGAGGGCATGGGGGCTCGGGTTGCCGCGATCGAGCTGGCGCCGCCGCCGCCTCTCCTGCTGCTGGCCGACCATGTCAAGGGCAACACGCCGATCCTTGTCTACCGTGTTGCCAGCCTCAGCAGGACGCTGGCCAGGCTGACCAAGCAGGGTTGGAAAGAGGAGGCGACCTTCGAGATTCCGCACGGGCCGATCTGCTCATTCCGCGCACCAGGAGGGCAGCGGATCGCGGTCTATGAACTGACTCGGCCGGCCGCTGCGAAGACCTTCGAGGGGCGGCGGGACTTCTAGTGACGCCGTGGGGAGGCGTCAGCGGAAAGCGAGTCCTGATCACCGGGGCGACCCGGGGCATTGGATTGGCGGCGGCGATCGAGCTCGCGCGGCGTGGAGCGCAGCTCACCCTCGTTGCGCGCGGCCAGGCGAGGGCGGCCGATGCGGCTCGCCAGATCCAGGCCGCTGCCGGCGGGGCGATCGTGGACGTGCTGACCGCGGACCTCGCGTCGCAGGCCAGCGTCCGGCAGCTGGCGACCGATGCGCTGGCGCGATACTCGCGCATCCAGGTCCTGATCAACAACGCTGGTGCCATTTACGCCAGGCGCCAGCTCAGCCCAGATGGCATCGAGCTGACCTGGGCCGTCAATCATCTGGCGCCATTCCTGCTGACGACCTTGCTCGTACCGCGTCTCACCGCGAGCACTCCGGCGCGCATCGTCACGACGTCATCGGATGCGCACCAGGGTGCGCAGATCCCCTTCGACGACCTGAATGCGGAGCGCTCGTGGAGCGGCTTCGGGTTTCCCCGCTACGGCCAGACCAAGCTGGCCAACATCCTGTTCACGGTCGAGTTGGCGGGCCGGCTGGCAGGCACGGGCGTCACCGCCAACTGCTTCCATCCGGGCTTCGTGGCCACCGGCTTCAATCGCAACAACGGCCTACTCATGCGCGTCGGCATGGCAATCTCACGACCATTCGCCCGCAGCGCGGCGAAGGGAGCTGAGACGCTGGTCTGGCTCGTCGACGCGGACGCCGCCGGTGATACCAGCGGCGGCTATTTCTTCGACCAGCGACCGGTCACGCCATCACCGGCGGCCCAGGACCGCGGGGCGGCGCGCCGTCTCTGGCAGGTCAGTGAGGCGCAGGTCCAGGCCTAACGCCGGCCGGTCTTGCCGCCCTTCATCAACTCGCGCCAGCTCTTGACCTGGACCTCCACGCCGAACTTCTTCGCCGCCGCCTTGATCCGCCGCCAGGCGGCCTCGCGCTCCGATTCGCTGACGCCCTCGACCTGATCGAAGCGGGCGATCGCGTTGCGGACATGACGCGCGTCACTGAGCGGCTCCTTGCGCTCCTTCGGAAAGGCGAACCGTTGCGCCGGCATCCGATTTTGCTGCCGGGTACTCAGCCCTGGTGATTTCTTCGGCACCCGCGCACCCCGAGCCCGGGCGCTCTGTACGGTTCGCGCGCGCTTGATGTTCTTTTTAGCTGCCCTCTTCTGCTTCTGGGTGGCCATCGATTGCCTCCTTCTCCCCGCTTTTTCACGCCGGAGCGGGGCCCCTTGCGATGTGAGCTTGCTTCTATCACTTTATCGCTAAGCCTTGATCTCAGGCTCGCCGTGGCCGGCATTGGCGCGGCCGCGGTTCCAATAGGCCTTGGCGGAGACCTGGTCCAGGCTCCAGCCCCGGGCAAGAAGGGCGGTCTTGAGCGTTAAGACCAGCGCCACCTCTCCCGCCAGGTACGCATGCCCACCGTCCGGCGATGACGCCGCCGCGGAGACCGCCTCGACGAGGCCGTCTCGCCCCTCAGCCGCGTTCTCGTAGCGCCAGGTCACCGTCCTAGTCGTATCGGCGGCGTCGAACCGTTGCCGCTCCGAGGGATCGGCCACCAGCAGGTAGGCGCCCGCCCGCACGCCGGCGGGCAGGGTTTCCATCATGGCAAAGGCAGCGGGCAGCGCCGTGGCGTCACCGGCGAAGAGGTGCCATGTCGCGTTTGCATCCAGGCCGATCTTTCCGCGCGGGCCGATGGCCTCCACCGCAAGGCCGGGATGCACCGCCTGGGCCCAACGAATGCCCGGACCATCGCCGTGCATCACGACCTCGAGGTCGAGCAGCTTCCGGCCCGCATCGAAGCGGCGGATCGTGTAACGCCGACGAACGATGCTGCCGTCGTCGCGCACCACCCCGAGGGCAACGTCCTGACCCGGGAAATATTCGAAGCCTTCGAGTGGCCGGCCGGTGAGTCGGATGCGACGCAGAGCCGGCGTGACGTCTTCTACGGAAGCGACAACCAACGGCAACGTTTTCGGTTCGGTCACTAATCCCTGTTGTACCCGAAAATGCAACGGGCAAGTTTGCCCGGCGCATCTGGATGCACTCGAAGGAATGCTCTTGAAGAAGAAGCGGCGCGCCCCGCGGCGCCGAGCCCCCGGCCTGGCCCCCTCCATGCGCTGGTTGTTGCGCTCGCGCCTGCCGCGATTGGCCTTCCTGACAGCACTCGGCCCCGGGCTGATCAGCGGTTTCGCCGACAACGATGCCGGCGGTATTACGACCTACTCCGTCGTGGGTGCTCAGTTCGGCTACGACTTGATGTGGGTCGTCCTGGCCAGCATGATCGCGCTCGGCATTACCCAGGAGGTGGGGGCCCGCCTCGGGCTCGCCACGGGGCAGGGATTCGGCGGTTTGATCCGGCAGCAGTACGGCGTCCCTCGCGCCGCCTTCGCGATCGGCGTCATGCTGCTGGCGAACCTTGGTGACACGGTGGCGGAGTTCGCCGGGATTGGAGCGGCGCTGGCCATCTTCGGCGTACCGATCTGGCTCAGCTCGGCGCTGGCCGCGCTCGCCATTCTCTTTCTGCTGTCGCGCGCGAACTTCCGCCGCATCCAGTTCGTCTTCCTCGCCGTCGGCATCGGCACCTCGCTCGCCTACGCGATTTCCGCGATCCTCGCGCATCCCGACTGGGGCAGTGCGCTCTCGCACACGGTCGTGCCGCACGGTTCGATCACCACGCTCTATCTGCTCGCGGTGATGGGCACCGTCGGCACCACCATCACCCCGTGGGGACAGGCCTTCATCCAATCCTATGCCGCGGACAAACACCTGGGGCCGAAGGATCTTCCTGCATCTCGCATCGACGTTGCCGCTGGTGCGCTGCTGACCAACCTGGTGGCCGGTTTCATCGTGGTGGCGTGCGCGGCCACGCTGTGGTCGCATGGACAAACCGCCATCACGACTGCGGCGGACGCGGCGCGCGCCCTGGGCCCGCTGGCCGGACGCTTCGCGGAGCTGCTCTTCGCACTCGGGCTCCTCACTGCCTCGCTGCTCGGTCTCGGCACCGTCCCCCTCACCAGCGCCTACGCCGTGACCGAAGCGTTCGGCTGGGAGAAGGGTCTCGACCGGAGCTGGCGCCAGGCGCCCGCCTTCTACGGGTTGCTGGCCTTTTTCATCGGATTCTCCGCACTCTTCGTCCTCATCCCGGGCCTGCCGCTGATCGCGGTGATGTACCTGAGCCAGGTGTTCGACGGCTTGCTCCTGCCCTTCATCCTCGTCTTCGTCATGATGATGAGCCGGGACCGCCGGCTGCTGGGGCGGCTGCGGAGCGGTCTCCCACTCTATGTTGCCGGGTGGATCGTCACCGGCCTGATCACCCTGCTATCCATCGCGCTGGTCGTCAGCCAGCTCGTCGGCGCGCACTGATCGGCGTCAGCGCAATCCCGGGCGTCGAAGAAGCACGACGGCGGCCGCGACCGCCACGGCCCAGACGGGGGCCATGGTGATGATGAACGGACGGATCGTGTCGCTGTTCGAGTGTGACACTCGGTCGAACGCCAGGAAGACCATCACCGTGCCATAAAGCAGGAGGATGAACGCCACGATCACCGCCCACGTCACGCCTGGCCGGGACGCCACCTACGTGGACAGCAGACGGTCGACGGAAAGGCGACCGGGTCCGGTGAAGCACAAACTCAGTGCAACGGTGCCGAGTAGCAGCGAAAATTCGTAGCCGCCCTGTCCGTAGAAGCCGTTTTTCCAGTGCGCCTTGTAGGTGGCGACGCCCATATTGAACGTGACCGCAAGGGCCGCGGGCCGGGTGAAAAGGCCGGCGGCCAGCGCAAGCCCACCGCCAAGCTCGGCCAGACCGGAAGCGGTGGCGGCGGCCTTCGGATTCGGGACCCCCATCTTTTCGAGAGCCACCGCAAACCCGGGCCCGCTGCGTTCCACCGCGCCCGGGTAGTTGGGTCCCATCGTTTTGGCCAGCAGCGGGTGCGGTTGCTTTCCCGGGCCGCCGAATAGCTTTGGATATCCGTGCGCAACCAGGGTCACCCCGGCGACGATCCGCAGCAGCAGCAGGCCAAGGTCTTGCATCGGTGGCGCCTGGTGAGAGCGTAGCCGAGACCATGGGCGGGACGCTGCGACGGATTCAGAAGTCGCTGTGGGCTGTGTCAGCATGAGGCGATGAGCGATCCGGGGACCGGCCGTCGCCTGATGGTGACCACCGTCGACTACCACACCGCCGGCGAACCGTTTCGCATCGTCAGCGGCGGGGTTCCGTCGCTGCGCGGACGGACGATCCTGGAGAAGCGGCGCTACGCGCTGGACCATCTCGACGACATCCGCCAGCTGCTCGTCTTCGAGCCGCGCGGTCACGCGGACATGTATGGCGGGTTCGTGACGGAGCCGGAAGACGCGGGCGCCCAGCTCGGGGTGGTCTTCTTTCATAACGCCGGCTACAGCACGGCCTGCGGCCATGGCACCATCGCGCTGGTGACCTGGGCGATCGACGCGGCCATCGTCCCCGCCGTTGGCCCGCTGGTGGAGGTCGTCGTGGACGTGCCGTCCGGCCGGTTGAAAACGGTGGCCAGCATGCAGGATGGGCGGGTTCGCTCGGTCCGCTTCCGAAACGTTCCCAGCTTCGTTCTCCTCGACGGACTGACGGTCACCGCCGGCGGGCGGCGGACCGAGGTTGCGGTCGCCTTCGGTGGCGCGTTTTATGCCATCGTGGCTGCCGAGCGCTTCGAACTGCCAATCGAGCCGGCGTTCGTCCCGCGCTTCATCGAGCTCGGCCGGGAGATCAAGGCCGCTCTCGAAGCGGAACGCGAGATCGTCCATCCGCTCGAACCCGAGCTCGCCGGGATCTACGGCGTGATGTTCACGGCAGAGAACCGAAATGTAACCGTCTTTGCGGACGGCGAGGTGGATCGCTCACCGTGCGGCAGCGGGACCTCAGCCCGGCTCGCGCTGCTCGATCAGCGCGGCGAGCTGGCACGGGGCGCGACCTTGATGCACGAGAGCGTCATCGGAAGCCGCTTCGCGTCGCGGGTGGTGGGCGAAGCGCGGGTGAAAGACCTGCCGGCGGTCGTGACCGAGGTCGAGGGCAGCGCGCATCTGACCGGCTACCACCAGTTCGTGCTCGAGGCGAACGACCCGATCGGTCTCGGGTTCCTGATCCGTTAACGCACCGCGATGATCTTGACGGCATCGACGATGAATTGCACGGCGATGGCGGAAAGCAGCAGGCCCAGCACCCGGGTCAGCAGCTGAATCAGGGAGGGCCGTAGCAGCCGCGCGATCTGGGCGGCGAGCATCAGGCCGACCGCTACCACGACCACCACGGCGGCGATCCCGAGCAGCACGCCCAGCCGTCCGGGCGCGTCCTCGTACCGCTTCGTGAGCACCATGACGGCGGCGATCGCTCCCGGGCCCGCGAGCAGCGGCGTCGCCAGAGGGACCAGTGCCACATTCGCCGTATCTGGCTGCGCGATCTCCTCGCCGCGCAGCATCTGCAGCGCCACCAGGAGAAGCAGCAAACCGCCCGCAATCGTCAGGCTCTCCACCGACACGTGCAGGTAGTCGAGGATGAGCCGGCCGAAGAGGGCGAAGACGACCACCAATCCGCCGGCCGCAGCCGCCGCCTCGAGCGCCGCGCGCCGGCGCCCGCCTGGTGTGCGACCCGCTGTCAGGCTGATGAAGATCGGTGCGCTGCCGAGCGGATCCATGATGACGAGGAGCGTGATGAAGGCCTCGGCGAACGCCCGCCAATTCATGGCGTCAGCCTATCGTCCCGCAGGCTACGATGGAAAGGGATGGCGAAACAGACGGAGGACCTCCTCTGGAAGCTTGCCGAAAGCGACGAGGTCGAGATCGAAACGCGACACGACGCGAAGTCGCCGCTTCACCGCGTCACCATCTGGATCGTGCCCAGCGAGGACGGCGTCTACATCCGCTCCTACAAGGGCAAGAAGGGTCGCTGGTATCAGGAGGCGATCGCCAACCCCGCGGTCGCCATCCGGGTGGGCCGGCGCAAGGCGACG
>VBFR01000005.1 GCA_005889345.1 Chloroflexota bacterium
GGATGCTGCGATCGGCGAAGAATTCTCGCAGCGACCTCTGGGGCGCCCCTTTCCCTCCCCCGCTCGCGGGGCGAGCATCTTTCTCGGGGCGAGCATCTTTCCCTCCCCCGCTTGCGGGGGAGGGTAGGGTGGGGGCAGTCTGGTGTAGGGCCGGGGTGGGGGTCTTCTCCACCAGTCCTCGAGCCGCGGCGATGACGTTTACGGCGGCGTCGAGCCGAGCCTGGTACTGCGTCCGCAGGGCGGCGATCGCCGCCGGCGTCAGGTCACCCGCCGGCTCGAGTCTCGCGATCTCCTCGTCGAGGATGAACTTCAGGCGCTCGACTTCCGCCTCCACCAGGGCGACGGCCATCGGGCTGAGCCGGCCGTTCTTCAGTACGGCCGCGGCTCGCTCGACGAGGTACGCGCCGCCCTGCCCCTGCATGCGCTCCCAGTCCGTGCCCATCTCTATCGGTACCAATGCCGTAACGGCCAAAATGGCACGGGCTGGCGTGCCGGCCCCTCCTGATCAGATCGGTTCGTGTGCCTGGGGTTCGCGCGCCCGAAAACCGATCAGGGCGGCGAGGACGAGCGCCAGGACGGCGGCGACCGTGAGGCCGGCCCGGATACCCGCGAGCGAGGCGACGATGCCACCGAGCAACGGGCCAAGGCCGAAGCCCAGGGCGATGGCACTCGAGCCGACCCCGAAGACGGTGGCCTGCACGATGGCGGGCGACTCGAGGCCGATCATCGCGCCGAACGCCGGGATCAGGGCACCGCTGAAAAAGCTGGCGATCACGAAGGCCGCGATCAACAAGGGAGCTGTGGCGGCAGCCGCCGCCGCCAGCAGCGCCAGTCCCAACAGTAGGGAGCCGGCGATGAGTAGCCGGCGGTACGTGGTACGCCGCAGGAGGCGGTGATACGTCAGCGAGGCGAGCGCCGTCGCGATCCCGCCGGCGGCGAAGGTGACGCCCGTCAAGAATTGCGCCTGCGTCGACCCGGTCAGCTCGAGCATGCGCAGGACCACAAGCTGCTGAGCGGCGCCGTAACTCGTCTGCTGTAACCCCTGCGCCACGATCAGCACGGCGAGGGCCCCGACCGTCCCGGTTCGGGCCAACCGGAGCACCTCCATCGGGCGGGGCGCGGCCGCTCGTGCCACCCGGCGCGGGCTCTCCCGGACCACGAGCAGCACCGGCACCGCGGCCAGCAGCAGCATGACGCCACCCGCGAGGAAGATCGCCCGCAACCCGATGAGGTTTGCGGCCAGTCCACCGGCGGCCGGGCCGACGGCGCTGCCCAACGAGATCGAGGAGCTGAGGATCCCCAGCGCCCAGGCGAGATGCGGCGCAGGCGTCTCGGTCGCGACCAACGCGGTGGCGGCGGCGACCGTGCCCGAGCTGGCGCCCTGGACGCCACGAAGCACCGTCAGCTGCAGGGCGGATTGCGCCAGGCCCATCAGTCCGACCGAGATGCCGCCGCCGATCATGGCGCGCACCAGCATCGGCTTGCGGCCGTAGCGATCGGCGAGCCGTCCCCAGATCGGGCTGGTCAGGGCGAGAGCAAAGCCGGTCGCGCTGGCGGCCACCCCGGTCCAGAAGGAGAGCTCCGGCCCGTTGGGGATGTGCAGCTCGCGGTGGAGGAAGAGCGGCAGGAAGGGAAAGGCAAAGGAAAAGCCCAGGATGGCGGTGAACTCGGCCAGCCAGAGGGCGGCCAGGTTCCGTCGCCAGTCAACCGCCACATAGTAAGGATGACGGAACCGGATTACCTAGGCGACAGGTTCTGGTTTGTTGCCCGTTTAGTTACCGACATGGCCCATTCGGGCCAGCGCGGGGGGACCCTCGCCCTTTTGCTGGCGGCCGGCGTTATTGCCCTCGTGATTCCGTCGATCCCGGCCTCCGCGGCCGGGGGATGCGCGACGCCCGGACGCGACGGCACCGCCACGCTCACCGGCGTCATCAATACCTATTACCCCGGCAGCGGCACCGCCGCAGCGGCCTCGACGACGATCACGCTGGGCGCGGCGACCGGCGCGGCCACCCCGATTGCCATCGGCGACCTGGTGCTCGTCATCCAGATGCAAGACGCCAGCATCAACTCGACCAACACCGGCGCCTACGGTGATGGCGTCGCTGGTGACCCTGCCACGGGCTGGACCGCACTCAACAGCGCCGGCCTCTACGAGTACGCGGTGGCGACCAGTGCGGTGCCCCTCGCGGGCGGCGCCCTGACGGTCAGCAGCGGGTTGGTCAACACCTATACCCAGGCCGCTCCCACGCTGACACAGGGCCAGCGCGATTTCCAGGTGATCCGGGTGCCGCAGTATGTGGCCGCCACGCTTACCGCTGGCCTCACGGCCGCGGCCTTCAACGGGTCGACCGGCGGGGTGCTGGTCTTCGATGTAGACGGCGCGCTCAACTTGAATGGCGCGGCGGTCAGCGTGAGCCAGGAGGGCTTTCGCGCCGGGCTCGCCCGGCAACTGGCAGGCGGAGCCGGCGGCAGCGGGACCGACTATGTGAATCTCAGCGCCAACCCGTTCCATGCTCAGAAAGGCGAGGGCATCGCCGGAACGCCGCAATACGTCTACAACTCGCTCGCCGGCACGACGGCTAACAACCTCATCGATGGCTACCCGAATGGCAGCACCGCGCGCGGCGCGCCCGGGACGGCGGGCGGCGGCGGAACCGATCCCCATCCCACCGGCAACGACCAGAACACCGGTGGTGGCGGCGGGGCGAACGGCGGCACGGGTGGTATGGGTGGTAACTCCTGGAACTCGAACCTGGCGATGGGCGGGTTCGGTGGCACGGCCTTCCCTGCGACCGCCGCGCGCCTGACGGCCGGGGCGGGTGGCGGCTCCGGCACGCGAAACAATTCTTCCGGCAACGCCAGCAGCGGAGGGAGCGGTGGCGGCATCGTCATGATCCGCACGGGCAGTGTGACCGGGACCGGGACGATCACCGCCGACGGCGGTATCGGCGTGACACCCTTGAACGACGGCGGTGGGGGTGGCGGCGCCGGCGGCAGCATCGTCGTGGTCACACAAACCGGTGCGCTCGCCGGGTTGACCGCAAACGCCCGTGGTGGCGCCGGCACGGATGCCTGGCCGGCGGATCCTGGTGGGGCGCCCGACTATCACGGTCCGGGTGGTGGCGGGGGCGGTGGTGTCGTCCTGATGACGAATGCCCTGGGAACGGTCAATCTCAACGGCGGGGCTAACGGGACGACGACGACGGCTGCTAACGCCTATGGCGCAACGCCGGGCGCAGCGGGCACGCAGGCGATCATCACCGCGAGCCAGATCCCTGGCGCCGGCTCGGGTGCGTCCTGCACCTCGGACCTCACGATTGCGAAGAGCCATACCGATCCATTCGTTCGCGGCAGCACCGGCACCTATAACTTGACCGTCAGCAACGTCGGGGGCACCGCCACCAGTGGCACGAGCACGGTGACTGACACGCTGCCGGCCGGACTGACGCCGACGGCGGCGTCGGGAACCGGCTGGACCTGCGGAATCGTCGCGCAGACCGTGACCTGCACCAGCACGGCGGTTGTGGCGAGCAACGGGTCATTCCCGGCTATTTCGATCACGGTGAACGTCGCCCAGTCGGCCGCCAGCTCGGTGACCAACACCGCGACGGTTTCCGGAGGCGGCGAGGTCAACACGGCGAACGACACGGCGACGGACCTGACCAACGTGGTCTCGCGCGCCGACATCGCGGTGGCCAAGATCGCCAGCAGCGGCACCGTCACGGTGGGCTCGACCGTCACCTTCACCGTCACGGTGACCAACAACGGCCCCTCCGACGCCACGGGCGTGCAGATCACCGACCAGCTGCCGGCGGGACTGACGTTCGTCTCGGCGGCGCCGAGCCAGGGCACCTACACCAGTGGCACTGGCATCTGGGACATCGGCGCCGTTGCCAGCAGCGCCTCCGTCACGCTTACTCTGACGGCGACGGTGACGGCGACGGGGTCGCTGACGAACACCGCGACCAAGACGGCAGAGAACGAAACCGACCCCGTTGCCGCAAACAACAGCGCGAGCGTGACGATCACCGGCCAGGCTCCCGACCTGACGATCGCCAAGTCGCACGTCGGATCCTTCGTCCGGGGATCAACCGGTAGCTACAGCATCACGGTCAGCAACATCGGCGCCGCCGCCTCGAGCGGTTTGGTGACGGTCTCCGATACGCTCCCGGCCGGACTCACGCCGTCGACGGCGTCGGGGACCGGATGGACGTGTGGTATCGCGGGCCAGGCCGTCACCTGCACCCGCTCCGATGCGCTCGCTGCGGCCGGATCTTATCCGGTGATCACGATTGTCGTGGCCGTCAGCCAGGTAGCGGCCAGTCCCCTGACCAATACCGCGACAGTCGCCGGCGGTAACGAGCTCAACACCGCCAACGACTCCGCGTCCGATTCGACGGCGATTACCTCGCAAGCCGATATCGGGGTCGCCAAGATCGCGAGCAGCGGCACTGTCACGGTCGGCTCGAACGTGACATTCACGATCACCGCGAGCAACCTCGGACCATCGAACGCGACCGGTGTCATGGTGACCGA
>VBFR01000082.1 GCA_005889345.1 Chloroflexota bacterium
CGTCGGCCACGGTCATCTTGACGCCGCGATCGACGAATTTCACGCTGGTCGCGATCACACACGCCGGCTCACTCGATGGTGCGAGACCTTCGCTGATACACAACGCGCCGGATTGCGTGGCGCCGAGCAGCGCGCCCTGGCCCGTCGTACCGCCGGTGCCAAAGATCACGTCGGCATGCTCGTGGACGAACGATCTAGCCTGGGCGGCGCCCCAGGCCGGATCGGCATAGGGCGCGCTTGCGGCCGGCTGGTAGGCGCCCAGCACCCGGACGCCCGGGCTGACGTATCGCGCGCCGCGCTCGAAGAAGGTCCGGTTCGTTGTGTCCATTGCGCCCGCGGGGCCATACACACCCGCGACCAAATGGCTCCGGGTCAAGATCCCGGCCAGGGCGCCGGCCAGAAAGGCGGCCTGGTCCGAGCGAAACGTCAGCACAGCCAGGTTGGGAACGTCCGGGGGCATCACGATGGGATCGACCAGCACGAAATGCGTCGTCGGGTTGGTCCGCGCGATCTCGACAACGGCATCGGTCATTAGAAAGCTGCCGGCGATCACGAGATCACGTCCGGCATAGTCCTGAAGAAGGCGCCGGTATTCCGAGGGCCTGGTCGGAAGGGCCAGCTCCGCGGAGGCGCAGGCGGCCTCGCTGACGGCTTGATTCACGCCGCGCCATCCGGCGGCATCGACGGACGAGCGCAATCCGGCGACGTCCGCGACGAAGGCCACGCGAAAGACGGGCGCGCAGGCGGGTGTGGGTGTCGGCGTCGGCGAGGGGGAGGGTGCGAGCGCCGGCCGGACACCACTGGCGCCGGCCTGCACCAGCATCAAGAGACAGATCACGAAAATTATGACGCTGGCGGTCAGGTACCGAAGAGGCGATCGCCGTAGTCGCCGAGGCCGGGCAGGATGTACTTCTGGGCGTTCAGCTCCCGGTCCCGCGCCGCCGTGAAGATCTGGACGTCCGGGTGCGCTGCCTGCAGCGCCTGGATCCCCTCGGGAGCGGCCACGACGCACACTAGGCGAACGCTCGCCGGGTGGTATTCCTTCATGATCTCGACGGCTTTCGTTGCCGTTCCGCCGGTGGCGAGCATCGGGTCGAGGATCATGACGGCTTTCCCGGCGATGTCGGGCGGGAGCTTGACGTAATAGCGCGAAGCGATCGCCGTCCGTTCGTCGCGCTCGAGGCCGATGTAGCCGACGGTTACGTGCGGCAGCAGCTCGAGGACCGGGCCCACCAGGCCGAGGCCGGCCCGCAGGATCGGCACGGCGACGACCCGGTCACCGATCGCGTGTCCCTGCGTCTTCTCCAGGGGCGTGTCGATCGTAAAGTCGCGGGTTCGAAGATCGCGGGTCGCCTCGTAGAGCAGCAGCGTGATGATCTTGTCCGAGGCCTCGCGGAACTCATCGGGCGTCGTGTCTCGGTCTCGCAGCCGCGTCAGGTAATGCGCCACGAGGGGATGCTCGATGACATGCAGGGTCATGACACCCCCTCCCTGACCCTCCCCCGCAGGCGGGGGAGGGAAAGTCCCGGGGGCAGGGTGGCGAGACCGGGCGCGGCCATACGGCGCTCAGCCAGGAGCTTCTTGACGCGGGCAATGTTCGACGCCGACCAGTTGCTGTCTGGACGGCGCGGCGTGAAGCGCGCGGCGTAGCTCTGGTCGTCAATCGATTTGATCTGGCCCTCGATCCAGCCGTAGGCGAGGCCCTCGAGGACCGACTCTTCGTAACTGATGCCCGTCTTGCTGGAGCCCTTCTTGAAATAGACCAGCCAGATTTCTTTCCGATCCGCGTGATGTTTCGCCAGCCACCGTCGCCACTCGAGGCGATTACGGACCGTCAGCGTCTTGCCGATGTCCATTCAGGCCTTGAGGGGCGCCAGCTGACGGGCTCCCGCGAGTGCCACACGAAACATCGGCGCCAGGTCGAGCGCGGCAACCCGCGCCGGGTCGATAGCGTCTTCGCCGGGCTCGTTGACCACGGTCAGGACGGACCCGCCTCGCAGGTTGCGCAGGGCGCAGATGACGAAGATGGTCGACGTCTCCATGTCGTTGCAGAGCACCCGCGCCCGATGCCAGACCTTGAGCGCGTCTTCGAGCTCCTCGCGGCGGGGCATGCGGCCCGCATGAAGGTCCGCGTAGAGCGCGTCGTGGCTCCGGACGATGCCGGCGTGGGCAGGCCGGTTCGCCGCGCGGGCGGCGGCGAGCATGGCCCCCACCAGCTCGAAGTCGGCTACCGCGGGATAGCTCATCGGCACGTAACTGGGGGTCGTGCCCTCATCGCGGACGGCGGCCGTGGCAATAACGAGGTCGCTGAAATGCACGTCTTTCTGAATCGACCCCGTCGTACCGACGCGGATGAACGTCGTTGCGCCAATGGCGGCCAGCTCTTCGACGGCAATCGCGGTGGACGGCGAGCCGATGCCGGTGGAGCAAACGGAGACGGCGCGCCCCTCGAGCGTGCCCGTGTAGGTCGTGTACTCGCGGTTACGGGCGATCAACCTGGGACTTTCGAGCAGCCGCGCAATCGGCTCGACGCGACCGGGATCGCCGGGGAGAAGGACGACCTCGCCAACGTCGCCAGGTTTGCAGCGGATGTGGTACTGCAACTCCCCCATAGCCGACGTGAGTTTAGCGCGATAGCCCACCCGAGAGATTTGTTGGTTTACTGGCTCCAGGCGTCGCCGGTGGCGACGTAAGTCTCGCCCAGAAAGACCCGCAGCAGCGGCGAGCTGATGGGTTGGCGGTAGGTGACGGTCACGTGGATCGGGGTATGCCCGCCGCGCTCCACCAGACTCGACGGCGAGACCGAGACGGCCACGAGGCTGGGATGGACATCGCCGAGGTTCTCCAGCACCGTCGTGCAGATGGCGGCATCGGCGTAGCCCTTTGGTTGCGCCAAGCCACCCGTCACCGCCCAGCAGGGCGCCCTGTCACTGGCGGCTTCCAGGCTGCTCGCCCCCACGTAGGCGGCTTCCTGGGCGGCGTGGCTGACTTTTAGCGCATCGAGGCCAAGGCCGAAGAACTGGACGGCCATGACGCCGAACGCGAACAGAAAGGCAACGACCATGGCGAACTCCGCACCAACCTGCCCGCGCTGACCCACGAAACCAGCATCCGTTGGAGGCGTTTCGCCAGGCGTTACGTGTCGAGCCGTTCGACTCCGGCCGCCGTAACGCGACTCAGCAACAGGCGTCGCGGCTGAGCCGACGCCGCTACCGAAAACGCGGCCGCAACACGGGACGTAATCTGCGCAGCGGCCTCCTCCGTTCGCGCATGAGCGGTCGCAAGCGCCTCGCCCGCCTGGACCCGGTCACCGACTTTCTTGTGAAGGACGACGCCAACAGAAAGATCGATGGCGGCGTCTTTTCGGTCGCGGCCGGCGCCAAGCGATTTCGCCGCCAGCGCGATTTCCAGGGCATCGATCGCGGCGACCTGCCCCGATTCGCGGGCGAGAACGGGCTGCTGCACGGTCGCGGCCGGAAGCCGATCCAGGTCGTCGACGACGGATGCATCGCCTGACTGCGCCCCGATGAGTTGCGCAAACTTGCGTAACGCGCTGCCGTCTAAGAGCAGTTGCCGCAGGTTCGTCGTCGGTGCGGCGGCCATGCGCAGCATCTCAGCGCCCATCCGAAGACTCAACGCCTCCAGGTCGGAGGGCCCATGTCCGGAGAGCGTCTCGATCGCCTCGCGGACCTCGAGGGCGTTGCCCACGGCGCGGCCGAGCGGCTGCTCCATATCAGTGACGTAGGCAACGGTCTCGCGTCCGGCCTTGGAGCCGATCGCCACCAGGGCCCGAGCCAACGCCTCGGCCTCGTCGAGCGTCGCGACGAAGGCGCCACGTCCGCACTTGACGTCGAGCACGATGGCGTCGGCGCCGGCGGCGAGCTTCTTGCTCATGACGCTGCTCGCGATCAAGGGCACCGAGTCGACCGTGGCCGTGGCGTCACGCAAGGCGTAGAAGACCTTGTCCGCGGGAACCATGTCCGATGTCTGTCCGGCGATCGCGATGCCGATGCGCCGGACTTGATCGATGAACTGGTCGATGCTCAGGTCGACATTAAAGCCTGGGATGGATTCGAGCTTGTCAAGCGTGCCGCCGCTGTGGCCGAGGGCGCGCCCGGAGAGCTTCGCGACCGGGATGCCCGCGGCGGCGACCAACGGCGCAACGACCAGCGTGGCCTTGTCGCCGACGCCGCCGGTTGAGTGCTTGTCGACTTTACGACCTGGAATCGACGACAGATCGAGCTGGCGTCCGCTGGCTGCCATGGCCAGCGTCAGCGTTTTGGTCTCCTCATCCGTCATGCCGTTGAGCCGCACCGCCATCAGCCAGGCGGAGAGCTGGTAGTCGGGGATCGACCCGTCGGTGGCGCCGCGCACCAGGAATTCGATGGCCTCGTCCGAGAGGACCCGGCCATCGCGCTTATCTCGGATGACGTCGATCGCCGTCAATGAACTTTAATCATGCCGGATGTGGCTCACGCTCATCGCTCTCGTGGTCCCACTGGGACTGGATACGTTTGCCGTGGCCGGGGCGCTTGGCATGAGCGGACTGACGCAGCGCGACCGGCTCCGGGTGACGGTGTTGTTTACGAGCTTCGAGATGGGCATGCCGATCGTCGGCATCGTCCTGGGGGCCATTGCCGGCAGCGTCGCGGGAAAGGCCGCCGACTATGTCGCGATCGCGATTCTGATCGGGCTGGGCGTCTTTATGCTCTGGCCACGACGCCATGATCGCGATGATCCAGACCACGTGGGATTGCTGGCGCGCACGCGCGGACTCGCCGCCATCGGACTCGGCATCAGCATCAGCCTCGACGAGCTGGCGATCGGCTTCACCGTGGGGCTGCTGCGGTTTCCAATCGTCCTCGTGATCGCGTTGATCGGCATTCAGACGCTGATCGTGACCCAGGCCGGGCTCCGGCTCGGATCCCGGATCGGTGAAGCCGTTCGCGAACGGGCGGAGCAAGTGGCCGGCGTGGTGCTCGCTGTGCTGGGCCTCGTCCTGCTGGCAGAGCGCCTGTTGTCCAGCGCCTGAGCGCTATTTCACGAGGAAGGAGTTGACGCCGGGCGCGGGCGCGAAGTTCTTGTTGAACTGGTCCAGCAGCGCGGGGTGGCCGCGGTTGCTCCAGACGGCCGTCTGGCCGGAGCAGGTCGGCGTGGTGCCGGCTGAGTTGCCGGGAATGTTGCCGTCATCGAGCACCAGCGTGAA
>VBFR01000231.1 GCA_005889345.1 Chloroflexota bacterium
GTTACCTCACCAACTAGCTAATAGGCCGCGGGCCCATCTGAGAGCGTCTTGCGACTTTAGTTGTCAGATGATGCCATCCGACAACCACATGCAGTATTAGCTCTGCTTTCGCAGGGTTATTCTGCACTCTCAGGCAGGTTGCCCACGTGTTACTCACCCGTCCGCCACTAGCGCTAGCCACCCTTGCGGGCAGCTAACACCCGTTCGACTTGCATGTGTCAGGCACGCCGCCAGCGTTAATCCTGAGCCAGGATCAAACTCTCCGTTAAAAACCTCGACCCCGCTGGGCTGAGGTTAAAGAATCGAATCAGGGGTCCCTACGACATTTCGAAGGGCCTTCTCGGAGAAGTCCGTTCCACTCTTCAATTGTTAAGGTGCTCGCCGGGCCCTAAGCGCAGGATTACCTCCCGCCTCTCGGGCAGCTTGTGAATGATACCCCATGGGGGCTCGTAGTTGTCAAGAAGGTACGAACGCCTCCAAAGCCTACCCCACCGGGGCGCCACCTAAACGACCGCCGACGCCGTCGCCCAACGCGGCGGTTACCGATACTCTGGCAGCTGCTCGAGCTCGTCCGCGGCCAGGTCCGTATAGACGCGGTGGGTCGTAATCTTCGGGATCCGATCCGCCCGCACCTCGACCCTGTGACCACCCCGGGCCAGCTTCACCACGATCCCATGGAAGATGTCATCCTCCCGGTCACCAAGGAGCTCCTCGGCCCTGCCGATCTCGTCGCCGGCCTCATCCATGACCGGCGCCTTCTCCGGCATCGCCAGCCAGGCGACCTCGCGCTCCTCCTCCATCTAAAAGGCCCGTCGCCCACTGAACGCGCGGGCCAGCGTCAACTCGTCGGCGTATTCCAGCTCGCCCCCAACCGGCAAGCCGTGGGCGAGGCGCGAGGTGCGTATGCCGAGCGGGGCCAGCTGCTCGGCCAGGTAGGCCGCGGTCGCTTCACCCTCCATGTCCGGATCGGTCGCCAGGATCACCTCGCCAACCGGCTCACGGCGCAGGCGACGGAGCAGTTCGGCGATCTTGAGCTCCGCCGGACCGACGCCGTCAATCGGCGACAACGCTCCGTGCAGCACGTGGTACAAACCGTGGTACTCAGCCGTGCGCTCGATGGCGAGCACATCGAGGGGCTCCTCCACCACGCACAGCACGCTCCGATCGCGCCGGCTCGACAGGCAGATCGTGCACCGCTCGCCTTCGGCGATGAAGAAGCAGTCGTCGCAGAAACGAATGCGAGCCTTGACCTCGACCAGGGCGGTGGCCAGCCGGTCGACCGACTCCCGTGGCGCTCGCAATATATAGAAGGATAGGCGCTGCGCGGTCTTTGGCCCGATGCCGGGCAATCGGCCAAGCTCTTCCATCACGCGCGTCAGCGCCGGCGGGATCTCAGCCACGGGCGCGGACCTCGGCCAACCGTCCGTTACCCCATCAAGCCGGGGGGAAGCCCCATCCCCGCAGTCACTGCGCCCATCTCCCTGTTGGCCAGCTCGCGCGCCTTGTCCATCGCGTCGTTCACGGCGGCCAGCACCAGATCCTGGAGCATGTCGACGTCGGCGGGGTCAACGACTTCGGGCTTGACCGTCACGGCCAGCACCTTCTGGTGACCATTGACCAGGACCTCGACCACGCCGCCGCCAGCGGTGCCGGTCACCGTCTTTTGGCCGAGGTCTTCCTGGATCTTGGCCATCTTGGCCTGCATCTGCTGAAGCTGCTTGAGCATCTTGAACTGCTGACCCACCTAGCCTCTCCCTCGCGGGGTGACCCGCACGTTGGTCGCGTCGAACCGGTTCATGGCCTCTTTCACCAGCGGATCGTCGGCGATGGAGCCCGCCGGGCGGACCGCCGCCGGCGCCGGCGTGGCGGCCTTCTTCTCCCCCGCCACCAGCTCGACCCGACTATCCGCCCCAAAGATCTCCCGCACCGCGACAAGCAGCGTTTCACGGTTGGAGGCCTTCTGCATCAGCTCGGCGTGGGCCGGATACCGAAACTCGATCCGCACCAGGCCTTCCTTGACGTCGGCAAGCCGCGCGTCCATGAGCAAACTCCCCACCATCTTCGGCAGCCGCTGCTTGAGCGCATCCCAACGCGCGTCCGGGCCCAACACCGCGGGCTCGGCGTCCATGGCCGGCTCGATCACGCGCTCACCACCAACCGCCTCGGTCGTCGGCACCGCCACAGGCACCGCCACCGGCACCGGTCGCGTCATGTTCGACAAGAGCGTCACTTCGAGCAGCAGGCGCGCATCAGCGCCCTTACGCACCTCGGGCTCCATCTCCATCAGGCCTTTCCACAACGCGAGCAGGGCGTTTCGGCCGGCCGCGCGGCCGATCCGCTCCAACCCGGCCGACGCCGCACCACCAAGACTTTCCGCATCCTGGTAGCCGACCGAGAGCAGCGCGGCCTCGCGGATCGCGCCCAGCAATCCACGGACCAGCTGCCGCACGTCACCGCCGGCATCGTAAAACCGCTGCAGCTCGCCCAGCGTCTTGGCCCCGTCGCCCTCCGTCACGAACGCCAGCAGCCGGACCAGCGTATCGGGGTCGGCCAGTCCGAGCAACTCGTGCGTTTTTTGCACGGTGAGCTCCTCGCCGCCCTGCGAGATCAGCTGATCGAGCAGCGTGATGCCATCGCGCATGCTGCCGCGAGCCAGCCGAGCCAGTAACGACAGGCTCTGCGGGTCGACCTTGACCTGTTCCTGCTCGACGATCGACGCCAGGTGCGCCGCGATCGCGCCGGTGTCGATCCGGCGGAAGTCGAACCGCTGGCAGCGCGAGGCCACCGTCAGCGGAATCTTGTGCGGCTCGGTCGTCGCCAGCACGAAGACAACGTGCGGGGGCGGTTCCTCGAGCGTCTTCAACAGCGCGTTGAAGGCCTCCGTGGTCAGCATGTGGGCCTCGTCGATGATGTACACCTTGACCTTCAAGGTCGCTGGCAGGTACTTGACCCGCTCGCGGAGGTCGCGGATCTCGTCGATGCCCCGGTTGGAAGCGGCATCGATCTCGATCAGGTCGACGGCGGCGCCCGATCCGATTTCAACGCAGTTCGCGCACACGCCACACGGCTCCGCGCCGCGGCGGTCCAAACAGTTGATCGCCTTCGCCAGGATACGGGCGGTCGACGTCTTGCCCGTACCACGAACGCCGCAGAACAGGTAGGCATGGGCCACGCGACCCTGCTCCACGGCATTTCGCAGAGTCTGGGCAATCGCATCCTGCCCGACCAGGTCGCCAAATCTCTGGGACCGGTACTTGAGGTAAAGGGTCTGGTACGCCATCAGGTGCCGCCGACAATTCTACGAGCCGGCAGCCCGAACGCTAGCTCGGAGCGCCCACCGCGCGCTGGGCGTGCTCGCGCAGCGCGTGCCGCGCGAGCGTGATCGCGAGCATCCCTTCCAGGATGGCAGAGGTCACCCGCCTGACGGCGCCGCGGCGAACGTCGCCGGCCGCGAAGACGCGCGGCACGCTGGTCTCAAGCAACAGGGGTACGCGCTCCACGGGCCAGTCTTGTGGCCATTGGCCGTTGCGCCATAGCTCCGTTCCCGTCACGAGATAGCCCTCATCATCGCGCTGCATCGATCCCTTCAACCACTCCGTGTTCGGGTCGGCGCCCGTCATGACGAACAGGGCCCGGGTCCGTGCCGCCTCGATCGTTCCGCTGACGCGATGGCGAAGCCGCACACCCTCGAGGCGTCCCTCGCCAAAACCTTCAACGACCTGCGTGTTCACCCGCACCCGGATGTTCCGCGTCCGGTCGACCTCCTTGGCCAGCTCCGCCGGAACGCTGGCGTCCATTGAGCCGGCTCGAACCACCACCGTGACGTTGGACGCGTGCTTTGCCAGGTCAAGAGCGGCCTGCGCGGCCGTCGCCGTCGACCCAACGATGAAGACCTCCTGGCCGGCGAGTGAAGCCGGCTCCGCGACCGCGTCCGCGTAGGTAACACCGGACCCAGTCAGCTTGTCGACGCTTGCAACCCCGAGGGTCCGGTACGCCATCCCAGTCGCAATCACCAGGACCTGCGCGGAAATCGCCGTGCCGTCGGCCAGCGTCACGGTATGCGCACCGCGCCCCGTCGAGAAACCGACGGCCGGATTCGTCAACGCAAAGCTCGCACCCAACCGCTGAGCCTGCTCGTAGATGCGACGCGTGAGCTCGGCGCCGCTCACGCCATCCAAAAAGCCCGGATAGTTGTGGATGACCGGTGTGGCGGGGGCCGAGCCGCCCGCTCCGTACGCGTCGACCACGGTCGTCTTCAGGCCGACGGCGGCGGACACGGCGGCAGCCAGCCCAGCCGGACCGGCTCCAATCACCGCGACGTCGTAGCTCAGCGATCCGGTCACGACCGCCTCAGTCTACGCACCCGCCGCCACGCCGCCCCTTTCTGGATGTCCGATTTCCGCTAGCCAGATCCGGCGCTGCGCGTCACAATGAAGGGCGATGATCGGCGCACCCCTCGACTTCGAGCGCTGCTACCGGGCCGTCGAAAGCCGCGACGCCCGCTTCGACGGCTGGTTCATCACCGCCGTCAAGACCACCGGCATCTACTGTCGACCGAGCTGCCCGACGCCCGTCCGGCCCAAGCGAGAGAACGTCTCTTTCTATCCCACCGCGGCCGCCGCGCAGCTCGCCGGCTACCGAGCCTGCAAGCGTTGCCGCCCCGATGCGTCCCCGGGTTCCCCGGAATGGAACGTCCGCGGTGATCTCGTCGGCCGCGCGATGCGGCTGATTGCAGATGGCACCGTCGATCGCGACGGCGTCGCGGGGCTGGCGCACCGGCTCGCCGTGAGTGAGCGCCATCTCCACCGCCTGCTGCTGAGTGAGCTCGGTGCCGGCCCGCTCGCGATCGCCCGCGCCCAGCGGGCGCAGACCGCGCGCGTGCTGATCGAGACCACCGACTTGCCGTTCACGGACGTCGCCTTCGCTGCGGGCTTCGAAAGCATCCGGCAGTTCAACGACACCGTTCGCGAGGTGTTCGCGCTCACGCCCACGGCGCTCCGCTCGGCGGGACGGCGCCGCGGCGACGTCGCCGACGGCGCGCTCACGCTTCGCCTCCCCTACCGGCCGCCGCTCGACTGGTCCGCACTGTCGAGCTGGCTGCGTGTGCGGGCGCTGCCGGGCGTCGCCGAGGTGAACGGCCGCGTCTACCGGCGCACGTTGCGCCTGCCGCGCGGTGCTGCTGTCGTCGCGCTCGAACCGATCGACACGCACATCCAGTGCACGCTCCGCCTGGAGTCGATGGCGGATCTGACGAGCGCGGTCCGGCAGTGCCGCCGTTTGCTCGACCTCGACGCCGACCCGCTGAGCGTGGTCGACGTCCTCTCGAAGGACCGGCGCCTGTCCAAAATCGTGAAGCGGCGACCCGGCCTGCGCGCACCCGGAGCCGTCGATGGGACGGAACTCGCGATCCAGGCGATTCTCGGCCAGCAGGTCTCGATCGCCGCGGCCCGTACGCTGGCGTCGCGCCTCGTGACGGCCAATGGCGACCTGATCAAGATCGCCGATCCAAGCCTCACGCATCTGTTCCCGCGGGCCGACGCGATCGCCGAGGCGGACCTGGCGAGGCTCGGCGTCCCGGCGACGCGACGCGCGACACTTCGCGCGCTCGCCCGCGCCGTCGCGGACGGGACGCTCGCACTCGACCCGGGCGCCGACCGGAGCGAAACGCACCGGCAGCTGATGCGCTTGCCAGGAATTGGGGAATGGACGGCCGGCTATATCGTGATGCGCGCGCTCGGCGACCCCGATACGTTCCTCTCGAGCGACCTCGGTGTCAAGAAAGCCGGCGCCCGGCTCGGCATCGGCGGCAACGCTCGCGCCATCGCCGAACACGCCGCGGCCTGGCGGCCCTGGCGCAGCTACGCAACCCACCAGCTGTGGGCAACCCTCAGCGACACCCAGAAGGAGGCCTCCTGATGCAAACCAAACCCCACCTCTCCAGCACGACTCACCGCACGCCGGTCGGAGCGCTGACACTGATCGCGTCGGACCACGGGCTCAGGGCGATCCTCTGGCCCAGGCTGTCGCCGGCGCGCGCCGGAATCCAACCGCGGCCACATCATCACCTCGATCATCCAATCCTGAAGCAGACGGCCACCCAGCTCGACGAATACTTCGCCGGCACCCGCACGCGCTTCGACATTCCGCTCGACCTGCAGGGAACGCGCTTCCAGCTCGCGGCATGGCGGTCGTTGGCCGATATTCCATTCGGCGCCACGACCAGCTACGGCCGGCAGGCAGCGGCGCTCGGCATTCCGACCGCGGCGCGCGCGCTCGGCGCCGCGAACGGGGCCAATCCCGTCTGCATCGTCCTCCCCTGCCATCGCGTCATCGGCGCGGACGGTTCGCTGACCGGCTTCGGCGGCGGGCTTCCGGTAAAACAATGGCTGCTCGATCACGAAGCGCGCATCCTCGCCTCTAATATCCTGTCGACGCCGTGGCAACATCCGCAACCCCTCCAGACGCGCTTATCCATGCCCGTGGCCTGACCAAGCGCTTCGCAAGTCTCACCGCGGTCGACGCGATCGACTTCGATGTCGAACGCGGTGAGGCCTTTGGCTTCCTCGGCCCCAACGGTGCCGGGAAAACTTCGACCATGCGGATGATCGGGTGCGTCTCGAGGGCATCGGGCGGCAGCTTGCGTGTGCTTGGCATGGACCCGGTCGAAGACGGCCCGCAAATTCGCGCGCGGCTAGGTGTCGTGCCGCAGTCCGACACACTGGACACCGAGCTGCTCGTCGATGAGAACCTGTTCACCTATGCGCGCTACTTCGGAATCGCGCGTAACGAGGCCCGGCGCCGAGCCGCGCAACTCCTCGACTTCGTCCAGCTGAAAGATCGGGCCCACGATCGCGTCGAGTTTCTCTCCGGCGGGATGAAACGCCGGCTCACGATCGCACGTGCCCTGGTCAACGAACCTGAGCTGCTCCTGCTCGACGAACCCACCACCGGCCTGGACCCGCAAGCGCGGCATCTGGTCTGGGATCGCCTTTACCGCCTCAAGCAGCAGGGCGTCACCATTGTCTTGACGACCCACTACATGGATGAGGCGGAGCAGCTGTGCGATCGGCTGGTGGTGATGGACAAGGCCAAGATCGTCGCCTTTGGGTCGCCGCGAAGCTTGATCCACCGGTACTCGAGCCGCGAAGTCCTCGAGCTTCGCTTTCCCATTGATGCCACGCCGGCGCTCGACAAGCTGAACGGCCTCGCGGAGCGCATCGAGGTGCTGCCCGACCGCGTCCTTCTTTACACCAACGACGGGGAGGCGGCGGCGGTTGCGGTACACAGCCGCGGCCTCCGGCCGGAGGCCATCCTCGTCCGTCGCAGCACGCTCGAGGACGTCTTCCTCCGCCTCACCGGCCGGAGCTTGATCGAATGATGAGCTGGCGATGACCGGCGCTCTTCGGGTCCTCGAACACAACCTGGTCGTCTATCGGCGCACGTGGAAGGGCTCGGTGTTCATGTCGTTCGTGTCGCCCATCCTCTTCATGGCCGCCATGGGGTTCGGGCTCGGCGGCCTGATCTCGCGCGGCCCGGTGCGCACGGTCGATGGCCTCTCCTACCTGGCGTTTCTCGCTCCGGGGCTGCTCGTGGCCACCGCCATGCAATCCGGCTATGTCGAGACCACCTTCCCGATCATGGCGCGGATCCAGTGGGAGCGGACCTATGAGGGCATGCTGGCGACGCCGCTCCGGGTCCTCGATGTGCTGGCCGGCGAATTCGGCTGGCTCGCCTTGCGCCTTGGGCTGGGGAGCGTCGCGTTCTTTCTCGTGATGCTGGTCTTCGGCACTGTTCACTCTGGGCTGGGCATCCTGGCGATTTTCGTTTCCGTTCTCACCGGGCTGGCGTTCGCCGCACCGATCCTCGCGTGGACCGCGACGCGGCGAACCACCAACAGTTTTGCCTTGATCGGCCGCTTCCTGATCACCCCGCTCTTCCTGCTCGGTGGGGTTTTCTTTCCTATCCACCAGCTCCCCCAGCTCATCCAGGGAATTGCATGGCTCACCCCGCTCGCTCACGGCGTGTCGCTCGCTCGCAGCCTCTCGGCCGGCGCGCTGCAATCATCGGCCTTCATCCACCTCGCGGTCCTGCTCTTCTACGCGTCGGCCGGCATCGTTGCGGCGCGGATCACTCTGCATCGGAGGCTGGACATGTGATCGCGATGCTGCCCTGGCGCCGATCGCTCCAGATCCCGGCGCCCGACCGCGCCGCTCGCCTCGTGGAAAGGAATGCGCTCCTTTATCGGCGCGGGTGGCTGCTCCTCGTTTCGGGTTTTATCGAGCCGCTGCTCTACCTGCTCGCGATCGGCTTCGGGGTTGGCGCCCTCGTTGCCGCCAGCGTCGTCGTCGACGGGCATCCGCTCCGCTACGCGGTGTTTGTCGCACCAGCGATGATGGCATCGTCGGCAATGAACGGTGCGATCTACGAAACGGCGTTCAATTTCTTTTTCAAGCTGAAGTACGTCAAGCTTTACGATGCCGTGATCGCGACACCGCTCGGGATCGCTGATATCGCGCTCGGCGAGATCACCTGGGCACTGATTCGCGGGACGCTCTATTCCTTCGGCTTCATCGTTGTCATGGCTGCGCTCGGCCTCGTCGTCTCGCCATGGGCGTTGCTCGCTCTCCCGGGGGCGATGCTCATCGGCTTCACCTTCGCCGCGGTCGGAACCGCGGCCTCGACGTTTGTCCGCACCTGGCAGGATTTCGACCTCGTCCTGACCGTCCTGATTCCTCTGTTTCTCTTCTCGGCGACGTTCTATCCCATCTCCGTCTACCCTGGGCCGCTGCAGGTCGTGGTGCAGCTGACGCCCCTCTATCACGGTGTCGACCTGCTCCGGAGCCTGACGACCGGCATGATCGGGCCTTCGATCCTGGTCGACATGGCCTACCTGGTCGTCCTCGGCGCGGCAGCGCTCCTGGTCGCCGCGACCCGGCTCGAGCGTCTGCTGCTCAAGTAAGCGACCCGCTACATTACTAAGGGATGCATCCGGGAAACAACCTGACGCGCGACGAAGCCCGACGCCGGGCCGAGCTCATCCAGACCCCTCTCTACGACATCTCACTCGACCTGACCCGCGACATTGACACCTTCGCCTGCGAAGCCACCATTCACTTCCTCTGCCAGGAGCCGGGGGCGAACAGCTTCATCGATTTCCTCGCCCCCTCCGTCGACAGCTGCGAGCTGAACGGCGACGAGGTTCCCAAGGATGCCTTCAACGGCGCCCGCATTACGCTGACCAACCTTCGCGACGCGAATGAGCTGCATGTGCTGGCCACCTGCGAGTACCAGAACATCGGCGCCGGGCTGAACCGCTTCAAGGACCCGGTCGATCACAAGATTTACCTCCACAGCCAGTTCGAGACCTTCGACGCGCACCGCATGTTCCCCTGTTTCGATCAGCCGGACCTCAAGGCGAGCTTTACCTTCACCGTGCTAGCCCCCAGCGACTGGGTGGTGGTCTCCAACAACCCCGGCCAGGCCCAAACCGTCACGGGCAGGGAAAACATCAAGCGCTGGACGTTCGGCGCGACGCCCAAGATGTCCTCCTACCTGACAGCGATCGTGGCCGGACCGTACCACGGCGTCCGCGATCGTCACGGTGACGTCGACCTCGGCATCTTCTGCCGCCAGTCACTGGCCCAGTACCTCGATCCGGACGAGATCTTCACCGTCACCAAGCAGGGGCTCGACTTCTACGGCGAGGCGTACAAGTACCCCTATCCGTTCCAGAAATACGACCAGCTCTTCGTCCCGGAGTTCAGCGCCGGCGCCATGGAAAACATCGGCTGCGTCACGTTCAACGAGGCGATGCTGTTTCGCTCCAAAGTCACGGAGGCAGTCCGCGAGGACCGCGCGAACGCCATCCTCCACGAGATGGCCCACATGTGGTTCGGCGACCTGGTCACGATGCGCTGGTGGGACGACCTCTGGCTGAACGAGAGCTTCGCCACCTTCATGTCGGTGCTCGCCCAGGTCGAGGCGACCCGCTTCAAGAATGGATGGGTGACCTTCGCCAACCAGTACAAGGCCGGCGCCCGGCGCCAGGATCAACTCCCCACCACCCACCCGATCGCCGCCGACGTCCCCGACATCGAGTCCGTCTACCTGAACTTCGATGCGATCACCTACAACAAGGGCGCCTGCGTCCTGCGTCAGCTGGTGGCCTACGTCACGCAGGACACGTTTCTGCGTGGCGTGCAGCGCTACATCAAGCAGCGCCAGTACTCGAACGCCAGCCTCGTAGACTTCCTCTCCGATATCGAAGCGGGTTCCGGTCGCGACCTCAAGGCCTGGTCCAAGCTCTGGCTCGAGACGGCGGGGCTGAACACGCTGCGGCCGCTGCCCACGTCACAGAGCGACACGATCGGCTCTCTCTCGATCAAGCAGGAGGCCCCGCCGGAATTCCCGACCATCCGGCCGCACCGGCTCGCGGTGGGATTGTACGACCGCAAATCCGGTGCGCTGCAATTGCGTCGTCGCGTCGAGCTCGACGTCGCCGGCGAAGACACGCCAGTGAAGGACTTCGACGGCGAACGCCTCGCCGACCTCCTGCTCGTCAATGACCTCGACCTGACCTACGCGAAGATTCGGCTCGACGAGCGCTCGCTGTCGACCGCGACGGAGCACCTCGCCGAGCTCTCCGATCCGCTGGCACGCGCGATCACGTGGGCTGCGCTGTGGGACATGCTGCGCGACGCGGAGATTCCCGCCCGGCGCTACCTGCCGTTGATCCTCAAGAACATCCACGGCGAAACCGATATCGGCGTCGTCCAGGACCTCCTGGCCCAGGCGGTCTCGGCGATCTTCGTCTATGGCGATCCGGCGAACCAGGACGCCGCCCTCGAGATCCTGGCGGATCACTCGCTCCGCGCGCTCGATGACGCACCCGCCGGTAGCGACTTCCAGCTGGCCTGGGCGCACGCCTTCATCAACGCCGCCCGCTCCCCGGATCACCTGTCGGTCGTGCGCGGCCTGCTGGACGGCATCAAGGTCTTCACCGGCCTCAAGGTCGACACCGACCTGCGCTGGGCGATCGTGAATGCGCTCGCCGGCGTCGGCCAGGACGATGGGCTGATTGATGCCGAGCTGAAGCGCGATCCCACCGACGAGGGACAGCGCCATGCCGCCGCGGCGCGCGCCGCCCGTCCGACCGCGGACGCAAAAGAGCAGGTGTGGGCGTCGCTGATGGAGGATCTGACGCTGCCGCTGGCGACGATGCGTTCGATGATGCGTGGCTTCCACCGCTTCGATCAGCGGCGCGTGCTCGAGCCCTACGCCGCTCGGTACTTCCAGGCCCTGGGCAACGTCTGGAAGGAGCGAGACATCGAGATCGGCCTCGCCTTCGCGCGCATGATGTACCCGTCGGTCGTCGTCGACGACCACACCATCAAGGTGACCGACCAGTACCTCGCGCGGGAGAACGTCCCCGGACCGGTGCGCCGGGTCCTGCTCGAGGCCAAGGACAGCATGCAGCGAGCGATGCGCGCCCGCGCCGCCGACGCTGCGAGGTAAAACCCCTCCATCGAGCACCTTGGAGAGATCACGTGCCCCTCTGGGGTGCTGGTGATCATCGACATGGGGTACATGCGGTTCTGGTCCGGCCGGCGCGACCCCGTTGCTCCCGTTGAGGAATCCGCGGACCCGAAAACGAGGGCCAGGATCGCCTCGACGGCCGACTATTTCATCGCTGGAAAAGATGCCGCGGCGGTCGCGCGCCTGGCGGACTTTCAAAGCTTTCATTTCATCTACGATCTCCCCTCCGATGGAGTCGAGACCATCGGCGGAAAGATCGCGAGCCTCGCCTCGGAAAAGGGCCTGGATGCTCACCTCGAGCGGGAATCGCGACGAATCCCGCACCGCGAGCGCGCCCAGCGGGTCGCCGAACGTGGCGGCGGCGACTTCGTGATGGAGGGGCCATGGGTCGGCGTGGTCGGCACGCTTCCCGGCGAGCCGTTGGTCGTTCGCGGTCGCCGGCACGATTATGGTGGGAACGTCGGCGTGCGCTGGGCCGAAGTCTCAGTCGAGGTCAGTCGGAAAACGGTCGAATCGTCGGCCCAGGTCGGCTACGTCGGCGTCGATTACGGCCTGATCCTACTCGGTGATGCCGACGCGCTCGGCAGCTGGCGACACTTCGAGCCTCTGGACGGCCTCTACGATGTCGTCTTCTGGGGCGCGGTGGGTGAAGCCGCGAGTGGCGACCTGGCCGCACCGCCGCTACCCGACGGCTGGGGCTGGCGCGACATCGGCGAGGCCGAGGCCAAGCAGCGCACGCAACAGGTGCGTGACTGGTTGGGCCCCGAGCCGCCGACCGGCCGCCTGGCGCTCGAGGTGCGGCCCCACTCCCACTTCTATCGCGTGATGGAGCAAATTCGAACCGGCCCCCCTGAAGCCGGAGCCTTAACCCTGGATAAGGCGACGCTTCTGGGTTTGAGCACGTCGTGGGGTGACGGCCTCTTCCCGATCTGGGTCGACCGGGACAAGACGGGAGCGGTGGTGGCAGTCCGGCTCGAGCTCGGGTCCGAGAAACGCCGCCAGCTGATGGAAGCGGTCTGGACACGCGCCCAGGCCGGCGGTCAGTAAAGCAGGTCGGCGGCCTGGCGGGCGATCACGGCATCCTCGCGCGCTTCGACCCGCAGGATGGCAACGGCGGCACCCGATCGGCTGATCACGGCATCGTTTCGGACGTCCGAGGCGACAAGCGCGGCGATCCCCAGCGGGGCGAGCCGCCCGACGATGGCCGACCGCACGGACGGTGAATGCTCTCCGATGCCACCGGTGAAGACCAGGCCGTCGAGGCGCGGAAGCGCGGTGGCCACCGCCGCGATCCCGGCGGCGGCCCGGCTGACGAACATGTCGATCGCAAGCCTCGCGCGCTCGTTCCCTTCCCCGGCCGCCTTCTCGATCTCCCTCATTCCGCCGGCCCGGCCGAAGACGCCGACCAGCCCGGACTGGTGATCGAGCGCGGTCTCGAGCTCACGCCACCCAGCCCGGCGCGTGCGCAACATATATAGAAGGATGCCCGGGTCGATCGACCCCGACCGGGTGCCCATCATCAGACCTTCCATCGGTGTCAGTCCCATCGACGTGGCGACCGATCGTCCGTTGAGAACCGCCGTGACCGAGCAGCCACTGCCGAGGTGGGCCACCACCAGGGCCAACTCGCCCGCGGGCCGGCCCAGCAGGTCGGCAGCCCGCCGCGTCGACCACTCGACCGACAGCCCGTGGAATCCAAAGCGCCGGATGCCGGGCTCGCGATGCCAGCGCCAGGGCACCGGATAGAGGAACTGCTCTTCGCTCAGCGTCGAATGGAAGGCGGTGTCGAAGGCCGCCACCTGTGGAACATCGGGCAGCGCCGCTCTGGCTGCGCGGATGGTGGTGGCCGCCACCGGGTTGTGCAGCGGCGCGAAATCGGCGAGCGCCTCGATACCCTTCAGGACGCGGTCGTCGACCCGCACCGCCGATAAAAACCTGGTCCCGCCATGCACCACGCGGTGGCCAACCGCTTCCACCTTGAATTCCCTGCCTACCTGCAGCTTCGATAGCAATGACCCTATGGTCCGCTCGATGCCCTTCCGCCTCGTGGCATCCGCGCCGAGGGAGACCTCGGCCTTCGCGATCGCGGTGAAGTCGCCGCTGTCGACGATGCTGCCCTTCAGCGAGCTGGAGCCGGCGTTTAGAACAAGGACGTTCAGTAGGGCCAGGTCCAGTCGCGCACGTCCGGCATATCCTCCCCGTGATCCCGGGTGTACTGGCGATGCCGGAGTCGCTCGTCCACCATATGCTGCCGCACATGGCCGGCGCTGGCACCCAGCCCCGGAACGCGGTCGATGACGTCGACCACCAGGTGGAACCGATCGAGGTCATTGAGCATCACCATGTCAAACGGCGTCGTCGTCGTGCCTTCTTCCTTGTAGCCGCGGACGTGCAAATTGCCGTGATTCTTCCGCCGGTAGGTCAGGCGATGGATCAGCCAGGGATACCCGTGATAGGCGAAGATCACCGGCTTGTCGGTGGTGAACAGCGCGTCAAACTCCGCGTCGGAGAGGCCATGGGGATGCTCGGCCTCGGGCTGGAGCTTCATCAGATCGACCACGTTGACCACGCGGATTTTGAGATCGGGCAGGTGTTTGCGGATGAGGTCGGTAGCGGCCAGGGTTTCCAGCGTCGGGATGTCGCCCGCGCACGCCATCACCACGTCCGGCTCGCCGGTGTCGTTGCTGGCCCAGTCCCAGATGCCGATGCCACGCGTGCAGTGGACAATCGCATCGTCCATCGAAAGGTAGTTGAGCGATCGCTGCTTGCCGGCCACGATCACGTTGACGTACTGCCTGCTCTTGAGGCAATGGTCGGCAATCGAGAGCAGGCAGTTCGTATCGGGCGCCAGGTAGACCCGCACCACGTCGGGCTTCTTGTTGAGCACGACGTCGATGAAGCCTGGATCCTGGTGGGTGAAACCGTTGTGGTCCTGGCGCCAGACATGCGAGGACAGCAGATAGTTGAATGACGGGATCGGCCGCCGCCACGGAATCTTGTTCGTCACCTCGAGCCACTTCGCGTGCTGGTTAAACATCGAGTCGACGATGTGGATGAACGCTTCGTAGCAGTTGAAGAGGCCATGCCGGCCCGTCAACAGGTAACCCTCGAGCCAGCCCTGGCAAAGATGCTCGCTCAGCACTTCCATGACGCGGCCGTCGGGCGCGAGGTGGTCGTCGATCGGCAGCGTTTCCGCCAGCCAGGCCCGGTTGGTCACATCGAAGACCGCACTGAGGCGGTTCGAGACCGTTTCATCTGGCCCCATCAAGCGGAAGTTGCGCGGATTGTTGGCGATGATGTCGCGGAGAAACTTTCCCAGGACCTTGGTCGCCTCGTCAAAGGTGGTCCCGGGCTTGTCGACCTTGACCGCGTAGTCGCGGAAGTCCGGCAGCCGCAACTCCTGGGTCAGTTCGCCGCCGTTCGTGTGCGGGTTCGCGCTCATCCGGCGCTGGCCGGTCGGCGGCAATGCCGCCAGCTCGGGCTTAAGGGTGCCGTTTTCGTCGAACAGTTCCTCCGGACGGTAGCTGCGCAGCCACCCCTCCAGGATTCGTAGATGTTCGGGCTGGGTCATGTCGTCGACCGGGACCTGGTGCGACCGCCAGGTGCCTTCGACCGGCACGCCATCGACTTCCTTGGGGCCAGTCCATCCCTTGGGCGTGCGCATGACGATCATCGGCCATTGTGGACGCGTCGCCCGTTTCTTCTTGCGGGCCGCACCCTGGATCTCTTCGATCTCGTCGAGAACGAGATCGAGCATCGCCGCCATCCGCTGGTGCATGTCCATCGGGTCATCGCCGCTGATGATGTACGGCATGTAGCCGTAGCCCTCGAGCAACCGGCGCAACTCGCTCTCCGGGATGCGCGCCAGGACCGTGGGGTTGGCGATCTTCCAGCCGTTCAAATGCAGAATGGGCAGCACGGCGCCGTCGGTGATCGGGTCGAGGAACTTGTTCGAATGCCAGCTCGCCGCAAGCGGGCCAGTCTCCGCCTCGCCGTCGCCGATCACGCAGAAGACCTTCAGGTCGGGGTTGTCGAAGGCGGCGCCGTAGGCATGCGTGAGCGCGTACCCCAGCTCGCCGCCCTCGTGGATCGATCCGGGCGTCTCCGGCGCGTCGTGACTCGGGATCCCACCCGGGAATGAGAACTGCCGAAAGAGTTTTTGCAGGCCGACCTCATCGCGGCTGATGGCCGGATAGACCTCGCTGTAAGTGCCCTCGAGATAGGCGTTCGCGACCATCCCCGGGCCGCCGTGACCGGGGCCGCAGATGTAGATCGCGTCGAGGTCTCGCGCCTTGATTACACGGTTCAAATGTGCGTAGAGGAAATTCAGGCCGGGCGTTGTCCCCCAGTGGCCGAGCAACCGCGGTTTGATGTGTTTGACTTGCAGCGGCTCGCGTAAGAGGGGATTGTTCAGCAGGTAGATCTGGCCGACTGAAAGGTAATTCGCGGCGCGCCAGTAGGCGTGCAGTTTCTTGAGTTCGTCCTCGTTCAGCGGCCCTTCAGCAAGCGTAGCGGCCGGTCGCTGCCCGGTTTGCATACCCCTCACGATAACGTGACAGGCCCCTGTAATGATTTTTGACGTTCGGTTCGTACACTGGCCTCGGGATGAGGAAACCTGTAACGAAACGCACGCCGACGTCAGCGAAAAAGCGCAAACCGCCGACGCCAACCCCCTCGCCGGTTCCGGCCCCAAAGGGCCCCATTCAACACATCGTCATCATCGTCAAGGAGAACCACGCGTTCGACAACTACTTCGGACGCTTCCCCGGTGCCGACGGTGATCCCAATCTGGCGCTTGCCTCCGACCCGCCGTCATCGGATCACCCGCACACACACGCGGCCTGGTTGAACCGCGCCAACGTCGCCGCGAAGGAGCAATACGCTCAGGCGAACATTCCAAACTACTGGCGCTACGCGCAGCAGTACACCCTCTGCGATAAGTACTTCACCGAGGTCGCGGGCCCGTCGACGCCGAACCACCTGATGCTGATCGCCGCCGACTCGCCGATCATCAACAACCCGCACTACCGCGACCCGATCAACCAGCAGCCCCCCTTCAACCTCCCGTCGCTACCGGCGGCGCTGGAAAAGGCGGGTCTCACCTGGGGCAACTACGGCGGGTATGCGCAGGGATACATCACGGCGCTTAAGGGGAGCAAGAACAACCTGACCGCCGACAAGTTCGCCCCCGCCGCGGCCGCGGGCAAGCTCCCCACGGTCTCCTGGGTCTACGGGCCGACCGGCCTCAGCGAGCACCCGGTCGAATCGGTGAAGGCTGGCCAGAAATGGACGGCGGACCAGGTCGACGCGATCGTCAAGGGTGGGCTCTGGCCCAACACCGTCGTCTTCATCACCTGGGACGACTACGGCGGTTGGTACGACCACGTCACCCCGCCCTTGGTCGAGAAGTGGAAGGACGGCACGCAGTTCCGCCTGGGGTCACGCGTTGGGTGTCTGGTCCTCAGCCCCTACGCCAAACCCAAATACATCTCACACACTCAACACTCCCACGTGAGCCTGGTGAAATTCTGCGAGAAGACATTTGGTCTGCCACCGATCAATGCGCGCGACAAGGCCGCCGACGACATGGCTGACTGCTTCGACTTCTCGCAGAAGCCACTGGCGCCACCTTCACCCGCGATCTA
>VBFR01000083.1 GCA_005889345.1 Chloroflexota bacterium
CGAAATCAGACACGTGATCGGCGTCGCCGAGCAGACCGATCCCGTCGACAACAACGCGTATGTGAACATGGCGGCGACCCGAGTCTTGCAGGAGGCGGCCGCCTTCGCCTGCCGCTTGAAGCGGCCCGACGCGGACCGGTGGAACGAGATCGCAGGGCGTATGTACCTGCCGGTCGACAAAGATCGGGGGATCATCCTCAACCATGACCGCTACTCAGCGGAAGAGAGAGGCGTCGCGGCCTCTACACCGGAGGCCCTGGCGGGACTGTTCCCGTTCAACTACTCGGTCGAGGCGCCGACCGAGCGCCGCACGATCGAGTTCTACCTCGGCCGTGTCGACGAATTTGTCGGCTATCCCATGCTCTCCGCTCTACTCGGAACGTACGCGGCGCGGCTCGGTGACCGTGCCGCAGCCTTGCGCTGGTTCGAGCGCGGCTATGCCGACTTCATCGAGGATCCGTTTACCGAGACGAACGAGTTCAGTCGGAAGCGATTTCCCGACAAGCCGCGCACCGGTCCCTTCATGGCGAACCTGGGCGGCTTCTTGATGAGTTGCCTTTACGGCTTGACGGGGCTACAGCTTGGCCCTGAGGAACCGGCCAAATGGTGCCGCCGGCCAGTGGTTTTGCCGGAGGGATGGGACGCCATCGAGGTGGATCGCCTCATCGTTCGCGGCCGCCCGGCTCAGCTGGAGGCCCGTCACGGCGCCGCGCGGGCCACGCTCCAGATAGATTCGTAACCGACAGGTCACCGGTAATTACGCGAGGTCGGGAAGACATCCTCTTCTGGGAGGGATGGAGCGGCTTCGACGTGGTCGACAAGCACGCTCAGCACGCCGTCCTGCTTCTGCAGCCTCCCATCCATGATCAGAATCGGCTCCAGGTTGGCGACCTGCCGATAGCGCTGATAGATCGGCGGCCTCAGGATGACGTCGACGTGGCCGAACTCATCGGCGAGCGTGAAGAACTTGAACTCCTTGCCGGTTGATGGCGATTGCCGCGTGATCACCAGGCCGCCGACCCGTACCTTCGCCCCGTCGCGGACGCTCGACCGGATGGTCTTCGAGTCGATCACGTGCAATGCGTTGAACTGCGGCCGGTAGAAATGAATCAAATGGTCCGTGGTGGACACCGATAGCAGCCGGTAATCGGTCGCGACCCGCTCGCGATGCGTCATCGGCTGAAGGCTCACCGACTCGGACGGCTCGGCCAGCATCGGCGAGCGCTGCCAGTCGTCGGCGTGTTCGTTGAAGCGCCAGACCGCCTCGCGCCGGTTCGGCTCGAGCGCGTCGAAGGCGCCGGCCAGCACCAGGTTCTGCACCTGCGCTTTGGTCAGGCCGTTGCGGGATTGCGTCGTCAGGCGGATTCGTCGGCAGAATTCCTCGAGTGAAGCGACCGGGCCCTTGAGCTGCGCCTCCTCGAGGACCTCGAGCGCCTTATCGCCCACGCCGTGTACGTAGTTGAAACCGAGCCGCAGCGCGCCACCTTCCACGGTGCAGCGCACGTAGCTCTTGTTGATGTCGACCGGCAGGATCTTGACGCCGTGGTGCTTGGCGTCCTCCACCAGCACGTGTGGATGATAGAAGCCCATTGGCTGGTGGTTGAGCAGCCCGGCATAGAGCGCGGGCGCGTGGTGCAGCTTGAGCCAGGCCGTCTCGTAGCAGGTGCGGGCGAAGGCCGCCGCGTGCGACTTGGTAAAGCCGAACTCGGCGAAGGCGGCCAGCTTGGTGAAGATCTCCTCGGCAGCCGCTTGCGGGATCTCGTTCTGGGCGCAGCCGCTGAGGAAGCGCTCGCGGATCGCGGCCATCAAGTCGTGCGAGCGGTGACTGCTCATCGCCCGCCGGAAGTGGTCGGCTTCAGCGCTCGAGAAGCTGGCGCAGTCCATCGAGATCTTCAGGATCTGCTCCTGGTAGAGGACGACGCCGAGCGTTTCCTCGAGGATCGGCTTCAGGCGCGGGTGGATGTACATCACCGGCTCCTTGCCCTGCTTGCGCCGGAGGTACGGATGCACCGCATCACCCTGGATCGGTCCGGGGCGGATGATCGCGACCTCCACGACAAGATCGTTGAAGGTCTCGGGTCGTGAGCGCGGCAGCGTTTGCATCTGCGCACGGCTCTCGATCTGGAAGACGCCGATGGTGTCGGCTTCTTTGCACAGCTCGTAGACCTGCGGGTCTTTCAGGTCGAGCGCGTCGAGGTCGGGGCGCACGCCCGTGTCGGCCTCGATCAGGTCGAGGGCCTCGGCGACCACCGAGAGCATGCGCAGGCCGAGCATGTCCATCTTGATCAGCCCCAACTCCTCGACGTCGTCCTTGTTGAACTGCACCACCATGCGGCCCGGCATGGTGGCGCGCTCGACCGGCACGATGTCGATCAGCGGCTCGCCGGTGACGAGCATGCCGCCGACGTGGATCGAGAGGTGGCGCGGGAAATCGAGGATCTGGGTGGCGAGGTCGAACAATTGCTGCCATGGCTTCGTGGCGTTTTCCGTCGGATAGCCGGCCGCCTGCGCGATCGTCTCCGGGCTCTCTGGGTGCCAGGCGGAGGCCGACTTCGCCAGGTGGTCGATCGTCTCCTCCTTGAAGCCGAGCGCCTTCCCCACCTCGCGGATGGCGGAACGCTGGCGGTAGGTCACGACGTTGCAGACCATCCCGGTGCGCTCCGGACCGTACTTTTCGTAGACGTACTGGATGACCTGCTCGCGGTGGGCGGTCGAGAAGTCGATGTCGATGTCGGGCGTCGTCGTCATCTCCTCGTGCAGGAAGCGCTCGAAGAGCAGGTTGTGCTCGATCGGATCGACGCGCGTGATGCCGAGCAGGTAGGCGACGATGCTGTCCGCCGCCGAGCCACGCCCCTGGCCCGGGATGCCGCGCGACCGGGCGAAGCGCATCAGGTCCCAGTTGATGAGGAAGAACTCGGAAAAGCCGGTCTTGTTGATGACGTCGAGCTCTTTTTGCAGCCGGGCCGCGACCTCCGAGGTGACCGGCCGATATTTCTCCCTGACGGCATCCTGGCAGAGCCGGTACAGAAAGGAGTACGGCGTCTCGCCGGCCGGCACCGGGAAGCCGGGAAAGCGCGCGCTCACCAGGTCGAAGCTGAAGCGGCAGCGCTCCGCAATCTCCGCAGCCTGTGCCAGGCCTTCGTCGACGACCTGCCGTGGGTAGCGGCTGAAGACCTGGCGGAGCTCGGCGCCTGACTTGAGGTAGTGCTCGGCGTTCGGATGCAGGTAACGCTGCGCCTCGTCGAGCGTGGTGCGATGACGGATCGCGGTGAGGACATCGTGGAGCCGGTGCCGGTCGGGCGTCGCATAGAAGACCTCGTTGGTGATGACCAGCGGCGCGTTGTGGCGCTCGGCCAGCTCGAGCAGCCGCTGATTGCGCGAGCGATCGTCCGGAGCCAGGTGGTCGTGGAGCTCGATGAAAACCCGGTCGCGACCGAAGATCTCCTGGTAGAAGGGCAGCCGATCTTTGGGATCGGCGACCAGCGCGATCAAGTGCCCGCTCAGGGACGCCAGTTGATCCGCCGGCAAACGCGCCATGCCCTTCGCGTTGGGCATCTGCGCCATGCTGATCACGCGGCAGAGGCTCGTGTAGCCGAGCTTGTCTTCGACCAGCAGCAGCAACCGGTCCCCCCAGCCGTCGTAATCCACGCGGTCTTTCGGAGGCCTGGTGCCGTCGTCGATCGTCAGCTCGGTGCCGATGATCGGCTGGATACCCGCGCGCTGCGCCGCGCCGAAGAACTTGACCGCGCCGTAGAAGCCGTTGCGGTCGGTGATGGCGAGCGCCGGCATCTCCAGGTCGCGGGCACGCGCCACCAGCTCGTCCGGATGTGACGCGCCCTCGAGGAAGGAATAGTTGGAGTGGCAGTGCAACTCGGCGTAGGCGCTAGTCATAGACCCGTTCGACAAACCATTCAGCGCTGGTCCGGTCGCAGTAGCACTCCAGCGCGAGGTCGTCGTCGATCAGCAGCCGCCAGTACTCGCGGGAGACCGGGTTGCGCCACCAGTCGCAGTCGATCCGCCAGCGGTTGAGCACGCGGGTCACCGGCTGCCACCCGGCCGCCGACTCGAGGTGGGTCGGCACGCCATCCGCATCGACGCGCACGCGAACCGGCCGTGCCGGCGCGAGCAGTTCCGTCATGCGGGTTTCCACAGGATCCGGTGATCCGGGAGCGGCGCGGCATCAATACGCACTTCCGCGCGCTGGACCAGCGATGACCCGTACTCCTCCTGCAGGCGCGCGACGGCATCGGCGATCGATTCCTTAAAGCCATCGCGGCGGATCAGCAGCCCCGGCTGGCGGACATAGGCCGCTTCCAGCCGGCCCGCGCGCAGCGTGATCCGTTCCAGCGGCGCGACGATTGACGCGCGCAGCAGCCGCGGCCGGATGCCGTCGAACAGCTCGCCCGGGGTGGTCATCGGGTAGGCGAAACGCGCCTCGATCTTGAGCGCCGGTGCCGATTCCTGGTCGAGCGTGATGCGGATTGCTCGGGTGCCGAGCCCTTGCGACAGCAGCGAGGCGCTGACGCGCTCGGCCAGCGCGCGGGCGATGAATTGCAGCGCCTGGGTGTTGTCGACCGGTGGCTCGAGTGGCTCGCTTTCCTCGATCCGGACGGCCGGCCTAAAGGGTCGCAGCCGGCGCCGGTCCTCGCCCAAGGCCAGGTCATAGACCTGGAGGGCTTTCTGGCCGAACTGGCGGCGAAAGGCGGGGCGAGAGATCGCCTGGAGACGGTCGATCGTCTTGATCCCCAGGAGCTCGAGGTATTCGCGCAGGTCGTCATCGAGCGGGAGGACATCGATCGGATAGCGCGCGAGAAAGGCGCGCGTCTTCTCTTGCTCGACGATCAGGGGGCCGGTGGTTGTCGCGTGAGCCGCCGCGACCGCACTGACGAACATCGACGATGCCACGCCAATCGCCGGCCGGACGCGGATGGCGGCGTCGATGGCACGACTGATGGCTGCCAATAATTGCGAACGCTCGGGCCAGCGCAGCGCCAGCCGGTCGAGACGGAGGAAGGCACAGCCAGGATCCTCACCGGCAGCCACGTCGGGGGTGAAGTGGTGCAGAGTCAGGAGCAGGGACTGGCGGACCCTGGCTGTGGCCTCCTCGTCGACCGGTTGAAAGGTAGCGTCGGGCGCAAACTGCTGGGCCTGGTTGAGACTCATCCCCTCGACCACACCCTGTGCCCGCGCTTCGGCTGATGCCGTCGTCACCGACGCGCGCTCGTGCGCCAGCCCGCCGAGGATCAGTGGACGGCCGCGCAACGCCGGCACCGTCAACCAGGCGGCGACCAGCGATGGATGGGGTGTGCGAACACAGCAAATGTCAGGGTCACGGGATTTCCCGTGTGTCATGCGATCGGGTATGGAATGATCCATCGCGCTGTCTGGCCCGGCGGCGCCAGCCGGTTCTTGACGACGGCGGCATCGACCTGCAAACCTTCCAGATCGCCGTCGCGGCGGAAAATCCAGGCGCTGCGCTGGAAGCTCAGAATCAGGCTGGCGTAGTAGCGGATCGCGTCCTCGGCGTCGGCGTCGTGGATCAGCAACAACGTGCACTCGGCTTCTGCCGCGCGGTGCAGGAGGTTTGGCAGCTCGGCATCGAGTCCCGACGATCGCGTGCGCGGCAGGTCGATCGCGATGAGGTCGACGCCGGCACGCGCCAGCACCCGCACGCTGGCCATCGCTTCTTTGATGGACTTCGGTCGCACTACCAGCAGGTGGTCGAGCCGCGCATCGAAGCGGCTCAGAAATTCAGGATCGAGACGGCCTGGGATGTCGACGTAGGCAACTGGTCCCTCCTGGCTGGCCGCGGCGATGCTGCGCTGCGCCAGCGTCCGCTTGCCCGAACCTCGCGGCCCGGCCAGCAAGCTCAACCGACCCACCGGCCACCCACCGATCCCGGTCAGCGCATCGAGCTCCGAGATCCCGGTGGGCCGCGCCGGACAGGGCGGTGCCGCCGGGCGTGGCGCGGCGCTCCCGAATCGGGTCTGGAGCACCGTAATGGCTTGTTGCAGGCGATCTGGCATTTGAGCACGCCCCAAAGGAGAGATGACGAGAACGCGGTCACATCAGGCCTCCCCGGGGACGTAAGACCAGACGCTGAGGCTGATCAGATCTTATCGAACAAATGTTCGGTCGTCAAGGCCGCTTCGGGGAAGAAAGCTAAAGTTGACCGACGATGAAGGAGTTCGAGCCGCTAATGGGCGAATGGCACAGCGAAGGAGAAGTCCCGATGGAGCCTCCGATGAAGCTCTCCGCGGAGACGAAGATCGAGCGCCTGGGCAAGTTCATCCTCTTGAGCTCAGTCAGCGAGCCCGCGGAGATGCCCGACAGCATCTCGATCATCGGCGGCGCGCCCGACGGCGAGCCGCAGCCGATGCACTACTTCGACTCCCGAGGGGTCAAGCGGCTGTTCATGATGGCCTTGGAGGGCTCCACCTGGAAGATCTGGCGGGCCTCCGGCGAGGATTGGAACGGCCCCAACGGCCCCGGCTTCAACCAGCGGTTCATCGGCGAGATCTCGGCTGACGGCCAGACGATCGAGGCCCGATGGGAGCGCGGCATGGGGGACGCCGGCGATCAGTGGGAGACCGACTTCCCGATCAAGTACTTTCGCAAGTAGCAGCGGCTAGCGGGCTTCTTGCAGTCCGACGCTGAACATCGCCTCGAGATCGTGCTTCGAGTAGACCTTGAAGGCGACGTGCGTGTGCGTCTTTCGAATGCCGGCGACCTGCGAGAGTTTTGAGGTAACGATGTCCGCGATCTCTTCGTGGTTCTTGACCCGGAGAAT
>VBFR01000232.1 GCA_005889345.1 Chloroflexota bacterium
GTATTCGCGCCGCCCGGAGCCACGGTCTGCGTGGCCGCCTGCTGCGCGGCGGTTTCGTCCTTGGCCAGGTAGCGGAGCACGGCCACCAGGAAGGCGCCTGCTTCCTGGTCGGTGGGCTGGGCCGCGATCGCGGCGCGCTCATCCTTGGCGGCGGTGGTCGAGTCCTTGTCCACAGCGACCGCGAACTCGCCCAGCATCTTGAGATCGAGCGCGCTTCGGGGCTGCAGCTGCAGGGCCGCCTGGTAGGCGCTCTTGGCCACGGCGAAGTTGTAGGCGAAGAGGGC
Organism: Chloroflexota bacterium; assembly: GCA_005889345.1. Lineage (GTDB taxonomy): Bacteria > Chloroflexota > Dormibacteria > CF-121 > CF-121 > CF-13. The sequence goes on from VBFR01000232.1 coordinate 285, forward strand.
GACGTCGCCCAGCTCCTCGCGCAAGCCGGCGTCGTCCGGTGAGAGAGTGGCGGCCCGCTTCAGAAAGTCGGTGGCGGCGTTCAAGTCCTGCCGGGCGATCGAAAAGCGAGCCAGCTCCAGCAGGCGTTCCACCCAGTTCGGCTGGGCGCCGGCGGCCAGCTTGAGGTGATTGAGCGCCTGCGGATAGTCCTTCTGGTCGCGGTAGTAATTGGCCCAGTTGCGTTCGACCTCGCCTCGGTCGTAGGCGGATCCTTTCTTGGCGAGGTCAGCGCCCTTGTTGAGCTGCGTCTTGGCCTCGTCGTAGCGGCCCACATCGGCGAGTGCTTCGCCATAGAACGCTCGCGCGAGCGCCGAGCTGGGCGCGGCCTTGATGGCGGCGGCGCCGTCTCGCGCGGCCGACGGGAGGTCACTGTTCCAATCCTCGACTCGTGTCAAGACCGCCAGCACGAAGCCGTCATTGGGCGCGAGCTTCTGTGCCTTGAGGGCCTCGTCGAGCGCGGGCTTCTGCTTGGTCTGGTAGTTGAGGACAAGCGCGAGGGCGGCATGGTCCTTCGCGTCCTGCGGATGGGCGCGGATCAGGTCCTGGAGCTGTGTGCTCGCCGCGGCGTATTTGTTGTCGAACATGAGCTGGAGCGCCGACTCTGCGCTCGGCCCGGCGGGCTTGGCGACAACCGGATCGCAAGCGACGAGCAAGGCAGCAGCAATAAGGAGTACCGCGCCGCGCCGCCTCACGTCCCCAGTTTATCGAGCGCTCATTAATACCCGATGAGTGACGACGACCGCGTGTAACGAGATTGTCACTCGGGCATGGACTGCGCCTTCGCGCCCGTCACCTATTCTGCGGCCCATGACGGAGCGTGCGCGTAAGGTCGAACCGGGCCGGCTCCGTGTCATCGCGGGCGGCAGCCCCACCCCGGCCCCCTCCTACCGCCTGCTGACGCAGGTCAGCGCGGCGCTCAGTACCTCGCTCGACCTCGACCGCACCCTCAAGGAGATCCTGGAGCGGATGAATGCCCTGGTCGCCTTCGACGCAGCGACCATCTTCCTGCTCGATGATGCCCGCCGCGAGCTGCACGTCAAAGCGGCCCTGGGGGTCCCGGTGGCACTCAAAGAGGTCAAGAGCTTCCAGGTCGGCGAGGGCGTCGTTGGCTGGGTCGTTCGCCACGGCGCGACGGCGTTGATCCAGGACTCGTCGAAAGACGCCCGCTACAAGGTGACCGGTCCCGAGCGCCGGGCGAAGACGGTGCTCGCCGCCCCGCTCCGCGCGCAGGACAGCCTGCTGGGGGCCCTGGTCCTGGTGCGCGCGGCCAAGGAGCCGTTCGGTCCCGAGCACCAGCGCCTGGTCGAGGCGATCGCCAGCCAGGCCGCCGTCGCGATCGACCACGCTCGCCTTTTCGAGACGGAACGCGCCTCACGGCGCCGCGCGGAAGCCCTGCTCGCCACGGCCCAGGCGGGGAGCGAGGCGGTCACGACGACGGAATTGCTCCAGCGGGCCGTTAAACAGGTGGCTCTTGCCATGCGTGCCACTGCCGCCGCCGTCATCCTGCCGGACGAGGAGGGCGAGATCATCGAGGCGGCGTTCGATGCCGCTGATCCGCCGGCCTTCGGCCTGGAGTCACTTCGCAGTCAGCCGGTGACGGCGCTGCCGTTGATGACTGCCCTCCAGGAAGAGGCGCGACCCCTCCTGGTGCAGCGGACGGCCCGACCCGCCCTGTTCGACGACGCCTTCTGGTCGCACAGCGAGGCGCAGGCACTGGCGGCCGTCCCGGTTCGCTGGCAGGGCCGGATGATCGCCGCCCTGATCGTCGGCTTCGCCGATCCCGATCGCCTGACCCCAGCCGAGGTGGAGTTGATGGACGAGATCGGGCGCCAGGTCGCGCTCGGCATGGAGCGGCTGCGGCTGCAAGCGCGGGTGCAAGACCAGCAAAACGAGATGGCGGTGGTGGCCGAGCGCAACCGCATCGCCCGCGATATGCACGACGGCCTCGTCCAGTATGTCTACGCGCTCGGGCTGCAACTCGAGCATGCGCGCGACCTGGTTGGCGAGCAACCGGACGCGGTCGCGCCAGTCTTGACCAGCTCCATCCAGCAGACCAACCATGTGCTCTCGGAAATGCGGACCTTCATCTACCAGCTGCGGCCCATCATCATGAAGGAGAAAGAGATCGGCCAGTGGGTGGTGGATCTCTGCCGCCAGTTCCAGCAGGCGACCGGAATCCCGGTTGAAGCCGAGGTGGGCGCGCCCGCCGAGGAGGAGCTGTCCCCCGCGATCTCGATTGCCCTGTTCCGCATCATCCAGGAGACACTGGCCAACATCTACAAGCACGCAGCGGCCACGCGCGCAAAGCTCTCGCTCAATTTCGGCACCGACGAGGCCCGCCTCGTCATCGAGGACGATGGTCGTGGCTTCGATGTCGATCAACGGCCGGCGCGGGGGATCCAGCAAGGCCACGGCCTGGCGAATATCGAAGAGCGCGTGCGCGAGCTGGGCGGCACGCTCGAGCTGGAAAGTGCGCCCGGGGCGGGGACCCGGCTGGAGGCGGTGTTTCCGTACAGCCGATGAACAGCGCAACGGTTCGCCTGCTGATCGCCGACGACCACGAGATGATCCGGCTGGGGCTGCGATCGATCCTCGAATCCGACCCGCGAATCCGGGTCGTCGGTGAGGCGGCCTCCCCGCAGGATGCCGTCTACCAGGCCGCGCTGTTGCGTCCCGATGTCGTCCTGCTCGACGTCCGGATGCCGGGTGGCAGCGGGATCGACGCGTGCCGCGAGATCCTGGGGCGCAACCTGGGGAGCAAGGTGATCATGCTGACCTCCTACGCCGACGAGGACGCCGTGTACGAGTCGATCATGGCTGGGGCCTCCGGCTACCTGTTGAAAGAGATCAACAAGGCCGGCCTGATCGATGCCGTGATCTCTGTGTCGGAGGGCCGCTCCTTGCTCGATCCGGAAGTGACGCGCAAGGTGCTCGAACGGATCCGGAAAATGGCGGCCAGCACGGACGAGGTCGCCCGCGCCGCGCTCTCCGACCAGGAAAAGCGTGTGCTGCGCCTGGCCGCGCATGGCAAGACCAACAAGCAGATCGCCGCCGACCTCTTTCTGTCCGACAAGACGGTCAAGCACCACATCTCGAACATCCTCAGCAAGCTGAGTCTCAGCTCGCGGGCGCAGGCTGCCGTCTGGGCGACGCAGCACGGCCTGCTCGACGAGTTTCCGGAGCGCAAGGCCAGCTAACAGCCTTGGGTTTCCCTCCCCCTCCGGGTGGGGGCTGCGACGGAATCGACCGGAACGCACGTTTTGCTAACGGAGAGGCTTGCGCCGGTATCCGCCGTTCGGCCCAAAGAGGGGCTAACCGGCGGATAAGCCGGGGGGCCGGCGCAGGCTACGCTCCCCGGTACGGCCCGCGTTGCTGATGAAACCAGGAGGACCCGATGCTGCTCGTTGACAAACTCAACAAAGGCAAGCTTCCGGAGAAGCCGGAGAAGGGCGAGTCCGCGCCGGTGCCGGGTCTCTCGAGCCTGGTGGTCAAGCCGCAGAACATCGCCGCGCGCATCCCGAATGTTGACACCATCAAGAGGACCATTCATGAACGCCTGATCGCGGCCCTCGGTCAAAATTCGGACACGGTCAGCAGCGATGTGATCCAGCGCCGCATCACAGAGCTCACCGACGAGTACTGCGAGGAGGCCAAGCTCAAGCTGACCAAGTACGACCGGGCCGAGCTCGCCGAGCTGATCCTGCATGACGTCCTTGGCCTGGGTCCACTGGAATCCCTGCTGGAAGACCCCGAGGTCAGCGAGATCATGGTCAATGGGCCGAAGACGATCTTCACCGAGCGCCGAGGTCGCATCGGGCAGTCCGATCTGGTTTTCGAGAACGAACGCGAGCTCCGCAAGGTCATCGATCGGATCGTCGCACGGATTGGCCGGCGGGTCGATGAGTCCTCGCCCATGGTCGACGCCCGTCTTCCCGATGGCTCGCGGGTGAATATCGTGATTCCCCCACTGGCCGTGCAGGGCTCGAGCATCACCATCCGGAAATTTTCGCGTGTGCCATACAAGGTCCAGGACCTCGTCAATTTCGGGACGCTGAATCACGACATGGCGAACTTCATTCGCGCCTGTGTTCGGTCGCGGATCAGCATGGTGGTCAGCGGCGGCACCGGTTCGGGCAAGACCACGACACTCAACGTGCTGTCCAACTTCATTCCGGACACCGAGCGCGTCGTAACCGTCGAAGATACCGCCGAGCTGCAGCTCCGCCAGCGCAACCTGGTCACCCTGGAAGCCCGCAGCGCGAACGTGGAAGGTCGCGGCGCCATCGCCATCCGGGACCTGGTCGTCAACGCCCTGCGGATGCGGCCCGACCGGATCGTCGTCGGCGAATGCCGCGCCGCCGAAACGCTCGACATGCTCCAGGCGATGAACACCGGCCACGACGGCAGCATGACAACCGTGCACGCCAACAGCCCAAAGGACGCGATCAACCGGATCGAGACCATGGTCATCATGGGTGGTTCCGATCTGCCCTTCCAGGCCATCCGCGAACAGATCGTCGGCGGCATCACCCTGCTGGTCCAGCAGGCTCGTCTGCGCGACGGGCGTCGCGTCGTGACGCATATCTCCGAGATCACCGGCATCAATGGCAACCAGATTCAGCTGCAGGACATCTGTCTCTTCGACCAGACCGGCATCGATGATGAGGGCAATGTCCTCGGCGCGTTCCGCTGGACCGGCGTCGTGCCCAAGCTGCTTCCCAGGTTGAAAGCCAATGGCGAAGACTTCCCGACCGAGGTCTTCGGTCAGACCGGCCTTCAGGTGATCGAGGGACACACCGGCCACGCCGCGGGCGAAGCGGCGCCGGGCGCCACGGCGGACTGACCGATGCCGAGGTGGTCATTCACTCGGCGGCGAGACTCCGGGAATAAGCCGGCGTTGCCGCCGGTGACCCCGAAAACACCACCCGCGGCCGCGAAAACATCGCCCGCGACGCCCCCACAAGCAAACGCGGTCCCCTCATCGACGCCGGCGCGGCGGGCGGGCGACACAGGCTCCGACGGCCGCCCATTGCAGCTGCAATTCGAAGAGGCCACCGCCACCCAGGCCCGTCTGCGCCAGGACCTCGCCGAGCTCCTCAAGGCGCACCGGCAACAGGGACGGGTGCTCGGGAGGAATCAGAAACTCCTGGAGCAGACCGAAAACGAAATCAGCCGGCACCGGAGCCGCACCGCGGCGCTGGAGAGTGAGGTGGCCGAGCAGCGAAACATCGCCGACCAGCACGCCACTCGGGTCAAGGAACTGGAGCACATCGTTGCCTCGCACGCAACCCTCCAGACCGCCTACGAGGCTCTCGATCGAGAGCGGCAGGACCTCACCGCGCGCCTCGCGGACCTGACGCGCAGCCGGACGAATGCAACCGCCGACCGTGATCGGATCGCGGCGCAACTTGCCACCGCCCACGCGACCATCGCGTCCCGCGATGCGGAGGTCGCCGCTCTCAAGGTGGAGCAGGAAGGCGTCGAGGAACGGATCAAGGGGCTGCAAGCCGAGATCGAAGACTTGAAGCGTGCCAACGGCCGGCTCCAGGCCGACCTCGAGCGCGCGCTCGCGGCGCAGGCCGCGCACCATCATCTGCAACTCGAGTTCGATGCACTGTCCGCCCGCTGGGACGTCGCCCGCGCGCAGCTGGCCGAGGCGGAGCAAGCCGTGAAGACGTCGCAGGCCACCATCAAGGCGGCCCAGCGCTTGTCGTCGTCGGTCGAGTGGCGCGGCGCCCTCGACGGCGTGCTCGATGCCGCCTCGGAGCTGGTCCGCTTCGAGCGCGGGACGTTGGCGCTCGTCGATGAGCTCCAGGAAGAGCTCAAGGTCGAAGCGGCTCGAAACAGCCCGATCGCGATCAGCGAGATGTCGCGCTTCAAGGTTGGCGAAGGCATAGCCGGCTGGGCGCTGTCGCACCGCGAACCGGTGCTGGTGCGCGACAGCCGGACCGACTCGCGCTTCAAGGCATCGGACCCCAAGCACCAGCCCCGGTCGTTCGTCGCGGTCCCCCTGCTGGCGGGCAAAGAAGGTCTCGGCGTGCTGACGCTGGCACGCTCGGCGAGCGACCCGTTCACCGACCACGACCTGCGCAACCTTGCGCGCGTCGCGACCGACGCCGCCAACGCCTTGATCAATGCGCGGCTGGTCGACCTGCTAAAGCAGCGCGAAGATCACCTGACTACGCTGGTCCGCAAGGCCCGCGAGCTGTCGACGGCGAACGACAGCAAGCAGGTGATCGAGTTCGTGCTCTCCAGCGCCAAGGAGCTGGTGGGGGGAAAGGCGGCCCTGCTGGCATTGCGCAACCACAAGACGTTGGAGCTGGAAGTGGTCGGCTCGCACGGAGTGGCAGACGAGGTCGTCCAGCAACCGATCGCCTGGGGCGCGCCGGCTGCGGGGGACGTCATGCGGTCGGGCAAGCCCTGGGTGTCGCCGATCAAGGAGATGCTCCCCAAGGGCCTGCTGGAGACGGTCGAGAAAGCCGGACTCAAGACCATCATCTCAGTGCTGTGCGGCGAGTCGACCGCCCAAGAAGCGATGGACGACGGCATGCTGCTGAACCGTTCCGAGGTCGAGGCGTCGGACCAGATCAGCGGGGTGCTCAACGTCTACCGCGACAACCTCAATCCCATCCCGGCTGGTGACCTCGAGCAACTGAAGGCTTTCGCCGAGCAGGCCGCCGTGGCAATCCAGAACGTGCGGCGCTGGGACCGCGTCAGGGAGCAGCTCCAGGCCACCGCATCGATGAACACCCGGCTGATGGGCCGCGAGCGCTACATCAACCAGCTACTGTTCCGCATCCAGCAACTCGAGCAAGAACTGGGCCGCTACAAAGCAGCCTAACCCGTCATTCGGCGGCGGCGCTTGCCGGCGATGTTGAGCCGGCCAAGGATGAAGGCGTCGAGGACCCGGTGCGAGGCGATGACGCCGTCGCCGACGCGACGCGATCCCTTGCGCCGGTCCGCCTTGAGGTCGATGAGGTACTTCTCCTGCTGCGCCCAGACCAGCTCGATCAGGCGGCTGAAACTCGTCCCCTCCTCGACGGTGATGCCTTCCGTCTCGATTCGGGCTTTCACCGCCTCGGGCAGCGTCTTGGCCTCGGCGAGGTTCAGGCGCTCGAGTGCCTCCAGCAGGTCATCCAGCCGCCGGAGGTGATAGCGGCGCTCCGCCTCGTTGCCGTATGCGTGAGGTGCTGATGCGTCCAAGCGGTCCTCCTCGTGGTGGTCTACGGTCGTATAACTCCGGAGCCCGCGATAACTTCGAGGCCCCGCTGCTCCAGTGCATCGATAACCCGATTCATCCCGATCGAGTCGCTGGGCATGTGGCCGGTGATCACGAGGTTCGCCTGTGGGCGCTGCAGCTGCTCCAGCTCCCGCAGGTCCCGCTCGTCGATGTGCATTGCCAGGATGGTATGAATGCCGTGCTCATAATACGTCCGATAGACGGGTGCGCCACCATTCGTTCCTGCCGCCATCTGGACGACCCAGCGTCCGACCGGGTTTTCGGTCTCCCCCAGCCAGAGCTCCGGTTGAACCGGCGAAGCCCCGATTTCCGGGATCGTCTTGAGCTCGCCGATCAGTCCGCCGACCGTGGTCGCGCCCCCGTCGATGACACGGCGGACGAAGTCGATGAAGTACTGACGCCCGATGAGGTCGGCGGCGAGGTGGATGTTCATCGTCGGCATGCTGAGCTGGCGGGCCGCATCCACCACGCGGTCGTAATTGGTGGTATGCAGGGCATGGGCGACCGGTCGGCGTCGGTCGAGCATCTTCTCGCGGGCCACCTCGGCTGGGATGCCTTCCTCCCGCATCTGGGCTTCGTGCCGCTCGATGACCGCCGGCAGACCGAGCCGGGCGTTTGACCCGATCGGGTGGTGGGCGATGACCCCGTCGGCGCCAAGCGAGCGGGCCAGCAGCAGTTCGCCGATGTCAACGTCGATGCCGACAAAGACCCGTCGCACGTCGCCGTCGACGTAGACCTGCGAATCGGGCGGAGTCTGATCAACGCCGGCGAGGCGATTGGCCACCGCCATGATCTCGCTGAGCCGCACTTCGGCATTATGGCGATCCCCGTTGCTCCGGAGCGTTGGCGCCGAGCGGGAATTAGAATCCGTCCGTGCCAGCCAATGCGGGACCTGATCGACGCGGCGGCGGCGAGGGCGGCTTCGCACCAACCTTCAAGGAAGCCGTCGGGCGCTGGCGGCGCCGCCACCGTCATCCCGCGCCCAACGAAACCTGGTTCGCGGTGCATTACCGCGTCGGCTGGCTGGTGGAGCGCCTCTCCTTCCTGGAGAGCATTCACCTACTCCGGCAGGGCCTCGACGTGCGCTCGCTCGCCGCGGAACGCCCGGCGCGGCGGAAGAAGGGTGAGGCCATCGCCGGCGACATGCATCCCGACGACGACAATCCCCTCGATGTCGAAGACGAACCGGCCGATGCGCTGGCGTCGAGGGAGACAGGCACGCCGCCCGGCGATGTCCGATAATCCCGCCATGCGGCGCTTTCGGCCGCGCTGGCTCAGTGCGCTACTCGGGGGCATCGTCCTGCCGTTCGATCCCGTGCTCGGCATGGTGATGCTGATGGTCGGGTTGTGGCCACGGCGCAAGACCACCCCCAGGGTGCTGAAGTGAAGGTCTACCTCGGCCGTGCCGTCAGCGGCGAGCTGGGTCCGCGCAGCCTGGAAGCGATCCAGCTGGCGCACCGGGCGCTGCGGGAGTTCGGCGCCGGCGTCCTCGCCGAGCGAGTGGCGGATCCCGACTACCGGCCCGGCCTCGACCGCCCCGAGCTGATCGCCGAGATGATGCATCGCGAGCTGCTGGAGGCTGACGCGGGCTGCATGGAGATGACCGGTCGCAGCACTGGGGTCGGCTTCGAAGTGGGCTGGCTGTTGGGACGGGGACGCCCGGTCTTGGCGCTCTACGATGCGGACGTTGCACCGGCATCGTCGGTGGTTCGCTTTCCGCCCTTCGATCATTGCGTCCCCTTCGGGTATCACGACCTGATGGACGTCGGCGGCGCCGTCACCGACTTCTGTCGCACGATCGCCGCGCACGCCGCCTATCGCGCCGAAGGCTAGCGGCGGGCGGCACCGCTGCTTTTTAGACTGCTGGTATGAGCTTCCGTGCCTGCGTCCTGACCGTGAGCACCAAAGGGGCGCGTGGCGAACGCGCCGACGAGAGTGGAGAGAAAGTCAGCGAGGAGCTCGCGCGCGTGCCCTGCGAGATCGTGGGCCGGGCGGTGGTCAGCGACGAGGTCGAGGACATCCAGCGCCAGATCCGTGAGTGGCGGCAGGCGACCGATCCCGACCTGATCGTGTTGACCGGCGGTACGGGTCTGGGCCCGCGCGACGTCACCCCGCAGGCGCTGGAAGCCATGCTCGACTATCCGGTGCCGGGCATCGCGGAGGCCATGCGCGCCGCGGGCTTGCGCAAGACACCCCACGCGATGCTGTCGCGCTCGCTTGCCGGCGTGATCGGACGGACCTTGGTGCTCGCGCTTCCCGGCAGTCCGCGGGGCGTCGTCGATAGCCTCGAGGCGGTGATGGAGGCCTTACCGCACGGCCTGCGCACGCTTCGCGGCGAAGTCAGCGATGCTCCCGCGGCCCATCGTCCCCGCTGATGGGTCGCGTCAGGGTTGGCATTTCCTCCTGGACCGAACCGACCCTGATCAAGAGCGGTTGGTATCCGCCGGACGCGACCACGGCCGAGGATCGCCTGCGCTACTACGCTTCCAGGTTTCCCATCGTCGAGGTCGACAGCACCTTCTACGCGATCCCCAACGAGAAGACCGCGCAGCTCTGGGTCGAACGCACGCCGAAGGACTTCACCTTCAACGCCAAAGCGCACGCGCTGCTCACGCAGCACCCGACGCCGCCCTCGAGACTACCCAAAGACCTGCGCGAGAAGTTGGGCGAATCCAAAGGCAACATCTATTTCAAAGACCTTGCGCCGAAAGACAAGGAGAGCGTCTGGGATCGTTTTCGGGAGGGGCTCCAGCCGCTGCAGGATGCCGGCAAGCTCGGCGCGGTCGTCTTTCAGTTTCCCAAATGGTTCCTGCCGTCGCCGGCCTCCTATCGGTTCATGGAAGACCTGCGCGAATGGCTCCCGGATTTCGGGATCGCGATCGAGTTCCGCCAGGTCCTATGGATGAAGGAGGAACGGCGCGCGCGGGTCCTCAAATTCCTCGAGGAGCACGGCTTCACCTATGTCGTGGTCGATGAGCCGCAGGGCTTTACCTCCAGCGTGCCGCCGGTGGTCGCCGCGACGGCGCCATTGGGGATGGTCCGCTTTCACGGCCGAAACCGCGAGACCTGGGAAAAGAAAGGGATCAGCACGGCGGAAAAATTCCGATACCTCTACGAGCCAGCCGAGCTGCAACCCTGGGTTGTGAACGTGCGCGATATGGCGAAGCGGGCTACCGAGGTGCACGCGGTTTTCAACAACTGCTATTCGGATTACGCGGTTCGCAACGCCGAGGACCTGGCCCAGCTCCTGACCTGACCGGCCGCCGAAAGGTTCACGGTGGGCGCCGAGTTGCATGGGGTAGCGCCGCGGCGCAACTATGCAGGCCTACCAATCACCCCCGTGTCCGTACTGCGGCGCTACCTGGAACCAGCCGGGTGCCCAGGCCTGCGCGAATTGCCGCAACCCGTTGCCGCCGCCGCAGCCGTCGTACGCCCCACCCGGTTATCCACAGGCCCCGCCTCAGGCGCAACCCCCGGGCTATGCGCCGAACTACCCTCCCCAGAACTATCCCCAGCAGCCCCAGTACCCGGGAGCTCCCGGCTATCCTCCCCAGCCGGGGTATCCGTCGTATGGTCCGCCCGGATATCCGCAGCAACCCGGCGCCTACGGGCCGGACCCCGCGTACGGCGCCTACGCGCCTCAGGGCCAGCCGACCACGCCCGGGACGACGCTCACCCTCTTTGGCCGGACATTCACGGTGCCGATGGCTCTACCGGCGCTGCCGGCACTACCTCGCGGTCTGATGCAGTTCCCGCTGCGGCTCATCAGGAGTTTGGCCGTACTGGCCGTTGGTCTGCTGGTTGCGGTAGTGCTGTTCTTGGGTGTGATCCCGGCGGTCGCATCCGGCCAGATATCCAGTGCCGACCAGTCGCTCAAGACGGCTGCCTCGCACCAGGGAAAGATCGATGCCATCTTTGCCCAGAGCTTCACCCTGCGCACCAGCCCCGCTGACCCAAACGCCGCCAAGGCCCAATTCGACAAGCTGGGGAAGTCGTTCAACGATGGGCTCAGCCTCATCCAATCCGATGAAGCGGCCGTGACGTCGGTCGATCAACGACTGGCGATCCTTCAATGGGTAGCGCCTTCCAAGGGCGCGGCCATCGCCCACACGCGGCTCCGCCTCAAGAGCGCCGTCAACGGTATCAAGCAGGCGGACCAGGCGCTGACTGCATCCGCCAATGAGGTCAAAGTCATCCAGCCCTATAGCGACGCGCTGGCTGACTACACCAAGATTGGTGTCGCGCTCGCCAAGCGGGACCTCGTCGCGGCTGGCGCCCCGTATCCCGACGCCCAGCAGAAGATCGAGCTGGCCATCTCCTACTCCCACGCGGCCGGCTTGCCACCGCAAATCGCCAAGCAGGTCAGCAGCTTCAGCGATGTGCTGATGAGCACCGAAAGCCTGATCCAGGCCGTCCAGGCGAAAGACGCGGCCGGCATCAAGAAATTCACCGATGCCAGGAACGCCGCCTTGACGGCGATGGCAAGTGCGGAGGAGACCGTCCCCGCCGACTACGAAGTAAAGACCTTCGCTCCGATGCAGAAGGCCTACGACGCGGCGATGAAGGCGATTAAGAGCGCGAGCTAGACGGTCGGCGAAGGTCGCCGCTCTTTCCCCCGCGCTTCTCGACGAGTTCGACCCCTTCGATCGTCATCCAGCGGTCGGCGCTCTTGGCCATATCGACCACCGTCAGTGCCGCCACCGCGACCGCCGTCAATGCCTCCATCTCGGCACCGGTCTTGCCATCGCAGCGCACCCGCGCCTCGATCCGGATGCCCGGGAGGCGGCGGTCGGGCACGCAGTCCACATCGATCAGCGTCAGGAGCAGCGGATGACACATCGGGATCAGGTCGCTGGCGCGCTTGGCGGCCTGGATGCCCGCGATCCGAGCGGTGGCGACCACTTCGCCCTTGGGGAGGTTGCTCGCGATGATCGCCTCGAGCGCCGGCGCGCTCATCCGTACGGCTCCGCGGGCGCGGGCTTCGCGGCCGCTGACCGGCTTGGCGGAGACGTCGACCATCCTGGCCTCGCCACTCGGTCCGACGTGGGTCAGCTTTTTGGCTTTCACCGCAGCGCATCCAGGTCGTCTCGCCGGACGTCCTTCTGGTGCGGGCGCGGGGCCGCGCCGCGGGCGATGACGTGATCGCCGTAGCGGCCGCGCAGTTCATCGAGCTGCTCATCGAGCATCGCCAGCCGTGACGACCGCGATTCGAGCAGGTTCAGCTGGGTCGCGCCTTGCTCCAGGTTGCTCACGCCGGCCCCGATCAGCCGGACCGGTCGAGAGGGGTCGAGCTGCGTCTCCAGCAGCTGCCGGAGCGCAGCCGCCAGCTGGTCATCGCGGTCGGTGGGATAGGGCAGCGTGGCTTGCCGGGATTGGGTATCGAAGGGCTGGTATCGAATCTTTAGCACGATGGTCCGGGCCGAGAGGCGATGCGAGCGCAGACTCTGGCCGACGTCCTGCAACAGGGCAAGAGCGGCTTCCCGGACTCTCGTGGGGTCGCTCACGTCGCGATCGAAGGTGACCTCACGGGAGATGCTCTTCGGATCACCAGGCGGGAGCACCGGACTGGGATCGATACCCCGAGCGTGAGCGCCAAGCAGGCGGCCATACTGGCCGAAGAGTTCGCCAAGCAGCGGATCGGGGAGGGCTGCCAGCTCGCCGACGGTACGAACCCCGATCCGTTCGAGGCGGAGCACCGACGCCGGCCCGCACCCGGGCAACTTTGCCAGCGGTAACGGGGCGAGGAACGGGGCCTCGGCGCCGGCCCGGACGACCACGAGGCCCCGAGGTTTGCGAAGCTCCGAGGCGACCTTGGCGACCAGCTTGCAGCTGGCCACGCCGATGCTGAGATCGAGACCGCAACGCGCCTTGACCTCGTCACGTAGGCGGAGCGCCACGGTATCCGGCGGGCCCAGCAGCGCTTCTTCGCCGGTGAGATCCAGGTAGGCCTCATCCAGAGCGATCGGCTCGATGACGGGCGAGTAGCGATCGAGGATGGCGAAGACCGACTTCGACGCCTCCCGGTAGGCGGGGAAGTCGCAGGGGACAAAAACCGCGCTTGGACAGAGGCGCCTTGCCCGGCTGAGCGGCATGGCGGAGCGGACGCCGAATGGGCGGGCCTCGTAGGAGGCGGCGGCCACCACCCCCCGCTCGCCGTCGACGCCGGCCCCACCGACGATAACCGGCTTGCCTCGCAGTTCAGGGCGGCGCAGTTGCTCGACGGAGGCATAAAAGGCATCGAGATCGACATGCATCACGACCCGTTGCACCGGCCTATCTTAGGTGCGCGGTAACAAGCGCGTGACAAGCGCGTATATGGCGTGTCGCGACGCGATTGCGTTGTTATGATCCCGGGGCTGGCTAGGCCCGCCGGCGTCCCTGATCCCGTCCCCCTCTTCGGATCCAACGACAACCCCTCCTTCCGGCGGGCCGCGCTTCTCCTAGCAAGGAAGCGCGTTGCATGTCGTTGCCTCGTCGATGGGTCGACTCATCAGCCTGGGGATCGCGGTCGCGTCCATTCTCCTCATCTGGAAGGGTGGCGTTCTCAATGGGGTTCTGCCTCAACAGGCCCCGCCGCCACTGGATCCCGGACCGGTCATCAGCAAGAGCGGTGACGCGATGCAGGCCCTCAAGAGCGTCCACCTGTCGTTGAACGGCATCCTCGTCCTCAACGGCGTAGCCGGCGTCAAAGTCACCGGATCAGGTGACCTCATCTATCCGCACAAAGAGAATCTCAGCTTGCAGTTGGAGATCCCCGCCGCCAACGGGCAGACCGCGATCCTCGCCATGAATGAGCGAATCGAGGGCGGCCACGAGTATGTGCAGTACCCCGCGCAGGGGCCCGCCTGGAAGGATGTCACCGGCAATTCAAAGGGCCAGGTCGCCCCTGGGATGGATCCCATCGCGAACCTCGAGTTCGCGCATGCCTTCCGCGCGTCAGACGACCTCGGCGACATCACCATGGACCAGATCGCCATGCATCATTTCTCTCTGACCGTTGATCCGGGCAAGTACGTCGGTCAACTCAAGACCGACCCGCAGAGCGGCGTGACGCCGCAAGACGAGGCCGTCCTGACCAATGCCGGAATCCAGGTCGAGGTGTGGATCGCGTCGAGCGACTCCCTGATGCACCAGATGAAGATCGATATGACTACGACGCAGTTCACCTGGACGCTCACCTATCACTTCTCGAACTTCGTGAGCGGCGGCGGCTCCAGCTCGACCTAGCGAGCCCTCGGGTTAGACCCCGACCTTCTCGCGCTCCCTCTCCCGCTCTTTTTCGGGTGGTTTGGGCGGATGCGTGCCATATTCGCGCAGGTCGTCCTCGGTCAAGTGTCCCGCTGCGATCAGCAGTTCGACGTAGGTGACACCGAGATGCGGCGCCGCCCGGCGGAGCACCCACGGTGGCGGGTTCTCCTTGTTCTTGTTGACGGCCTGGTAGAAGTAGATCTGGTTCAGGTCACAGCGGACGGCGAGCCGGTGCAGCGAAATGTTCTGCTCGCGACACTTGCGCCTCAGATAATCGCGAAAGTCCACCGCCCCACCTACCTCCAAGAAACCCCATCCGCGAAGAACTACTCGCGCGACGTGACCTCATTATAGGTATCGGCCCCGCGCGTCCCGGGGGCGAGACGGTTGACGATTGGCGCTAGCTCGCCCAGCCGTTGGATGACGAAATCCGCGACTCCGGGGTCATCCTCCTGACGCCACTCCCGGGTCAGCACCGCCCGCATCCCCTGCGCCTGCGGGCCCTGCACGTCCTCCCGCACCCGGTCGCCAACGAAGAGCGTCCGGGAGGGATCGGCCGCGAGCTTGCTCAGCGCGTCGGCGTAGATCGCTGGGTGCGGTTTGCGGACGCCGACCTCCGAGGAGAACGACACCGCGTCGAAGAAGTCCGCCAAACCCAGCGCGGCCAGCTGTTGCTTCATCAGCCGCGGCCGGTAGGCGGCGTTGGAGACGATGCCGAGGCGCAACCCATGGCCGCGTAGCGCCTCCAGCGTCCTGATGACGTCCGGTCCCACGTGGACGCTGTTCAGCCAGCCCTCCTGTTCGAGCTCCATGACCTGCTCGATCAGGTCCGGCTCAAGTTCCAGGCCGAGACCGCGCAGTGCGGTGTCGTAAATGGTTGCGATCTCGACCTCCTCCGGCCGGCCGGCAGCATAGTCGCGCTGGATCTCGTCGTCGACGGCGCGGGAGACCTTCTCGATCAACACCTGGGCCGCCGGGACCTCGCGCTTCAGGGTGTCGCCCAACAGGCGGTTGATCTTCTCGTAGGCGTCGACCAGCGTGGCGTGGGGCCGTTCATCGAAATAAATGAGCGTGTGCCCATAGTCGAAGAGCACCGCCTCGAGTGGAGCGCTCACAGCAGGGAGCGGAGCGCGTCGAGATTTTCGCGCCCCTCGAGCATCTCCTCACCCGGGGTCTCGAGAACGAAGGCGCTGTGGGCCAGCGGCTCGTAGTTCAGTAAGGTCCGGAAGCCGTCGAGCCCGATGTTGCCCTTGCCGATGTTGACATGCCGGTCGGCCTTGCCGCCGAGGGTGACGGTGGTGTCGTTGCAGTGGCAGGCGCGGACCCGTTGCGCCGGGATGATGCTGGTGAGTTGATCCAGGGTGTTGCGCATCCCATCCGTGCCGGCGTCATCGTAGCCGGAGGCGTAGGCGTGGGCCGTGTCGAACGTGACGCCCAGGCGCTGCGCGTGCTGCGGTAAGCGACCAAGGATCTGGGCCAGGTCATCGAACTTCGCGCCGACGTAGGCGCCGCCGCCCGCCGAGGTCTCCAGCAGCACCATCGCTGAGCCGCCGGCCCTGCTGAGGACGTCGTCGAGCGTGGCGACCACGCGGTCGATTCCGGCCTGGGCGCCATCGCCCATGTGGCTTCCGACATGGGTGACCACGTACTGGCACCCGTAGGCTTCGGCGCGCTCGAGTTCGGCACGGAGCGCTTCGCGTGATTTCTTCTGGAAGTTGGGGTTGGGGCTCGCGAGGTTGATCAAGTACATCGCGTGGGACATGGCCGGCTGGACGTCGAGCTCCTCCAGCGACTTCTTGAACAGCGCCGTGGCCTGGGCATCGACTGGCGCCGACCGCCACGCGCTCGGGTTACCCGTGAAAATCTGGACAGTCCCGAGCTGTAGCGCCTTGATGGTCTCGACCGCCTTGTCGAGCCCGCGACCCGTGCGCATGTGCATGCCGATTCGCCGTTTCTTGGCCACCGCTCTCATTGTCTGAAATTTCCCTCCCCCGCTTGCGGGGGAGGGTAGGGTGGGGGTTTGTAGACTCAACCCGTGTACAAGCTCACGAGCTTCTCCGTGGGCCCCTACGACAACAACGTCTACCTGCTCAGCGACCCGAAAAGCAAGGAGGCCCTGCTGATCGACGCGGCCAACGATGCCCCGCGCATCATCAAGGAGCTCGAGGGCCTGCGCGTAAGCCATATCCTGACGACGCACGGCCACGCCGACCACGTCCAGGCGTTGAAACCGGTGCGCGACCAGACCCACGCCCGCTTCACCTGTCACGAAGCCGATGAATCGATGATGCCGATCAAGGCCGATCACCGCGTCCGCGATGGCGAGCGCTTCCGCTTCGGCGACTACGAAGTGCGGGCTATCCACACGCCCGGCCATACGCCGGGCAGCATCTGCTTGCTCAGTGGTGAGCACCTCTTTTCCGG
>VBFR01000084.1 GCA_005889345.1 Chloroflexota bacterium
CAACAACCTGCTCTCGCGCTGCGACGAGGTCTGGGTCTTCGGCACGATGAGCCTGGGCGTCAAGGTGCAGCTCGGCATCGCGAAGCGCCTCAAGAAACCGTTGCGCTTCTACGACATCGCCGACCTGCCGGAGCAGGTCTACCGCATCTCCGAGAAACTCGCCCAGGAAGAGGGGCGCGACTAGACGCGGGTGATCAGGTCACGCTCCAGGCTCTCGCGGGCCTTGAGCACCAGCTTTCGCAGCGCGGGCCGATCGACCACCGCCCACTCGACCTGGCGGAGCGCGCTGTAGAGGCCTTTCAGGGCTTTGACCGCGTCACCCAGCTCGATATCGACCGGGGCCTGCATCTCGGTGAGGGGCCGGCCGCTACACCAGTCGTAGGTGAAGTTAACGTAGTCGGTGGAGAGCGGCCGGAGGTTCTCTTCGCCCCGCTCCTTCTCCCGCGCGGAGAACCGGTAATAGATGATGCGCAGTCGCTTCTGAGCCAGCGCGACGCCACTGGTGGGGAGGCGCCGGCGGGGCCGAGGGCGATCACGATTGCGATCCTCCGCGGTCACCATCACCAGGGAGGCGGCCAGCTCGGCCGGCGTCAGCTCCTCCAGCCAGCCGTCCTGGATGGCCTGCGTGATGATCAGGCTGTTCTCGCCGTAGATGCGTGCCGCGAGCAGGCCTTTCTCAGTGGGAACCGCCCCCTCGAGGAAGCCGAGCTCGCCCAGCACGCCACGCAGGGCGAGCATCCGCCGCCGGTATTCCCCCTGGCTTCGTTCCGCGTCCTGCTCCGAGGCGCGGATCCGTGTTTGCAACTCGTGAACCTCCGCCTGGTGCGCTCGATGCTCGGCATTAAACGGGCACTTGCGGCAGGGAAGCTGGTTGAGTTTGTGCTGCCAGGTCTGCAACTCGTCCTTGAGCTGCGCGAGCGTGCGGCCGCCGGCCTCGCGCGTCGAACCACCACGACCGCGTCGCCGGCCGCGGTGCCAGTGCTCCCGCCGCAACCGCCGCATCCGGACTCGCAATGAGGCGATCTCCTCCTCGGCCTGGGTAAAGGCACTGAAGGTGGGCTCGGTGCAGCACGGCTCCCCCTCGGCGTGGAAGCGGCTGGCGACGACATCGGCGAGGCGCTGGCGCAGGTTCGCCAGCCGGTCGTCGAGTCCGCGCCGGGCCACCACCTTCTGGTACTGACCGAAGGAGCGTTCCATCAGCAGGTCGACCTCCTCCGGCGGGTGGTAGCGGAGCAGGTTGAGCGCCATGTTGTAGGTGGGGGCGAACTTGCTTTCCACCGTCATCTCTTCGCCGGTGGCCGCCTCGTAGACCGTGCCGATGTCGATGTCCGGCTCTTTGAGGATCACGCCGTGGCCGATGGGGTCGATGCCTCGGCGCCCGGCCCGGCCCATCAGCTGCGTTAGCTCGCCGGAGGTCAGCGGCGCGAAGTCGCGCCCGTCGAACTTGGTAAATGAGGAGACCACGCAAGCTCGCGCCGGCATATGGATGCCCAGCGAGAGGGTCTCGGTGGCGAAGACCACCTTGATCAGGCCTCGCTGAAAGAGTCCTTCGACCAGTTCCTTGAGATAGGGGAGGAGACCGGCGTGGTGCATCGCCAGCCCCCGACGGAGCGTGTCCCCATCGAGCAGATTGCGATAGAGCTCGGCTTCATCGGCATCGTCGATCTGCTCGAGGCGAGCTCTGACCGCCGCGTCGATCTGGGCTTTTTCGCCGTCAGTGGTCAGGTCGAAACCGTGAACCGCACAGCGTGCCAGCGCCTCCCGGCAGCCGCGCCGCGAAAAGATGAAGTAGATCGCCGGCAGGAATTCGCGGCGCCGAAGACGCTCGACCACGGGAAGCAGGTCATTCTCGGGCGGCCGCCGCAGCTGGGAGAGCCGGTAGTCGGTCGCCGTCTCCGCCTGGGCGCGCTGGCGTGTCTCCCGTGGGATGCCTCCTAGCTCGTCGAGCAAGGGATAGAACTCGTTGCGCATCGCCAGCCAGAGCCGCAGCTCGACCGGACGTTTGGTCACGCTCACCGTCGCGATATCGCCGCGCTGCAGGCTCATCCATTCGGCGACTTCCTGAAAGTTGCTGATGGTCGCCGAGAGGCCGATGAACTTGATGTGCGCCGGCGCCTGGATAATGATCTCCTCCCAGACGGCGCCGCGGGGGAAGTCATCGATGTAATGAACTTCGTCGAGGATGACGTAGCGGACCTGCTCCAGCCGTTGCGGATCCTCATAGATAAGGTTGCGCAGGATCTCCGTCGTCATGACGACGACGGGGGCGCCAGGGTTGATGGTGTTCTCGCCGGTCACGAGGCCGACGTAACCCTCGCCATGAAGTCGCTGGTAGTCGTGATATTTCTGGTTGGACAGTGCTTTCAGGGGCGTCGTGTAAATCGTGCGCGCGTTGGTCTCGAGGCCCCGGAAGACGGCGTAGTCGGCGATAACGGTCTTTCCTGAGCTCGTGGGTGCGGAGACCAGCACGCCCTGGTGCGCCTCGAGCTTTTCGATGGCCTCCACCTGAAAGGGATCTAGTGGCCAGGGGAGTGTTGCCTGAAAGGCGTCGATCATCGATTGAGGCGCGACCGCTTCACTCAAGGGCTCAAACCCATACTAGGTGGCGTGGCGGCGGTGGAGGTTAGCGCTTCTTGAGCGGCCCGACCAGCTCAGCGGTGGCGGCGCGGTCGCGATCCTTGAGCCATCGCAAACGGGTTTCTTCTACTTCGTCGGTGTAGCGCTGCCGGCTCCGGCGCATCGCTTTGGCGACGGCACTGCGGACGAGGGGCTCGGGCCCCTTCGCCAGGCGTTCGAGGATCGATTTCGCGGCCGGCCAATGGAACGACCCGATGGCGCTCGAGAACGCCATGGCGACATTCCAGCGCACGATCTGGTCGCGGTCGCGCGACCATTCCCGCAGGGACCTGAGCGTTTCCTTCGGGTCGACGCGCAACAGGCCGTCGCCGATCGCAGATTGACCGAGGTTGCGGCGAACATACGGCTCTTCGTCCCGCAAGAGCGGCTGGAGCAGTGCCAGCAAGTCCGGGACCCGCTCCGGCTTGTCGCGGCGCGCTGCGTACTTCACCGCCAGCACCACCGAACGCCGGAGATTCTCGGAGCGAGAGGAGCGCAGGACTTCCAGGCGTCCGCGGATCTTGGTGAAGTCGCGGTCGAGCAAGGTCCCGAGCAAACCGCCGGCCGCTTCGCGCAC
Source organism: Chloroflexota bacterium (assembly GCA_005889345.1). Lineage (GTDB taxonomy): Bacteria > Chloroflexota > Dormibacteria > CF-121 > CF-121 > CF-13. Next base: position 3,194 of record VBFR01000084.1, read on the forward strand.
CTCCCAGTGCGGATCATCGGCCAGCATCTCGGCGGTCCGTAGGACCCCCTCCGGGTCTTCGAGATAGCGGCTGGCCAGCAGCAGGCAGGCGACCTGGCGGGCGGTGGGCGAAGACGAGGTTGCGAGCGCGTCGATCCAGCGGGTGACCCGTCCCTTCTGGGGAGCTAGCGCCGTGGCCAGCCGTTCTCCGACCTGCTGGCGAAGGGCCGCCGGGCTGCCGGGACGCCCATGGTGCAGCTGGCCGTCGAGGGCGGCGACCACGCCGCTCGGATCATCCCGCGCCAACGCGGCCAGGACGGCGGAGAGTGGTCCTTCCTCTACGGTGCCGACGTCTTCGGCTCTAACCGCGGGGCTCATGTCCTGAGGATCTCGATGTGGTGCTGGTACAGGACGGCTCCTCCATTGTGATCTTCGACGAAGTCGACAATCTTGCTCAGCACCTCGTCGGCATGGCGGCTGTCGTTGCTGACGCAGGTTACCCCGATCGCCAGAGTTTGCCAGCGATCCAGGTCTGCCACCTCGGCGACCGAGACATTGAACCGGCCGCGGAGTTGTTGCACCAGGGAACGGCTCACCTGGCGTTTTCCCTTGAGGCTGTGATTTTCCGGCAACTGGAAGATGAGCTCGCAGGTGCCCACAACCATGTTTGTCCCATAAGAATACGTAACAACTCGCCAAAGGGTTATGGCAACCGCCGGAGTTCTCTTATAGTGGCGGCATGAGCGCGGCCGTACGCGCGCCGGCGCCTTCCGAGATGCCCGCCGAGCTGCCCGAGACGGTGCCGGCGCTCTTCCAGCACACCGCGCAGCGCCGGAGTGACGCGGCCGCCCTCCACTTCAAAACGGGCGAGCGCTGGACGCCGATCAGCTGGGCCGATTACAGCCGGGCCGTGAGCCGTGTGGCCAATGCCCTGCTCGCCGAGGGCCTGGATCCCCAGGACAAGGTGGCGCTCTGGTCCTCGAACCGGCCGGAGTGGCAGATCGCCGACATCGGCATCGCGCACGCCGGGCTGGTGACGGTCGCCATCTACCAATCCGACGCCCCCAAGCAGGTCGAGTATCTGGTAAACCACTCCGAATCGAAGGTGCTGATCGTCGAGCACCGGAAACTGCTCGACCAGGTGATCGCCCTGCGGTCGGAACTGCCCGGCTTGCAGCGGGTGATCCTCATAGACGGGGATGCGAAGGAAGGCGACGGCTGGGTCCTCACCTGGGAACAGGCCTTGCGGCGCGGGGACGAGTTCGGACGGGGGCGCCCCGGGCTGCTCGCCAGCCGCTGGCAGGCGGTACGGCCGGAGGACACCGCCAGTCTGATTTACACGTCGGGCACCACCGGCCAGCCCAAAGCCGCGATCCTGACGCATCGCAATCTGACCTGGACGGCAGTGGCGACCTTGCAATGTTTCCGTGGCGACCCCAATGACCGCGTGGTCTCCTATCTGCCGCTGGCGCATGTGCTCGAGCGTGTGGTTAGCGAGCTCCGCCAGCTTTGCACCGGATGCGAGGTGTACTTCTGTCCGCAGATCGACAAGGTGATGGCGGTCGTTGCGGAAGTCCATCCGACCTATTTCACCTCGGTTCCGAGACTCTGGGAAAAGATCTATGCCGGAATACGGGAGAAGATGGACAAGGTCAGCGGACCGCGGCGCATCATCCGGGACTGGGCGTTGTTGATCGGCGCGCGGCGCACGGCGGCGTATGAGCAACACAAGACGATGGCGCCCTGGATGCGATGGCAGTGGTCGCTGGCCGACCGGCTGGTCTTCCGAAAAATCCGTGAGACGCTCGGCTTCGACAAGGTCGAAGTCTGCATCAGCGGCTCCGCCGCGGTGTCGCCGGACATGCTCCGGTTCTTCTACGGCCTTGGCATCGAGATCCTCGAGGGCTACGGTCTGACCGAGACGACAGCGCCCGCCAGCTTCAACCGGCCGGGGGACGCGCATTTCGGCACCGTCGGCCTCCCCTTGCCGGGCGTCGAGATAAAGATCGCCGCCGACGGCGAAATCCTGGTCAAGGGCAACAACGTCTTCGAGGGCTACTTCAAGGATCCGAAGAGCACCAAGGAGACCTTTCTCGACGG
>VBFR01000085.1 GCA_005889345.1 Chloroflexota bacterium
TCGCGGGGTGCAATCGGAATATCAGGTGGATGACGCGACCATCCCAACCAGCTCCCGCTGGCTGATGTGGACAGAGCCCGGCACCCCGATGGGCGGCCTGCCGGGCGTGCCCTACCTCCTATCGACTACTGGCCTGACGGAAACCGAATTTTGGACGGTCGCGAATTCCATCGACACGGTGCAGGCGCCCGTGACGGCCCCGGCCTGCCGTCTGGCCGACCTGGATGTCGTCCCGTCCGCGTCGACAGGACCGAGCGGCCGCGCCCTGTACCGCATTTCACTGAGCAATCACGGCAGGACGGCGTGTTCCCTCGTCGGATTCGCGGATATCTCGCTTATAGCATCGCAGGGAAATGTGGTGACGACCCCACAATCGGACGACTATGGCTTGGCCGGTACCGACATTGCCCGGCTCGTCCTGCTGCCGCCCAACCAGCCGACGCCGGCTCCTCAGACAACGGTCAATGGGGCGTACTTCGTCTTCGAGTGGTATTACTGCGGCGCGACACCACCGCCGATTTTGGCGATCGAGATCGCTCTTCCCGGCAGCGCCGCCACGCGCCGGGTGGCGTTGTCACCGAAGGGACCGCAGATCCAGCCACGCTGCGACGATCCCTCGCAGGGACGCGTGTTGCTCGCCAGCGCCATTCAGGGTCCGAATGGCAACCGCGGCGCGGTGACACCACCATCCCTGCGCGTCGCCATCGGGGGTTTGCCTGACACCCTTGCGGCCGGTGCGACGCTCCGGTACACCGTGACGCTCACCAACGACTCCCGAGCACCGATCGCGTTCGAGCCGTGCCCGGACTATGAGGAGGGCTTTGCCCCGGACCGGCTCGTCTCATACCAGCTCAACTGCGCGCCACTGCAACGGCTCGACGCCGGCCGCAGCGCGACCTTCGCTATGGAGTTCACGGTTCTACCGTCGTCGATGACCCCAGTAGGTCAACAAACCTTCCTCTGGCGGCTCCACGGATTCTTCGCGGGCGCTTCCGCGAGCAAGGTGGTTACGGTCACCGCTCCGTAAGTCACCTTCCAGTTTCCCGATATCACGGCTGTCATCTCCCGCCAAGGCGTGGCCGGTTGACTAAACGGCGACCCGCTTGCAGAATGACGCGGCCCATGGATCATCTGCTCTCCCTTGCCTCCATCCTGGCAACCGCGACCTCGCTGCTGGCAACCCAGGCGGCGCCGGTGGCCTTCACCCACGGATCAACCGGTTACGACATCAGCTTTCCGCAGTGTGGCGGCGCTTATCCGGGCGGGGCGTTCGGCATCATCGGCGTCAATGGAGGCTACCCCTTCGAGCATTACAACCCGTGCCTTGCCGACGAGTACGCGCACTCGCCGCATGCCGCCCTTTACATCAATACCGGCTACGACCCGCTCTACACGCAGGTCGACGGCATCCACACAATCCCCGCGTGCCTGACGAAGTCGGCCGCCGTCAAGGGCTCGCCCGATCAAAAGGCTGCCTGGGCGGTGGGCTGCAGCGAGGCCTCGCGCTCGATAGCCTATGCGGCGTCGCAGGGCGTGGCCCGGCCGGGCGGCTGGTGGCTCGACGTCGAGACCGAGAACAGCTGGTCATCGACCGACGTGAGCCTCAATCACTACACGATCCAGGGCCTCGTCGATCGGCTCCATCAAGCCAGCTCGGCGGTTGGCATCTACTCGACCGGCTACCAGTGGCACACGATCACCGGCGGCCTGCCCGTGACGGGCGTCAAGGCCAACTGGGTCGCCACCGGCAACCTTTCCGCGGAAGGCGCCCAGGCACATTGCGGCACCGGCTTCTCCGGCGCGCCCGTCTGGTTGGTGCAATACATCCAGGGCGGCTTCGACACGAATTACGCCTGCTGAGCATCCAATAAGGTAGGTATTTCGGCCTAGCGGCCGGCAAAGCCGTACCCTTTGTATGGCTCAGCCCGTTGACTGAGCCGAGAGGGAGGGGGCCTCAGCCGGCCTCTCATCAAATTTCAATCTTGAATAGCGCATGATTCGTTCGAGCTGATGACTGGTCAAGGGCCTGCAAGGCGTCGGCGGGCGTCACGTTTGCATCCTGTGCGCATAGCGGTGCTGACGCTGTTCTGCCTGCTGTTGTCAGGGACAGCCGGCGCTGCCGCCTATTTCTTCCCGGTGGTCGTCGCCGGGGTCGGGCAGACCGGGCAGACGGTGGTCGTGCCGCCCAGCCGCAGCCAGGGGACGGCGTCCACGCCCATGCCGTCAGCGGCACCGGGCGCGCCCTTCACGGTCCTGCTGCTTGGTTCCGACGACGATGGCAAGAACAAGTCGCCGCTGACCCAGTCGATGATCCTGGTCCGGGTCGACCCGGCCAGCAAGCACGTCACCATGCTCTCCATCCCACGCGACCTCTGGGTGCCACTCTCGACAGGCGGCAGCGCGAAGATCGATGCCGCCTACGCCTATGGTGGCGCAGCCGCCGCCATCGCCACCGTGGAGCGAAACTTCCACGTCCACATCGACGAATACGCCTGGGTCGGACTCAAGGGCTTGATCAAGCTGATCGATCGGTTGGGTGGCGTAGACGTGCTCGTCAGCAATCCGGTCCTCGACGATGAATATCCGAACGATATCAACGGCGGGTTCCTGTACGGCTACATGCGGATCGCGGCGCTGCCCGGCTTTCAGCACCTCGACGGGACTCACGCCCTGCAGTACGTTCGGTCACGGCACAACGACATCAATGGCGACTTCGGCCGCTCGGCCCGCCAGCAGCAGGTGCTGCTCGCGATCAAGGCCAAGGCGAGCACCCTCAACGCGGCCGACCTGCCCGACATCGTCGAAACCTTGAAGGGAAACTTCACGACCAGCATGGGACTCGACCGGGTACGGAGCTTACTTGGTGTGGCGACGGCCTTCGACCTGGCCAACGTCAAACAGATCGTCCTCTTCGTCCCGACCTACACCAGTTACGACCGCGGGGCAGCGTATGGGGGTCAGAGCGTCGTCGTCCCTCACTGGTCACAGATCCTCGCGGTGACGAGGGCCAACTTCCCATGATCCTCCGGCGCATCGCGGCCATCCTTTTCGTGCCGGTGATGCTGGCCTTTGGGTCCGGGGTCTACCTGTATCTCGGCACCCTGAAAAGCAAGGTCGTCCAGGAGCGACCGCAGCTGCCAACCGTCACGAAGCCGAAGTTCGTGCTTCCCGGGACGATGTTCGTCGTCCAGGAAGGGCGGCTGTTCAAGCTGGAAGCCGGCAGCTTCACCGAGATCGGGCCGGGCGGCGAATGGTCGCAGCCAACCCTGACACCCGATCACACCAAGCTGGTTGCCGTCTTGCGAACCGGCTTTTCGAGTGACCTTTACCTCATGGATCTTGGCGGCCACGTCTTGAAACGCTTGACCAAGAATGATTCGCGATACATCGACTACAACCACTGGGCTTTCTATCCGCGGATATCCCCGGACGGCGCCAGCGTCATGTACAGCTTCGACAGTCCGAAGGTAAACGGCGTCGACCTGGCCGTGTGGAGCATGCCGCTCAACGGGGCGCAGTGGCAGGCGCGACGCTGGACCGACCCGTACTCACACACCGGCGGGGACGTCAGCCCGATACCGCTCGCGAGCGGAGGCCTCCTTTTCGTCCGGCATTCGATCGACTCTTCGACCGTGGTGCACTCGCAGATCTACTTCCAGAGCCGCGCGCTGGGCGTCGCGACGCCGCTCACCCCGGAGGCGGACGATTGCAGTCAGGCCACACTGTCGCCCGACGGGACGCAGGTCGCGATGGTGTGCACGCACGGAAAGCAGAGCGCTTCCCTGGAGATCGCGTCATTCAACGGGAGCGCGCTGGGCGCGCCGCAGGTGCTCGTGGACGGTGGGCTCTACGCCTCGCCCGCGTGGTCTCCCGACGGCAAGGCGCTGGCCTACTTCGGCCCGCAGGGACTGGCGGGCCATTTCCAGCTCTGGTGGCTCCCTCTCCCGGTGGCTGCCACACCCTCACCGAGCATCGCTGCCGCGCCGTCCACCTCGGCGAGTGCCAGAGCAGCCTCGACCGTAGCTCCAACCCCCGCACCGGTGCAGGTGACCGAAGGTGTCGACCTGTCCGCGACCTCGCCTCCCGCCTGGTTCTGAGTAACGCCAGAAACAGAGACCCGAACAGCGGTTCGGTGGCCAAGAAGCTTTAACCGGATCTTCTTGATTTCTTCCTCTGCGTGCCGTAAAAGAAAGTTGCTAACACGTCATCGGGCACCCCATCTGGGGAGGAGGGAAGCTCATGAACCCACGCGTGCGCATCGTCGTGCCCGCGGCGCTGGCGTCCTTGCTGGCGCTCACGGCCCTACCGGCCGCCGGATCGGAGTCCGATGGCGGCCAATCGCAGCTCGGCAAGATCAACCACATCGTCGTGATCTACCAGGAGAACCGGAGCTTCGACAGCCTCTATGGGGGGTGGGAGGGCGTCAACGGTCTGGCAAACGCGCCGTCAGGCAAGACCATCCAGCTCAGCCAGGCCGGCGCCGTCTATTCCTGTTTGCTGCAGAACGACGTGAACCTCACGACGCCACCCCTGTCCAGGGTCTGCAGCGGAACGAAAGCGAACGGGGCGCCCTTCGATAGCCACTTCACCAATGCGCCGTTCCGCATCGACGACTACATCAAGCCATCGGACACCACATGCCCAGCGCCCGGAGTCTTCGCTCCCAATGGCGTCGCGAAAGGCAGTGGCCTGCCTGGCGGCTGCACGCGCGACATCGTGCACCGCTTCTACCAGGAGCAGTATCAGCTGAACGGCGGGAACCAGAACCGATACGTGACGGGCAGCGACGCGGTCGGTCTCACAATGGGAGTTCTCGATACCAAAGCCCTCCCGATCTACGCCTACCTGCACCAGGAGGACCATCCCGCCTACGCCATCGCGGACAATTTCTTCCAGGGGTCCTTCGGAGGCTCTTTCCTCAACCACCAGTGGCTGGTTGCCGCGAACACGCCGGTATGGCGAGGGGCGGATGGAAGTCGCGCGGTCAATGACGGGTCATCCTCTGACCTCCACTCCGTCGTCGACGTGAACGGCATGCCCAACAACTACGACCTCTACAAGTCGCCTCTGGGGCCAAATTCGTCTCCGACCGGGCCAAAAGACGGTGCGCTGACGGCGTCATGCACTCCGCCATCACCGCGTCCGGCAACAC
>VBFR01000233.1 GCA_005889345.1 Chloroflexota bacterium
AAGAGCGCGATCCCGACGCTGGCTCGAATCTCGAGCGACTCGTCCTCGATCACCAACGGTTCCTGGAGCGCCTGGAGGATTCGTGCGGCTGTCGCCCCGGCGGCGGCTTCGTCGACGACTCCCGGGAGAATGATGGCGAATTCGTCGCCGCCAAGTCGGGCGACCGTGTCTGATTCCCGCAGCTGGCCCTTGAGCCGGGTCGAAACGTGGCGCAGGACGTCGTCGCCCCCGTGATGCCCGAAGGTGTCGTTGATCTCCTTGAACCGGTCCAGGTCCATCATTAGCAGGGCCAGCGGATGGTGCTCACGCTTGCTGGCCAGGATGGCCTGCCGCAGGCGGTCGAACATCAGGGTCCGGTTGGGAAGGTCCGTGAGGCCGTCGTGCAGGGCCAGATGTTCGAGGGCGATCTCCTGTTTCTTTCGGGCCGTGATGTCCTCGGTCATGACGATGAGAAAGAGGGGTTCGTTGGAAGGACCGCGCACCAGTGACGCGATCGAGTTGCACCAGACAAGCCCGCCCAGCTTGTGCACGTAGCGCAGTTCCTGCTGCAGCTCGTGGCGATTTCCCTCGGATAGCTCGGTGAGCTGCGCTAACCGTCCTTCGCGAACATAATCAGGATGGACGAAGGTGGCGAGCGGGTTGTGCGTCAACTCCTCGGCGCTGTAACCCAGCATTCGCTGGAGCGCCGGGTTCGCTTCGATGATCTGGCCCGCAAGGTCGATCCGCGCGATACCGATCGCCGCCCGATTGAAGACGGCTCGGAATCGTTCCTCACTCTCGCGCAGCGCCCCCTCGACCTGTTTGCGTTCGGTGATGTCGAGGAAGCTGGCCACCACCTGGAGGGCTTGCCCGTCCGGACCCATCACCGGGATGGCGTCGATCAGAACCCAGCGCTCGCGGCCATCGGCGAGGACGACCCTGTTCGTCACCCCGTGCACGGGTTGCCGGCTTCGGAGGACGACCGGCCCAATCCGGTCGGTGCTCTTCAACTCCGATCCATCTTCGGCGTAGGCATGCCAGAGCTGGTCTGGCGTCTTGCCACGCATTTCCTCGGCGCTGAGCCCGATGATGCGCTCGCCGGCCGGGTTGATCTGGATGATGACGCCCGAGGCGCTCAGCACCAGGACGCCGGAGGCGACGCTGCCGTAGAGCGAGCGAAACCGCTGCTCGGAGGCGGCAAGGTCAATGTCGAGGCGACCGGCTTCAAGCGCGGGCGCCACCTGGGCCGCCAGTAACGACAGAAGCCGCAGGTCGTCCGCATCAAAGCCACCGACGGCGTGGGTCAGCACCGCCATCGCCCCCACCGTCCTGCCGCGCGCCAGCAGCGGGATGCCCACGGCGGCGCGAACGCCGTGTTCCAGGGCCCAGGGCACGGCGCCCTCCCATTTCGGATAGTCGTCGATGATTAGCGGCGCTTGCCGCTTAAAGGCCAACCCGGCCACCCCCTTCCCGACCTCGAGGGTGCGCGAGGCGCCCGCCTGGTACCCGCGGTTGTCGGCCAGGCTGTGCAGCAGGCCGGTGCTGGAGACCCACCAGTACAGGGCCGCCCCGTCGACGCCCAGCAGATCGCAGGCTAAATCGACAGCGTGCTTCGCCAGCGCGGTCGGCTCGAGGACGCCGCTGGCCGCCACGGCCAGTTCGTGCAGGGCTGCAAGTGCCCGCGGGCCGACCGCCGGACTGGAGCCAGGTTGCCTGTCGACCACTGAGGACGTAACGTGCCTAGGTCGTAGCACCATGCGACTCGCCGGGACAGGCGCCGACCGAGCAGTTTGTGGAGAAGCCAGCGTCCGAAAGATCGCCCAGCCTGAAGCCTAGATCGCGTTGGTCAGCAAGGCGCTCGGCAGGGCCATTGACCAGCGTTCGGCCGCACGGCGAAGACCATCATTCAACGGCACTGTCTTGGTGGTAGGTCAACTACGCTCCGGCCTGACGCTGTGCGAGCGCTGGAGCACGGTGAAATAAGGCCTGTTAGGAAGACGCTACGTAGCGAATGTGCCCGTAGAGAACTGGAGCGCTAGGCCCCTCGCAGTGCTGGACGAAGGTCGCCTCGAAGGCGTTCAGCTGGCCCGCTGAGCCAAGCTCGATCCTGGTCACGGTGAAAGTTCCGTACACCTCGTTGCATCCGCGTCCATCGCCATTGACGTCAAGGCCGGCCTGATTCCCTTGTCGGAACGCGGCCCGCATGGCGTCCGCATACGTGCCAACATGCAGCGTTTGACCGCGAGGAGCGGCAATCGTGACATTCCAGTCCACAAGTCCACCGCTAGTGTTTGATCGCATATCGATCCACACTCCCCCTGAGCCGACATTTTCGGAATTTTCAACAAACGACCACGTTGGCGCGCTAAGCGTTTGTGTTTGCCCCTGTCCGATGTAGTCACCGGACTCGCTCGTGAAGCTGTACGCATCACCGGTTTGTGGGAATGGGCCCATCGACGGACTATCCAACGGAGGATGGGCCGTGTCGTCGGGCGTCAGCACAAAACGAACATGACCGTTCAGCGCGGGCGCCGTCGCCGATTCGCAGTGCTGTACAAAGGTCGCCTCGAAGGCCGTGACCTTCCCGTAACTTCCAACGTCCATCTTGGTGATCGTGAAGCTACCGAACACGTTGTTGCAGCCGCGCCCGTCCCCCGACACGTCGAGACCGGGCTGGCTTCCCTGTCGGAATGCGGCGCGCATCGCGTTGTCGTAGCTTCCGACGTGTAGCGATTCACCGCGTGGCGCAGCCATGCCGACGGTCCAGGATGTCGATCCCGAACTGACGCTGACACTGATCCCACCTTCGCCAAGATTGCCCTGTCCGGCCCCAATCCGCCAGGCCGGTGGCGTCATTGTCTGCGTTTGACCCTGTCCGATGAAGTCGCCAGAGGCACTGCTGAACGCGAAGGCACTCCCCACGTGCGGGAACGGACCCGGTTGCGCGGCCGGACTGCTCTGGCTCGACCGAATGGGTGAGGGCGACGGCGTGGGCGTGAGCTGACTGCTGCGACTGTTGCTCGGACTTTGGCCGAGCGAAGGGATGGCAGGACCAATGAAGAGGATCGTCACAAGCGCGGCGACGACCAGGGCAACATAAGCGCCGGCGCGCGACAGCAGCGGCTTCCCCGGACTTAGCGGCGCTGGGATTCTGCTGCTGACTGTGGCATCGCGGTGAGGCGGGGCAAGAGCTCGCAGGCGCAGCCAGGCGATCAGGTTCAGGAGCAGCGTGATTGGGGTCAGAAAGAAAGAGAAGAATCCGAACCAGCCCTGGAACATGGTGCTGTTCTGGTGCTGACGGAAGACCGCGATCCCGCAGTCCCGGCAGAATGGGCCTTTGTTCGTCTTGTGAACCATCCAGGCGATCCGGCCGTTGTGCTCGTGGATCGTGACGTTGGCCGCCGGCGTCGATCCGCAGAGCCGGCAGGCGAGCGGCTGGCCGGCCCCGGGCTTGATGACAACGCCAAGCGACACAGCGACCCGTCGTGCCGCCTCGGCTGCAGAGGCCGTGTCCCCGCCTCGGGCGATCTCCTGGAGCGCGGCGTCAACCGCCGCATCGCGGACGAGGTCATTGCCCCCGATTTCGCGACTGACCCAGTCGACCCATTGCTTACGGGCCTCGCCCTCGCCGATGTCTCAACGCCCCCAGCCGCCATTTCGGACTCCGTCCCCATTCCAGGTACGGAGCCTGCTGCGATCGCGGCGGCTCTAGGAAGTTATCGGAACGCGGTCGCCTTTCTTGCCCCGGGCGCGCCGATGCCGGCTGAGAGACGGGGACGCGCAGCCCCCGTCTCTTACACGGTCGGCCCCTCCTATGGGGTATGGCGTGTTATCGGGATTCGTCTTCTTGCCGGGGTTTGATTGTGGCGATGAACTCTCCTCCCGTGTCGAACAGCGTGAGGAGCCGGGCGTTTGCCGGTGACTCGATGGGGTCGGCGGAGGTCAGCTTGTGCCCGTTTACTGTGGTGGCGAAGGGTACCGTTCCCAGACCGGGGATTGAGGTCATCGTGGGCACGCAGCCGCCGGTGGAGATGCCCTGAGCACTGCACAGGACGAAGTAGCCGTGGTAGCGAACCAGGTTGTTGCCAGGGTCGTCGCCATGGTTCTGCGGTGACACGTCGCCGATAACGTGGTCGTGCAGGAAGGGCACACTGCCCTGCGGGACGCGGGTCTGCGGCGCCAGGACGTAGAAGCTGTGTATTGGGGCGCTGGATGGGCTGGGGTTGAGGTCGACAAAGGTCATCTTGAGCTGGACGCCATCCGACCAGACCTTTTCAAAGCAGGGCGTAGTGGCGCCGCTGGCATTGCAATTTCCCAGGGCTGCGGCCTGGACCGGGGATGCGGCCGCGAAGACGATCGTCAACGCGGCGACGGTTGTCGTGCCGATGCGGACAAGGATTGAATTCAACTTTGACTCCTTTGAATTTCATGAGGAGCCCGGCCTAGGCCGGGCTCCAAGCTACGCCAGGTGGAAGCGGGAACCTCTACCTGACAGCCGCCAGGGGACGGTTGTCCACTGCGACGGGTCGGTTGTAAAGGGCGCTGATGGCAGAGGGCTTAAAGCCTTTGACGACCAAATAAACGCCCAGCGAAAATTCCCAGATTGCGATCGGGAATGCGACCACGGCAACCGCGCCATGCTGGCCGGTGAGACCGAAGACCACGGCGGCGTCGCCAGCGACCAGAAGTGCCGCCCCGGTGAATCCCAGCAGCGGAAGCCACCGTGGCACCAGGCGCGACTTGTACAGCAGCGAGCCGATCAACAGCGCATTGACAGCCGGAATGAAGCTCTGGCTGAGCAGGAAGATCCGGTCATACATGCTGATCAGCGCATGGCCGGTGACCAACGCATTCGCTCCGGCTCCGGCCTGCTGCAAGCTGACGAGCGACAGGACGCACGCCACGCCGGCGAGGATGGCGCCGCCTTCCAGGGTTCGCGTGGCGACGAAGCCCAGCGCGGCTCCCTCATTCTGCCTCTTGACCACCGGGAATAGCGCGACCGCTGTGCCGATACCGGCGAGCGCCACGATCATCTCCAGGATGGCGCCGACGATGATGCTGGTATTCGAGCCATGCCCGATGATGTAGTTCGAAGCGCGCAGCGGATTGTAGAGAAAGAGTGTCGGGATCGAGACGAAGCTGAGCAGGTACAGCGCGCCTGCGGCAAACGCGGTTTTTCTAAGTGGACTCATTTGAAGCTCCTCGATAAGGTCATCGACGCGACGACCACGGATTGATGTTCACGGCGAGCGCGGCGTCATCGTGGGCCCATCAACCACCTCCCCCCTCTCATCGCCTTCATCGCGAGCCCGAGTTGTTCCCGTATCGAATCACGGCATCGATGCGGGCTTCTCTGCGGGCCGCAACCTCGCAGGCCCAGACGAACTCGATCAGCTCCGTCAGCTGTGCGTCGAGCGCGGCGATTGCTGTCGGTTCGTTGCGCGGGGTCTCGACTTGATTGTTTAGCTCGTTCATCACTCTTCTCCTATGGAAAGTGCCGGCGTGGAGGTCAGACTGGTGACTTCGTAACCGTGCAAGGCTTCGAGAAACGGTTGAAAGCTGCCCCAAACCAGGCAGCACACCCGGTGGCCATCGACCTCGACCTCGGTGACCCCGATCGCCCGCGCGATTTGTCGCGCCGGCGGCGGGCCGACGAATGTCACCTCAACTCTTTGGGTCGCTAGCTCCTTCGTCATACTTGTCAGCCTGAGGCCGCAGCCGGCCGCGCGAATCGTCAGGATTACTGAGTCGATGCGTAGTCACCATGGCCAGACCTAAGCACCGGTTGGGCAATCTGCCCGCGGAGGCGACGAGCTTCATCGGCCGCCGCCGGGAGCTTGGCGAGATCAGAAAGAAGCTCACGTCGGCCCGACTCGTCAGCCTCGTGGGGCCAGGAGGCGTCGGGAAGACCCGCCTCGCACTACGGATCGCGGCCGACCTGGGACGTGGGTTCACGGATGGCGCCTGGTTGGTCGAGCTCGCCGAGATTCGCGATGGAGATCTGGTGACCAACGCCGTGCTCGCAGCCCTGGACCTCCGAGACCAGGCCGCAATGAAGCCACTGCAGATCCTGCTCTCCGACTTGCAAAACAGGCAGCTGTTGCTCCTCCTCGACAACTGTGAGCATCTCCTCGGAGCGGTCGCTCCACTGGTGGCCGACCTCCTTCGCGCCGCGCCTAGGCTGACGGTGATCACCACAACTCGAGAGCCGCTCCAGGCGCCCGGCGAGCACATCATCCCGATTCCGCCGCTGCAGTTGCCTCCAGCAGACGGAACGCAAGCACTTACTCAGCTGCGACAGAACGAAGCCGTCATGCTGTTCAGTGAGCGGGCGGGAGCGGCATCGGGCACGTTCGAGCTCACCGACTCGAACCAGGCCGTGGTCGTCGCGCTGTGCCGCCGGCTCGACGGTTTGCCGCTGGCGATTGAGCTGGCGGCGGTTAGAACCCGAGGCCTTAGCCTGGAACAGATCCTCGATCGCTTGACTGACCGATTTGCGCTGCTCACCGGCGGAGGCCGCGCGGCACTCCCGCGTCATCAGACGCTTCGAACGACCATCGACTGGAGCTACGACCTGTTGACGGCCGCCGAGCAAATGCTGTTCAGGCGGTTATGCGTGTTCGCCGGTCGATTCACCCTGGAGGATGTCGAGTCCGTTTGCACCTCCAGTGAGGTGCCTGCCATGGGGGCGATGGACATCCTGTCAGCTCTGGTCGACAAATCGCTGGTAACCAAAGAGGACGTGAGGGGGCTCGCCTGCTATCGACTGCACGAAACGCTGCGCGAATACGCCAGCCTCAAGTTGGGGGATGCACATGAGGAGGAGCTTCTGGAGGAGCGCTGCCTCGAGCACTACCGGACGACCTGTCTGCGATCGGCGGACCAGGCTCGATACCGGCTTCTCGAGTGGCTCGCGTGGGCCGAGCTGGAAATCGACAACATCCGAGCCGTTGTTCAGCAATGCCTGGTGCGCGGCGACTCTGCTCGCGGGCTGGATATCGCCGCCTCGATGAAGTACTACTGGATCACGCACGGGACCACGGAGGCCGTGCGCTGGCTCGACCCACTGCTCGCGGCCGGCGAGGCGTCTCCTCGTACGCTGGTGCGGGCCTATTACCTTCGTGGTTGGTTGAGCCTGCTGCAGGGGGATCCCGCCGCCGCCAGACCGTGGATCGCACGAGCCGTAGCGACCGCTCGGGAGACGGGGCAGCAGGCGCTGTTGTCCGAGTCATTATCGATAGCCGCGACCGCCGAGAACCTGGCTGGCGAGCATGAAGCGGCGAGACGTTTTCTCGAGGAGGCCGAAGCGATCACCCCGGGTCTGCATGACTTCCCGGCGACAATCGAGTTGGTGGAGTCTCGGGCCATTCAGGCGATCTTCGAGGGGAATCTGGAGACCTCCCGCGCTGCGTCCCTGGAGGGCGTGCGCCTCAGCCGAGAAGCGGGTGACGTATATCAATTGGAAGCGATGCTTCGCAACCTCGGCATGGTGGGGATGATGTCAGGCGATTTTCACGGCGCCAACTCACAGTTCAGCGAAGCGTTGCGCCTCGCTCGGACCATCGATAACCGGCTGGCGCAGTATTACGGACTTGCGGCGGCAGGCTGGTATACGGCCAACACTGGCCGGACGCGCGCAGCGGCACAGCTGCTCGGGGCAGCAGAAGCCGTGGGCAGGCAGACCGGCGCAGACATCATGGGACCGCTTCTTCCCCTCTTGGCGCAGGCCAAAGCGTCGGCGAAGGGAGCGCTGGGGTCGTCGAAGTTCGAGGCTGAATTTCAGGCGGGCCGTCGCTTGAGTCGCATGGAGGCGTTGCGCCTTGCGCTCGGCGAATCCGAACAAGCCGAGGTCGCCGCTTCTGACGGCGCCGAGCACGCAGCCCTCGGGAAGCGCGAGCTGGACGTCGCGCGGCTGGTCGCAGAGGGACTGAGCAACAAGCAGATCGCCGCCCGCCTGTTCATTTCCGATCGTACGGTCGCCACTCACGTCGGCAACATCCTGAACAAGCTCGGGTTCAATTCGCGCGCCCAGGTCGCAACCTGGGTGGCATCGTCGAATCGATGAAGCCGCGGTGGACGGATTGAAATACGAAATTGCAGCCGAGGCTGTGCTGGCGCCGGAATCGCCGGTGGCGCACAGGGTCGGATGGGGGTTCATGTCCCTCTACACGTTGGCGTTCATGAGTACCAACCTGGTCTTCCTCGCGCCGTTGCTGGTCACCTTGCCGCTGAGGGTCAACTCGCTGGTCGGGATCAAACAGGCACCGAGCAGCCTGGCGCTTGTCGCCGGGATCGGCGCCCTGGTGGCAATGTTCGGTAATCCCTTCTTCGGGAGGATGAGCGACCGCACCTCGTCGCGGCTGGGCATGCGACGCCCATGGATGGTCATCGGCCTGCTGGGCGGTACCGTCGGCATCCTGATGATTGCGTTGGCGCCCAACATCGCGGTCGTACTCGTCGGATGGTGTATTGCTCAGCTCTTTTTCAACGCACTGCTCGCCGCCTTGATCGCAGTCCTGCCCGACCAGGTCGCGCGCGCGCAACGCGGTCTGGTCTCCGGTGTCCTGGGTGTGTGTCTGCCGATCGCGGCGGTAAGTGGCACCTTTCTCGTCAAACTTTTCACCGGCAACCCGATCGCCACCTTCCTGGTCCCGTGCGTAATTGGCGGGTTCTTCATCCTGCTCTTCGCAGTCGCGCTCAAGGACCGTCGACTCGCCAGGGCGAGCAGGCCGGGCTGGTCGCTGCGGGAATTCGCCAGTACCTTCTACGTCAAACCGCGGACAAGCCCAGACTTCGCTTGGGCCTTCGCCAGTCGCTTCATGTTCCTTATGGCCTACGCCCTCCTGACTACCTACGAGGCCTTCTTCCTGCTGGGCAAGATCGGCACCGCCGTGGCCGACGTGCCGCAACAGATATTCGTCGGCACGCTCACCCAATCCGTCATCATCGTCGCCGCTTCGCTCATCGCTGGCAAGCTCTCTGACCGGACGGGCCGAAGGAAGATCTTCGTTTTCACCGCATCGATCATCTACGGCCTAGCAATGTTCGCGGTCGCGATCGCCAGCAACTTCAACGGATTCCTGGTGGGCCTGGCCATCAGCGGACTCGGCTTCGGCATCTATGCGGCCGTCGACCTCGCGCTCGTCGCCGACGTGCTACCGAGCAAAGACAACGTCGCCAAAGATCTCGGTGTGTTCAACATCGCCGGCGCTCTCCCCTTCTCCATCGCCCCGGCGGGCGCGCCGGCGATCCTGGCGATCGGCGGCGGCAATTACGGCGTGTTGTACGCCGCGGCCGGGATCTTCGCCATCATCGGGGCCGTCGCCATACTGCCCGTGAGGGGCGTCCGATAAGGGCCAGCTCAGTCCTCAGCTCACCGCTTTCTTCACGAGCGCGCCGATCCTTGCCTCGTCGGCGGCGGTCAACTCCGTCAGAGCGTAGGCGTTTGGCCACATCGTGCCTTCGTCGAGGTGCGCCTCGTCGCTGAAGCCGAGCGTCGCGTACCTGGTCTTGAACTTCTGACCGCTTTGGAAGAAGCACACGACCTTGCCGTCCTTGGCGTAGGCGGGCATCCCATACCACGTTCTTGGCGACAGGGCTGGCGCGCTGGCTTTGACGATGGCATGGAGCCGCTTGGCCATGACGCGATCCCGTGCCGGCATCTCCGCGATCTTGGCGAGCACCGCGGTTTCCCCTTCCGCCTCGTCCGCGGCCGCCTTCATCTCTTTGACCCGCTCCTTCATCGCGCCCTTTTCCTCGTTCGTAAATCCTTCGCGCCTCTTTTTCGCGGTGCTGCGCTTGCTGGCCTTCTGCGTGTCCTTCATTAGAGATTTCCTCCCGTGCGAGTTTTGAGCGAACCGCCACTGGCGGTGTCCATGGGTGTCAATCTAACTGCGGCTCGGTGACCTGCGCTTCTCGATTCCTGATCGGTTTGATGCACCGCTCCGTCGCGGGCTCACGCGGCCACACTAGCAGCGAGACGGCCGCAAGGAGGACGGTGGCCAGGCCCGACGCGACGAGCGTGCCGCCTCCGCCGAGGAGGCTAACGAGCGGCCCGCCGAGCGCGATCCCCAGCGGTGTCGACACAATGACGACTGTCCCTCGCGCGGCGAGAACGGCGGGCAGATCAGCGGCGGGCGTGGCGGCTTGGAAGAGCGCATAGGTGAGCGGAACGAACGGCCCATAGATCAGACCCCCCAGCGCGAAACACACGAGCGTGACCGGGACTGGCGCGAAGGCGAAAGGCAGCAGGCATGCACCCCAGCCGGCGACGATCGCGATCGCGATCCCCCGCACGTTGCCGGTACGCAGCGCTCCGGTGAGGAGGGTCGCCGTCAGAGCGCCCAGGGCGAAGCTGGTCCAGTAGGCGCCGAGGAGCTGCGCCGAAGCGCCCAGCTCGCGCGCGACATGGAAGGGCAATGCCACCTCGACCGGCCCATACAGGAAGAAAAAGAACCACGTCACGATCGTCAGGCTCAGTAGATCGCGTCGTCGCAGGAGGCGGAAGCCCGAGACATGCCCCGCTGGCACCTCGTCTGCCGCGCGCGGTGCTGGTGCGGTGGCGACGCCCGACGCCACGATGCCGAGGACCGCGAAGGATGCCGCATCCAGCACGAGAAGCCAGCCGGCCGCGAACTGTGTCAGCAGGATGCCCGCGGCTAGCGGACCGATGATCGTGGCAATCGACACCTGTGCGCTCGCAAATGAGTTGGCGGTGAGCCGCCCCTCTGCGCCTCCGACGTCGGCGAGCAGCGAGTACTCACCGGCCGTGCCCCAGGTGGTGAGCAGCGACGACGCTGCCAGCAGGATTACGTACATGGACGGATGGAGCGCGTGGGCAAGCGAGAGGGTCGCGATCGCGGCGAGGCTTCCGGCTCGGAGGAACGAGTGCGCGAGGACCAGGACGGTCGGTGACCGGCGCCCGAGGAACCGGCCAAGCGTGATGCCGCCGATGACCCCGGGCAGCGTGTACGCCGCGACCGCCACGCCCACGTAGACGCCGGCGTCGCGGAATGGCGCGATCGCCAGCGCGAGCCAGGCAATCGTGACGATGCTCATCCCGTCGCCCAATGACGAGACGGCCAAGCCGGCAAGCAAGCGGCGTGCCCGCGAATCCCGCAACAGACTGCGATACGCGGTTAGGTCCATGGCGCGTTCAGGCGAGATGTGGAGGTCGAACAGAGGGCGACGGGCCGCGCCATCGGAGACGTGGACACGTCCTGGCGCGACCCGCTGACTCCGACCGCCTTACCGGCGCCCCGCTCCGCTACGTGCGCGGTCCAGCTGTGCGATCTGGATCACGTTGCCAGAGGTGTCATTCGCCTGGGCGATGGTCGAGCCTGTCACCTTGGTGGGCGGCATCTTGAATTCGGCGCCGGCGGCCTTCATCCGCTCATACTCGCCCTGGACGTCGTCCGTGAAGAACATGGCTGCGGGCTGGCCCTGCTGAAAAAGCGCCTCCTGGTAGGCCTTGGCCGCGGGGTTGTCGTTGCGCGCGAGCTGCAGCTCGGTGCCATCCGGGTCTTCGGGAGACGCCACGGTTAGCCACCGATACCCCCCTTGCGAAACGTCCGCCTTTTTCACGAAGCCGGCCACTTGGGTGTAGAAGCGCAAGGCCTTGTCCTGGTCGCCAACGTAAATCGTGGTCAATTTGATTTTCATTACTTTCCTCCTGTGAAATTCGCGGCGTTGGCCGCTTCATACGGTCAGCCTAGGCCCCGCGCTCCGCGATTGCTTCTTGATTCCTGACGGGTCTCAGGAATACGCCCCACATCGGTCAGGAATGAAGAAGCATTCCCGCCGCGATCGATCTACCGTGCGGGATATGGAATTGAAAGTCTCGCACTGCTTTATTCCCGTCCACGACCGCGACGAAGCCCTGGCGTTCTACCGCGACGTCCTTGGTCTCGAGGTTCGCAACGACGTCAAACGCGCGGGTTTGCGCTGGGAGACGGTGGGCCCGAAGGCACAGCCCGACGTCAACCTCGTGCTCGAGCCGCCGGCGGCCAATCCGAATGCCTCTCCGGATGACGCGCAGGTGATGTCGGAGCTCCTGGCCAACGGCATGCTGCGCGCCGTCATCTTCGCCACCGACGACTGCGATGCAACCTTCGAGCACCTGTGCCGAGCCGGTGCCGAGGTGCTGCAGGAACCGATGGACCAGCACTACGGCGTTCGTGACTGCGCGTTTCGCGACCCTTCGGGCAACATCGTCCGATTCAGCCAGAAGCGCTGACAGGCGCGCCTAGCCCCGTTTCTTTATAGGATTGTAAATGTGCTTATTGACTTCCTTTTCCTTGAGTTCTGTGACTAGCGCGACTCGCGTCCCACCCCATGGCGCCTCGACGCAGCACCTGCGCGACCTGGCGCGTCTGCGCCGCGTCCGCGACCGGATCGACCGGGAGTACGAGCGGCCGCTGGACGTCGAGGCGCTCGCCCGGGGCGTCCACATGTCGGCCGGGCACCTCAGCCGGGAGTTCCGCCTCGCCTACGGCGAGTCGCCGTACAGCTATCTGATGACGCGGCGCATCGAGCGCGCGATGGCGCTGCTGCGTCGTGGCGACCTCAGCGTCACCGAGGTCTGTTTTGCGGTCGGCTGCTCATCGCTGGGCACCTTCAGCAGTCGCTTCACCGAACTGGTCGGGATGCCGCCCAGCACCTACCGGCGCCACGAAGCGCGCGCCACGGAAGGGATGGCGCCGTGCGTGGCAAAACAGGTGACCCGACCGATCAGGAAGCGAGAAGCGCGGGTCACCGAGCCCGTCCTGGCGTGACCGCCATGCACCTCACCATTCACTCGACCTTCCTCCCGCACGCCGACCCGGACGCATCTCTGGCCTTCTATCGCGACACCCTCGGCTTCGAGGTCCGCAATGATGTCGGACACGGCGGGATGCGCTGGATCACGGTCGGCCCTCCCGACCAGCCCGGCACGTCGATCGTCCTTCACCCGCCGGGCGTCGGCCCCGGCCCCGTCACCGACGACGAGCGCCGCACCATCGTCGAGATGATGGCCAAGGGCAGCTATGCCGCCATCATCCTGGCCACTACCGACCTCGAGGGCAGCTTCGCGCGGGTGCAGGCCAGCGGCGCCGAAGTCGTCCAGGAGCCGACCGAGCAGCCCTACGGGGTCCGCGACTGCGCCTTCCGCGATCCCGCGGGCAACCTCGTCCGCATCAACGAGCAGCGCTGAGCCGAGCCGCGATCAGCGCGGTGAGATGGTGACGATCACGTTGCCCTTCTTGTGACCCAGGTCGACGTAGCGGTGCGCCTCCACAATCTCATCCAGCGTGTAGCGGCGGTCGATCACCGGCCGAAACGCGCCACTCTCGGCGAGTTCCTTCAGCACCAACAGGTCTGACTTCTTGGTCCTCGGGAACGCGTCATCGACGGACATCGACACTCCGCCCGATGCGAGTGCCGCGCCGGCGTTGAGCATCGCCTTCGCGCTCTTCCTTTTGCCAACGGCGTCGAAGATGACGTCGTAGCGTCTGCCGCTCTGTGTGAAGTCGTCCTTCGTGTAGTCGATCACCGTGGTCGCACCCAGCGACCGCACAAGCTCGAGGTTCGTTGTGCTGCAAACGCCGGTCACCTCAGCGCCGAGATGCCTCGCCAGCTGCACCACAGACGTGCCGATCGCCCCCGAGGCTCCATACACCAGCAGCTGCTGGCCCGTCCGAACCTTCAGCCGGCGCACAAAGAACGAGGCGATTAGCCCGCCGTAGGGCAGGGCGGCGGATTCCTCGTAGGTGAGGTTGGCCGGTCGAAGTGCGAGCGCCGAACTCGCCGGCCAGCACAGCTTTTCGGCGTATGTACCGGCACGGAAACCGTCCATTCCGAAAACCTGGTCACCTGGCTTGAAGGAGGTTACCTCGCGGCCGACCGACTCGATCTCGCCGGCCGCGATCATGCCGATAATCCCCTTCCGCGGCGCCCTGATGCCGAACGCCGCTCGCATGAAGAGCCGGTAGACACCGCGCAGCTTGAGCCCTCTCACGATGCAGTCGCTGGCTGTGACCGCGGTCGCGACAAGCCGGATGCACACGTCCTTGTCCCGGGGACGCGGGTCGGGCACAGTCCTGATCTGGAGCACCTCGGGCGGCCCGTACGCCGTGCAAACGGCGGCTCTCATGCCCTGATTATGCGATCCGGCACTTTGGGCGCTTTTCTATCTCAAAATGCGGTATAGACCTCGACCTGGCCGCGCTCGATTCTGACCTGGAGCGCCGGCAGCGCCGGCAGCCGGGTCTCGTGCTGATTGCTTGGCTGGCCGTCTGTGCGAAAGGTGGCGCCGTGACACGGGCATTCGAACCGGTCTCGCAACTTGCTGTAGTTGAGGATGCAGCCCATGTGCGTGCAGACAGCGGACAGCGCCGAGACCTGCGATCCTCGCCGGATCAGGAAGCCTTCGATTCCACCGGATCGGAATGCTACTGGCGTGCTCTCGGGAAGTTCGGCCAGCGCCGTGATCGACTGCCAGCTGCCGCTCTCGACCAGCGCCATCCTGGCTCCGGGCGCCCGCGGCTGTCTCAGCCGGTCGATCCCCACCGCGGCTGCTACCCCTGCCGCGATCCCGGCGGCGCCCGTCAGCAGCAATGCGCGCCGACTGGGGCGGGCTGCCGCCAGCGAGGGCAGTGACTCTTGGCCGACCCATTCCTTGATCAGCCGCTGCATTCGCTCCAGGAACTCTTTCGACGGGAGGCCGACCCCTGGCCTGGCGGCCCGCAGCATGGCAGCGGTCTGCCGCGCGCCGAGCGCGTCTTCGTCCGGCAGCGGCATGCGCTCGGGTTTTCGGTTCCGGAGCAAATGATCGACGTGCCGGTCCAGCTGCTCGGGATCGTCGTTCATGACGTACTCGCCCGCTCGCGGCCGGCGCGATTGAGCGCCCGGAACTGCAACACCTTGACATTCGTTTCGCTGAGGTTGAGCTCTCGGGCCGTCTCCCGGACCGAGTAGCCGCGCAGGAAACGAAGTTCCAGCACCCGACGGTAGTTATCCGGCAGCGTGGCGAGCAGCGAGTCTACCCGTTGTACCGCCCCGGCATTCTCCCGCGCGGCAGGCGCCCGCGTGACTTCCTCGTCCAGCGCTCCGGTGTGCTCGGCGTAGTACTCGCGCCAATGGTCGGTCAGGGTTGTCTGCGCCACGCGATAGAGCCAGCTGCGGAGTTGAGGGACCGAAACGTCGGTCCGCATGCCACTGGTCGCCTTCATGAACACCTGCGAGGTGAGGTCCTCGGCATCCGGACGGTTGCCGACTCGGCTGTAGACATACTGGTAGATCGGCGTCACATGTGTTTGATAGGCCCACGTCAGGTACTCCTGGTCGCCGGCGCCGGCCGCCTGATGCAGCCGCACCGCCCTTGACGGCGAAGCAAATGGTGCGACATCGGTCGACGCGTCATCATGCATTCGCTTCCCCAGTCGTGATACGCGCCGGGGTTACTCGAATCTCCAGGCGGATGTCATCCTGGTGCCGCGTTCCTTCGCTAGCGGTCAGCAGCGCGAGCGCCCAGACGACCAGCACGCGGCCGGCCGACTGGGTCCACAGATAGTGGTCGAGGAGCAGCAGCGGCGTCAGTGCCGCGACTGCCGCGAGCGGGCCCGCCCGCGTCCCCGGCTCGGCCCGCCGCAACCACGCGGCGAACAGGAGACTGCCCATGATCGCGAGCCACGCCACCAGGCCGATGGCTCCGAGCTCGGCCAGCGCGATGATGAACACGTTGTGGGCCGGCTCGCTGCCAGCGGCCTCCGCGCCGAGAAGGTGACGCTGGGCGACCACCAAATTCCCCGCACCGACGGCGATGCCCCGGCCGATAACCTGCGACGCCACCGAGTTATAGAAGGCGCGGGTGTCGATCGAGTTCTGTTCGACCAGCGACCCGAGGCTTAAGCCTCGGACGAGCGCGACGAGCGTGAGGGCCGCGACCGCTCCCGCGACGGCAAGTCGCGAGCGAATGCTTGGCATCACCCGCCACCGACCGGGTCCGACGAGCAGGACGGTGACGGCGCCGAGCATGACGGCCAGCCAGGCGGCCCTGGAGAATGCGAGGAGCAGGGCGCCGAAGCCCACCGCCAGGGCGACCGCGCGCAGCCGCCGCACGCGCACATCCATGTGGACGGCGAGCACGGCCAGGCTCAACGCCAGAAAGCCGCCCAGGATGTTCGGATGCGGGAAGCTTCCGTAACTGCGCAGCCAGCGACCGACGATGGGAAGCATGACGATGCTCGCACCCTGATCGTGTGACGTCAGCTCGGCTGCCCATCCGTTGAAGAGCTTCCCCGCGGGAACCGTGGTCTGGGCCACGGCTTGCCATCCGGCGAGCAGGGACTGACCGACGACCGCGACCGCAATCCCGGTGAGCAGCCATCGACGCGGGAAGACCACCACCAGCTCGCTGGCCGCCAGAAAGAAGATGACGAGAACCGCAAGCTCGGCGGTGACACCGAGCGCCAGTCGCCGATCGTATGCGGAGACGATGCTGGCGCCGGCCGCCACCGTCAGGAGCGCGAGCGCGAGGAGGATGAAGCCCGTCCCCCGGGCCATGGCGGGCCGCGGCCGTGATCGCCACCGCCAGGCAAGCCACCCAGCGCACGTCAGCCCGACCAGCGCATCGGTAACGGTGAGCGCGATGGTGCGGTAGGGGTATGGGACTCCGTCGCCGCGAGCAACATAGATATGCCAGAAACGACCAACGCCGAGGGAAATCGGGATCGAACACAGGGCCAGCCAGCCGAGCCGGGCACCGAAATTCCCCATCTCTCGCCTCCGCTAATCGCGAGCCAGACTCGGGATGGGGGGCGACGCAAAGCCGGCGACCCGCTGCCGGGCGCTCATTGGCCGATACGCCAGGCGCCAATAGGTCGCGAACGCGAATGCCAGCGCCAGGATCGCAAAGGCAAGCGGCAGGCTGCCCCAGAGGATGCCCGCCACGTCGGGCGCCCCGAAGCGGCTCGCCTCCGCTGCAACCGGTGGAGCCGCCGGATTTTCCCACACCTCGATTGCCCCGGGCAGCATTCCCCGTGATGCGAAGCCCGCCTCGGCGAGATATGGGTCATAGTCCGGCTCGCGGACAAAGGCCCATCGGATTGAATAGAAATTGGCGCGAGCCAACACGCGGCGCAGCACGCGGCCCGAAGGGTCCCACCAGAGCGCGGCATCGAGGTTGCCGATGCCGCTGCCGGTCAGCTCGGGCAGGCGTCGGGCCGAGTAGTAGGAGCCGTCGATGGTGGTGGCCGGCGTCTGGTAGGCCAGGGCCGTCGCATCATTGCCGAGGCCGAACGTCTGATATCGCCATTGGCTACGTCCGGCGTTCAGGTACTCGACGATCGGCCGCAGATCCCGGCTCGCCGCCGACGAGCTCAACGACATGACGGCGTTGGCACCGGAGTAGGCCAACAGGAGAATCAGGGCCGCAATCCCGAGGGCGCGGCTGGGCGCGAACCGTACTGACACGAGATGATTGAGCGCGATACCGGCGAGCGGCAGGAGCGCGACGGCCGCCCACAGCGCGAACCGATCGTAGGTAAGCCACTGCCACTGCGGCCCGAAGAGTAACGCCGGGATCGCGGTGGTGCCGCCGAGCCCGATCACACCCAGGAATCCCGCGAGCAAGGCGACCGCGACCGTGCGCCGGTCGATGCGTCGCCACAGCCCGAAGACTGCCAGCGCCGGGACCACGCCGTACTCACCCCACACGAAGAGGGACTGCGCGCTGCCATCAACCAGGAAGTTCGTCCGACTGTTGTGCGGGATGAACGCCTGGTGCAAGCCAGCCCCCGCCCACAACCAGAACGGCGCGATGACGACGACACCCGCGATCAGGCAGGTGGCCACGGCGATGACGGCGCGCCGAAGGCGTCGACCGCGCGCTTCGCGGTCGGCGTCGACAAGCAGCACAGTCGACAGGCTCGCGAGCAGTGCCGGGGGCATGAACAGCAGCGGCGTGGCGTGGTGGGCGGCGAACGCCATCCCGGCAAGACCGGCGATCAGGCCGAGCGCGAAGCGGCCGCCACGCTCGACGAATCGGACGCACTCAGCCACCAGGAACAGCGTGAGCGTCAGCGACACGGCCGTCGGCAGCTGGCCGTACGCGTATCCAGCGAGCGCCACCCCGGGGAGGACCACGGCAACGACCGCGGCCGCGCTCGCCGCCGCTGGAGGAACGAAAATCTTCGCGAAGCTAAAGACAGCCACAGGGAGCGCGATCAGCGTCGCCAGGAGCAGGGTGGCGAAGGCGCCATCGTAGCCAAACGGAATGCTGAACAGCGCCAGCAGCTGGTGGACGAGTGGCGGGTAGGAGCTGACCGAGAACCCGCCAAACCATCGAGGCTCCCACAGCCCGAACCAGGAGCGACGGTAATGGTCGGCGAGGAAGATATGGGTCGCGATGTCGGCGCTGTGCCGATACAGTCCCGCGGCGACCAACGGACCGTGCACGCAGAGCGCCAGCCATACGCCCAGCATCGGACCCCGGCCGAGCCTCACCGCTCTCCGCTCCGCTCGAGTACCTGGATTGGGTCGCGGCCTGGAAGCATGTGCGGATACGACATCCGCGCGTCGCCGTTGGCAAATTCCGCGAGGTACGCCTCAACCGTCTGCGCGGGACCGAGTCGCTTCATCGCTTCGAGGTTGTGTTGCACGACCCGCTGCCGACGCTTCCGGTCGTCGAGCAGGGCCTCGAGCGCCGCCGCGAGATCGGCCGGGTTGCCGGGCTCGAACCAGGCAAGCGCCAGGTTCTCGTCCTGGGCGAGCGCACGGTAGTCGAGCAGGTCGCTCGCGAGCACCGCCCGGCCGTGACTCATCGCGCGATAGATCACCCCCGACGATCCCGTCGAGGCGAGCGGCGGAACAACGACGACGGTCGCCCTCGCAAAGAGGGCGCCGAGCCGCTCGGCCGGGACGTAACCGATCCACGACCCGTTCAAGCCGTGGCGTTCGCGGCACGCCGACATGAATCCGGGATAGCGTGGGTTATCGGCGCCGGCCACGAGAAGTCGCACGACGCGACCCCGCCGCCGCAGCCGCGCCACCGCCTCCGCAACGACGCCAGGATCTTTGTGTGGGCCGAACGTGCCGAACACGAGGACCGTCTCCTGGGCAGGTTCATCGGCACACTCTGGCTCGTTATAGGCACCATGCGCGATGTGTCGAACGTTGCCCGCCCCGTGTCGCTCCATCAGGTAACGGCGATAGTGGCCGAGCGTCACCACCACCAGATCGGCGCGCAGGACCAACCTGGGCGCGAGAGACAGGCCCAGGCGAAGGGCACCAGGGCGAAACCCGAGCGCGGGGAGATTGGTGAGAGCGGGCAGTTCGTGAAGCGTCACAACGGTGCGATATCCGAGCATGCTGGTGAGCAGGGGGGCGACGAGGCCGCCGGCGGCGGCCGATAGACGCGTTCCGAACATCGTGACACCCAGGTTGAACCAGACGACGTCGGGGCGCACCGACTGGACGGCGCTCAGCAGGGTTGCGCACGTGCTGAGGCTGTCCCGCCTCCAGACGCGATGAACGTCGACGCCACCGGCTCGTTCGCGTCGTGGCGCACCTGGAGCACGGTCGGCGAGCACCGTGACGCGCTGCACCCGTTGATCGCGGGCGAGACGCCGCGCGAGATGGGCCCCGTAGTCGGCGATCCCGGCCCGACTCGGGGGGAAGGCGGTGACGGCGCAGATCCTCATCGGGATGCCTCGTGAGGGTGGGAGCCTTCGCCCCTGAATCGGTGAACGGTGACGAAGGCAAGCAGGAGCGCCGCATTCACGGCGAGCGCGCCCAGGTCGACGAGCCTCGAATCGATGACGGGCAGTCGGTGCTGCAGATGGAGGCGCACGACCAGTGGGATGAGGCCGAACCAGAGGCTGCCCGCGATGGCGAGCCCGACCAGCATTGCCGGCGCCAGGCGACGGGCGCGGTGAAGGCTCAACTGGCCGCCAACGCCGTAGCGTCGCCGGAGGCAACCTCTATATAGAGGTTGTGGAACCTGGTGGCGCACAGCTCCAGCCCGTATTCCGCCACGGCACGCGTTCGCGCCGCCTGACCGGACCTGATTCGACTCGGTTCGTCATCGAGGAGCCCTCCGATCGCGTCGGCTAGGCCTGGTGCATCGCCGACCGGCGCGACTCGGGCCGCCTCGGGCGCCAGTTCGGGCAGGACCCCGACGCTGGTCCCCACCACCGGTAGCCCGCAGGCCGCCGCCTCCAGCGCAACCATCGACTGGGCTTCGTGCCGCGAACTCAACACGAACAGCTGCGCGCGCCGGTATTCGCGCGGCAACCGATCGTGCACGATCTCCCCGCGCCACCGGACAATCGAGTCGAGGTCGAGGCGACCAGCCAGCGACTGCAGCTCGCCCTGGAGCGGGCCGCTGCCCGCGATCTCGAGCTCGAACGCGTAGCCGCGCTCGCGGAGCAGCGCCGCCGCCAGCAGCAGCGTCGCTTGATCCTTCACCCGGGAGAGCGACGCCACGTTCAAGAGCCGCGGCAAGCCGTCGGCCGGGCGGACGTCCGCCGGTGCGAACATCGCGAGGTCGACACCGAGCGGAATTCGCCTCATCCGCCACGGGGGCCGCGAGCCGAGCCATGACGTCGCCGACTCGATCGTCGGGGTGGACCCTGCCGTCACCACCCGGGCGAGCCGGAGTGCCAGCCGCGTCTTCATGCGCTCTGCCCGCCGGAGGAGGCCGCCGTACCCGATGTCGCGCAGCCGCGCCATCTCGCCGCCGGCGAGACTGACAACGGTCGGGATGCGCAGCGCGCGGCCCATGAGCGCGGTCACGAACCCCGGCTCCCCCGCCCAGAATGCGTGGAGGACGTCAAACGGATGGGCGCGATGCTCGGCGGCGAGCGCGGATGCGGTCCGCCGCCACACGCCGGCACTGCCGAGACCGCGCACCTCGCCCCCACCGAGCGCCGTGACGCGCGCGCCGAAGAGCTCGTAGCGCCCGGGGCGACCGGGGTAGCGGAGGGTGAAGACATCAAGGTCGACCGCCCTCGCGAGGTCGCGAACCAGGTTGCGTAACGCCGGGATGCACCAGTCGTTCGCATCCGCGCTGAAGCCGGGGACCACGACGCCGACCCTCATGGCGTGCCCGGTCTGACGAGGAAGAGGGTGACGCCGTTGCGAACCCCGAGCGGCACCAGCCCCGGCCCGTCCCGCAGCGAGCGGTAGTTGACCCAGGGCGGCCGGCCCGTCCACTGTCGCTCGATGCCTGGCACGTCGAGCAGGACCAGCGTCGGCCGGCCGTCGGAGAGCAGCGCCTCAATCTTCGCCGAGCCGAGCTCGGAGAGGTCGAGCGTCTCGAGCCGGCCATATTGCTGGAATGTGGCGGTCAACCCGAAGGTGAGCAGCTGCCCATTCGCAGGGGCGAGGCGCTCGCTCCAGCGCACCGTGGCGACGTCGTTCTGCTTGCGCTCGATGAACTCGTTGGTCAGCACCACGCTGCCGGCGGCGGCGAGCGCGAGTCCGCCGACGAGGGTGATCGTGGCCGCCTGGCGGATTTTTTGATGGGCCGCGGATTGCAGTTGTGCGAATCCCAGGGCGGCAAGGATGGCCAGCGGCGGTAGATACGCGAGCGCGAAGCGGGGATTCTGCCAGGGCGCCCCGGCATGGAAGGCGTAGACGATTGCCACCCAGGCAACGAGAAGATACGCGGATGGCATGGCGCCGCGACGAAGCACAGCGCGAAGCCCGGGCAGGACGAGCAACGCAAGCGCGGGGCTGAAGTACCACCATAAAGCGGGGGCGATGGCGTAATAGATTCCGTTGGGAAGGGTGTAACTCAGCTCCCCGTCCGCGGTCATGAACACGCGTCGCAGCGCGTTGAGGGGACTCCAGGAATAGACTTGCAGATCGCCGGCGAACGACGCAGTCCCACCGGTGATCAGTCCGGCAATGGCCGGCACCAGGACTGGCCCGAGGATGGTCGCCGCGACCGTGGCGGCGCCGGCACCGTGCCGCAGCGCCACTCGGCGCGGACGGCGTGCCAGCAGGACCAGCGACCACAGCGCGAATGGAAGCGCGACGAGGCCGTAGATCCAGCGCGTGATGATCGCCCCGGCGAACGCGGCGGCGGAGATTGCGAGCCAGCGCGCTTTGCCCGTTCGTCGATATCTCACGAACGCCCAGGCGCCCGACGTCGCGAAGGCGAGGCCGAGCGTGTCGGCCATCACCACGAGACTGGATTGCAGCAACTGTCCGGTCACGGCGACGATCAGACCGGCCAGCAGCGGAACCAACTGCCAGCGCCGGTTGGTCGCCTCTGGCTGGTCGCTCTTCGACATCTCCGCGGCCAGCAGGATGGTGAAGGCCGGCACCGCTGCACCGGCGGCGATGCTGACGATCTGCCCGGCGAGCGGATTGATGCCGACGATGGCGGACGTCAGGGCGACCAACAGTGGGTATCCAGGCGGCCAGAAGAACGCTGGCGGCGGCTGCAGGTGCAGGAGGCCTTGCCGGAGGGGGCCGGTCGCGTAATGGAAGTAGGCGAACGAATCCTGCCCGTAGAGCCCGTCGAAACCGGTCAGGGCGAGCACAACCAGCGCGGCTACCGCCAGCAGCACCGGGGGCAGCAGGGAGAGCCAGCGCAATCGGTTCGGGGAAAGGAAAATCGCCCCACCCGTAGGCACCGCATCGACGCGCCCAACGCGCGACTGCCCGCGAATGGCTTCGCCGATCACTGCGCTCGCGGACTCATGTAGAGCGTGCAGACGCATTTCTGGCAGATCGGATCGCGCCGAACGTCGAGGCCGCGCCGAAATGCCATCGCCTCGCGGCCGTTGAGGATCTCGTCGAGGGGTCGGTCCCGGATGTTGCCCAGGCTGCGGTGGAAGAAGCAGGGACGCACCGTGCCGTCGGCCTCGATCACCGTCGAGACCCAGGGTGCATTGCACGTGTTCTCGGGAAAGTCCCCCTCGCCGTTGAGCGCCATGAAGTAGCGCGGTAATCGCCGGAGCCTATTCGGATTCTCTGCCACGAAGCCGCTGGCGAATTCATCCGGATAGCGAGCGATGGTTTCTTCCACGATCTGCCCGAAGCGCATTGCATCGGCGGAGGTGAGCGCCACGGCAGCGACCCGTTCCGGCGGCCAGCCCTCGGGCCGGTTGAAGGCCGAGCTGGACACGTCGACCCCGAGGAAGGAGACCTGATCGAGGCCCAGCGCCTTCGCTGCCTCGATGATGTTGGGCAGATCGGTGTAGTTCTGTTGCTGGATGACCGATCGTGCGGTGATGCGAAAATCCGGAGCCAGCGCCTTGAGTGCGCGCACCCCCGCGGCGAGGCGGTCGTAGGCATTGGGGATGTTGCGGACACGATCGTGAACCTCGCGACTGCCGTCGAGCGAGACCGTGACCTCATCGCACCAGCGCGCGACCTCCGCGGCCCGCCGCTCGAGCAGGAGCCCGGTTGAGAGCAACGTGATGCGCGCGACACCGGCCTCGCGCAGTAGGTCGCACAGGGTCCAGAGGTTCGAGTGCATCAATGCCTCGCCTCCGGAAAGCACGACGTGCTTGGCGCCGAGCCGGCGGATCGACGGGAGGTGCGGGGCCAGATCCTCGCGCGAGAGTTCCCGCTTGTTGCGATTCGCCATCCAGATGTCGCACATCACGCAACGGCAGTTGCACGCGCTGTGAGGCATAAGGACCACGAGCGGGAGTGCGTAGATCCGGTGGGTCGTAAGCGTCAGCTGCCGTTTGGCGAGCTCTGCGGCGCCCATCAGCGCTTTTCGAGCTCGAGTACGAAGAATCGACCCCAATCGTTAAAGGGGCGCGTCGCCCGGACCGGCTTTTCGAGTCGATCGAGAGCCGTGACGACGGCCGGCGGAACCCCACGAAGGGTGTGGGGCGGGCGCACGATACCGAGTCCATAGGCACGGCGCAGCCGGAAGTGATCGGCGAAAAAACGCGCGTACGCCTCGCGCGCGTGGTACAGGTAGTGCCGGACGGGGCGCCCGCCGATCACGAAATTCCGCTCGACGTCACGGCCGACGCGGCGCGAAGCGCGAAAACGACCGTGGCGAACAAGGCCCAACCATTCCCAGAGGCTCGAGCGATTCAGCAGCTGCAGCAGCATGGCGCCGCGTGGCCGGAGCAGGCTCGCCGCCTGCTCGGCGAACACCTCGAGATCGGCGATCGTACTGAGACTCGCGAAGGCAGAGATGATCCCATCAAAGCCCGGCGCCGGCAGTGAACCGATTTCACGAAGGTCCAGCACCCGCAACTCGACCAGCTCCTTGGATGGGTCGAGTTCGAGCCTGGCTCGCGCCTGGGCAATCATCGAAGAGGACGCGTCGATGCCCACCACGCGGACCCCGGCCCGGGCGAGGAATAGCGCATCGATCCCGGTCCCGCATCCGACGTCGAGCACCACATGACCCGGTTGGAATAGCCGCGAGTAGCGTTCCCAGAGAATGGTGCGCATCCAGGCGTCTCCTAGCAGCCGCGCGTCGTACGCGGCCGCTTCAACGTCGTACGCGCCGCTCAGACTCCCGCGGGCGATCTATGCCCCTCTCGTCTCCGGCCGCTGATAGCCGGTCACCTTCTCCAGCGCCCGAAGCTCGAGAGGGAGGGCGTAGAGACGCAGGTGGTAGCGCCAGGAACTGAAGGTGCGCAGGATCCAGCAGACCGGGCCTCGCAGCAGCCGTGCGTTGGTCACCGTCGGGTAATACGCGTTCAGCACTCGCTCGAACTGGCGGACACGGGTCCGCAAGGCCGTGTGGACCCAGGGGAGCCTCGCGCCTTGCCGCTGCGAGAATTCCGACCAGTCCGCCGACACCCACTCCTCGAGCGTCTGCGGAAAACGAAAGCCCTCGGCGACGGCCGCATCGTAGAGGTCCCCAGAAAGCGGCACGGGGGTGTAGACGTACATGACGATCTCGGCGCGCGAGTTCACGCGCTTGACCTTGCGGATGAACTCGATCGTCTGGTTGGTGTCTTCGTCCGGATCCGGTGGATTGCCAAGCACGAAGGAGAACTCAGGGACGATTCCGTAGGAGCGCATCAGGCCGGCCATCTCCAGCGTCTTCTCGGCGGCAGCGGTGCCACCCTTGTTCATCCGCTTGAGCGTTTCGTCCGAACCCGACTCCGCACCCATGAACACCATTCGCAGCCCGGACTCGGCCATGGCCCGCCACGACGCCGGGCGGTAGCGGAGCAAGGTGTCGATGCGCGACTCGCCCCACCAGCCGATGCCGAGGTCGCGGATCCGCTCAGCGAACTCCACCGTGCGCGCCTCGTGCACGAAGAAGTTGTTGTCGTAGAACTCCACGGCATCGGCGCCGTGCTGATCGTGCAGATAGCGCGCGACCCCCGCCGTCCGTTCCGCGCTCTGCGGCAGCCAGCGGCCGCCGACCATGTTGACCACGGCGCAGAAGTTGCAGAAGAATGGACAGCCATAGCTCGAGTGGTGCGGCAGCGTCCGCTTGCCAAGGAAGCTCTCCCTCGAATAGGACCGCACGGGAACGCGGTCGTAGGGAAAGTCCGGGAGCTCCTGCGGATTGGGGATCGACGGCATCGGGTTCGAGGCGATGCCTTCGCCATTCGCGCGAAAGGCGAGTCCCGGCACATCGGCCGGCTCGGCCCCGCGTTCGAGCTGGTCCAGCAATTGGAGGAAACTTGCCTCGCCGTGGCCACGGACCACGTAGTCGACGTACGGTGCGCGCACGCAGACTTCGTGGTGCTGTGTCGGGAAATACCCGCCCCACACCATGATCAGGTCCGGATGCCGCCGTTTCAGCTCTCGGGCAAGGGGCACCGCCGCGCTGAGTTGTGGACCTGGCATGACCGTCATCGCCAGCACCCGCGCGCCCCAGTCGCGCACCCGCCCGTCGAGCGCGCTGAGCGAATCCGGCTCGACGTTGCCGTCGACGATCACATACTCGTGCCGGCCCTCGATGAGCGCCCCAAGAGCCAGCAACGAAAGCGGGAGGATACGCTTTCGCGATGCGGTGCTCTGGGGGTTATACAGAATGACCTTCATGAAGCTATCCCCCGTAGCTGCTAGCCAAGGGCTGTCCCTGCAGAACCGTACGCACCTGGGTTACAGTCACTCGTGGTTAGGGGTCGAGAAACCCCGGGTCGTACCAACAAGGGATACCGGTGATCTCGGTGATCCTGACCACGTACGAACGGCGAGGGCCGCTGGCCCGCGCGTTGACCAGCGTGCTTGCCCAGACGCTCACCGACCGTGAGGTGATCGTCGTGGACGATGGGTCCACGGACGGCACGGCCGAGTTCCTCGAAACCCAGCCGGTGACATCGATCCGTATCGCGCACTCGGGGAACCCCGCGGTGGCGCGCAATGCCGGCCTGCCAGGTGCGCGGGGTGAGCTCATCACCTTCCTCGACTCGGATGACGTCTGGCAGCCCACCGCGCTGACTGAGCTCGCCGGGGCGCTGTTGCAGCATCCAGACGCCGGTTTCGCCTACTGCGACTATCAGCCGCAGGTGTCCTCCATGCCAAAATCCGCGGGCGCCATCGACATCTTCGACCCGCTGCTGCGGACCGACTTTCTGGTTACCGGCGGCGTCCTGATCCGACGCTCCCTCGCCGATGCCGTGGGGGCGTTCGATCCCCGCTGCAGCCCCGCCGAGGACTGGGACTACTGGCTGAGAATGGCCGCTCGCGCTCGCGGCGCCTACGTTCCCGCGTCGTTGATCAGCATCGACTCGCCGCCGGACAGCCTCAGCCGCGCGCCCGGTGGAGCGATCTATGCGGGAAACGTCCGGGTGATGCGGAAGGCGCTGCGGTGGTGCCTGACGAATCGCCCCGCGTCAGTCCGGCTGGCGCGCGAATGCCTGCGGCGCAACCTGCTGGCGTCGGCGCGCTATCACCGGCGTCACCGTGCCTTCGGCCGGTCGGTGCGCGACCTGGTCATGGTGGCACGTGGTCGCTGAGCTCGCCACCCTGCGGCGGCCACTGCGCAACGTCGCGGTCCTCCTCAGTGGCAACGTGGTTAAGCTGGCGTTCGGCCTGCTGGCCTCGGTGCTCACGTATCGGGCGCTGGCCCCGGCGGACGCCGGCCGCTTGGCGATCGTCATGGGCCTGGTCAGCCTGTTCTCGTTCGTCGCGGAGTTCGGCTTTCGCGACGCCGCCGTGACCTACATCGCCGGAGCCGCGTCAGCGGCCGAGGCCCAGGCCGTCGCCCGTTCATTTTTGATGGCAAAGCTCGTGTTCGGCACGCTCGCGGCCGCATTGCTAGCCGGGCTCGCCGGGTGGATCGTCAACGGATGGTATGCGGGCGCGGTTCAGCCAGGTCTCATTCGACTGGCCGCGCTGACATTGCTCACCGGCGGGCTGCTCAACTACGTGCAGACGCTGCTCGAGGCCCGCCAGACCTTCGGTGTTCTGAGCCTGATCAGCATGGGGCAGGCCCTGCTGCGCGCGATCATCATCGTGGTGCTCTTTCTCACCAGCCGGATCGCACTCTGGCCGCTGGTCGGCATCGAGGTCGTGCTTCCGCTGGTGCTCGTGGTCGTGGGCCAGCGTTCCCTCCCGTCCGATCTTCGACCGCGCCTGCTGGCATCGCTCGGCACACGATTCGGGCAACTGTGGCGCTTCAGTCGCTGGATCGCGGTCGCGGCCATCGCCTCCACGATCTTCCTGAGCCTGGACGTCCTCCTCCTCGGCCACTTCCGCCCGGCGGCCGAAGTCGGACTCTACGGCGCCGCGCTGGCACTGCTGGCCAAGTTCGAGGTCGTCCAGAACGCGGTCCTCACCTCGTCATTTCCGGATGCCAGCCAGTACCGGGCAAAAGCCGACCTGCGCGCCTATGTCGCTCGTACACTGCGCCTCACCGGGCTCGCGTCGGCTGCATTGCTGGTGATCTTGCCGCTCGCCGCCGCGCTCCTGGGCGTCCTCTACGGGGCTGCCTATGCCGGCGCCACGCTCCCGTTCGCGATCCTGGTGGTGGGCTTTGTCATCGGCCTCAACGCGCAGCCCGCCGCCTTCGTCCTCTACCCCCTCGAGCGCGTGCGCTACATCGCCGCCGGTGACGTCCTCCAACTCGTCTTTTTCACCGGGATCGGCCTCTGGCTGATCCCGATCTACGGCGCGCCGGGCGCGGCGCTCGCGGTCCTGGCCCGCCAGATTTTCGGAGCGGGCCTGACCGCCGTGTTCGTCAGGCGGGCCCTGGCATGAACGCGGAGCAGCTCATCGACACACGATCGGCGTTTGACTCCGTGGCCGACGCCTATGACGGCCCGCTGGGAAACAACTCGCTGGTGCAAGCGGTGCGCGCGCGAACGCTGGCCGAGGTTCGTCGCCGGGTTCCGCCCGGGGCTACCCTTTTAGACCTGGGCTGCGGCACCGGTCTCGATGCCGCGGCGCTTGCCCAAGAGGGCTACCGCGTCACGGCCATCGACTGGTCGCCGGAGATGGTGCGGAGGACCCAGGACCGCGCCACCCGAACCGGCCTCGAGCGGACGCTGGCGGTACACCACCTTGGCATCCACGAGCTCGATCGGTTGGCGATCGACGACTTCGACGCCGCCTACTCCGACCTCGGCTCGCTGAATTGCGTGCCCGACCTTGCCGTCGCTGCCCCGGCGATCGGCGGCCGCTTGCGGCCCGGGGGCATGCTGATCGCGTCGGTCATCGGCCGTGTCTGTCCGTGGGAGCTCGCCCTCTTCACCGTGAAACGACAAGGGAGCCAGGCGCGGAGGCGCGCAGCCAATGGGCCCGTCCCGGTCCCGCTGAACGGCCGCACCGTCTGGACCTCGTACTACAGTCCCGCCGAGTTTCGGTCGGCCTTCGAGCGCTCGGGCTTCACATTCCGCTCCCTGCGCAGCCTGGGATTGCTCGCCCCGCCGCCCTACATGGAAGCGTTCGCGCTGCGGCACCCGCGCGCCGTGGCGATGCTGCAGGGTCTCGAGGACCGCGTGGCGGGATGGCCCGGACTGCGCGGGTGGGGTGATCACTTCCTGATCGTGATGCAATGCCATGACTGAGCGGGCCTGGATGCCGGCGTTCATCTGTCGGCAATGCGCGGCGCCGCTCACGGCTTCCCCTGGGATCGCGCCGATCTGCCGGGCGTGCGGCACCGAAATC
This sequence comes from Chloroflexota bacterium, assembly GCA_005889345.1. GTDB lineage: Bacteria > Chloroflexota > Dormibacteria > CF-121 > CF-121 > CF-13. Next base: position 29,017 of record VBFR01000233.1, read on the forward strand.
CCACTGCACGACGGCATCTACCGCCTGTTGAAGCCAGGGCGTCTTCAAGAGATCGAGCCGTTTCTCGCACAGTACCGACGGATCCGGGGCGACGACGGGTACCGGCAGCGCGGCGGCGCGTACTACCGCTCGCTTCCCAGGGTCGATGTCCGCGATCCGCAAGCCACAACCTGGCGAGTCCGCCAGGAGAGCTTTCGCAA
>VBFR01000234.1 GCA_005889345.1 Chloroflexota bacterium
AGATCACCCGGAGGATTTGATCGTGATCTACGATCCAACGGCCGTCAACTACGTGATGAACACGCTGCAGGCCGCCAGCTACCTGGGAGTGCCCAAGGATTTGATCGACGACCTCGTGGCTAAGCGCAACATCCCCTTTACCAAAGTCGGGGACCGCGTCGTCTTTTCCAAGGCCGCGCTCGACTACTGGATTTATGCGAAGTCGATGGAAAACCTCCAGGACGATCTGCCCAACCTCGGCTTCCAGGGTCGAAAGGTCGGCTGACGATGCGGCTCGGTCGGCTGGTACGGGCCGCCCTTTTCTTCCTGACGCTCGCGGCCGTCGCCCAGGAGTTGAGCAAGCCGGAAGGTCAGCGCACCTGGAACGGTAAGGTCGCCGGGGTCCCCTACGACTTTCGCGTCCCCACGCCGCGGCGGTTCCGCGACGCCTACTGGAATCCCAACGACGAGCGGATTTTCACCGATAAGGTGGTCGGCCTCGGCTGGGCAATCAACTTCGCGCAGCTGATTCCGCGTCTGCAGGAGGGCTACCGCCGCCTCGCCGAGCGCGCCCAAGCCGGACAGAGGTGACGGTCCGGTAACGTCCGCTTCTCACGAGTGACAGCCTTTCTGCCACTCAGCGTTCTATTAACGTGCCTGCGCCCAGCCAGCGCCCCTGCCCAATGGTCGCGGGCTATCTTTTCGCAAGCGGAAACGGCCAATGAGCGGACTGCAAAACTTCCTGACGCCCTTCAGCCACCTGGTCTTCGCCAACCGGGACAAGGTCATCCTCGTGCTCGGGTTGTTTCTCGCCTGGTTCACCGTCTGGTTGCTCGTGACTCGCTGGCAAAACGAGCGCCTCCACCGCGATCTGACGTCGGCGAAGGCGGCCGGCTCCAGTAGCGGGGGTGGCCGGCGCTACGTCACCAACGCCCCCGTCGTCGAAGAGGCTCCGATCGAGAGCGGAGGCGCTCTCCCCCCGGTCAAGGGTGGCCGCACCTACGCCCGTAACCTCGGGACCGCGCTGCAAAAAGCCGGCATGGCGCCGCAGATTTATTCGCCTCCATCACCTCCCGGTTGGGCGCCAAACACGACTCCAACCCAGCCCAGCGCGGGCCAGCAGCCGCCGTACGCGCCGCAAAACGTGCCATGGGCTGCCCCCGCGCCACCGCAGGGATCGCCCTGGGGCGGCTATCCGGCCGGCCCCGGCCGTGGGATGCCGGGTTCGGCGCCGACTCCGGTCCCCTTCTATCAGCCGCAGCCCCCACCCCAACAGCCAATGTCGCAGCCGATCGCTCCGCCCCCTGGCGTTCCCGGGCCATTTGCGCCACCGGTCGGGTCGCCGTTCGGACCACCGGCCTTTCCGGCAATGGCGAGCGGCCCTGCCGCGCCGCCGAGTTTCGCGCCGCCTGCACCACCAGGTGCGCCGCCAGCGCCTCCCGCGCCACCGACCTTCGCGGGCAATGCAGCGGCCGCCGAGCCGCCCGCCGCGGAGCCGTCCGCCGGAGATGCAGGCCGCCGCGGAAAACCCAAGCGTCGCCGCTTCAATTTCAACGTGCTCGAGAGCCTCGAGAAGATCGTCCAGTCGAAGACGGCGGAGCCCGCAGCCACCACGGGGTGGACCCCGCCCGTGGCCGGCACGCCGGTAACCTGGACCCCGCCGGCGCCGGCGCCGGCGGCCGCCGCGGCTGCGCCCGCCGTTCCCACTGTGCCCCAGATGAGCGCCAGCGCCCAGCCGGCGCCTCCCGTCGAGGCGACTCCCGCCGAGGAAGAGACGCCCGCGGAGACCGAATCACTTCCCCTTGCCTTCGGCCCGGCCGAGGCGAAAGACGAGGAGCCCGAGGCCGCTGCGGCCGAGACAACCGTCGAGGTAGAGGAGCCCGTGACCGCTGAGGCCCAGGCGCCGGTGGTCGAGCCGGAAGCGCAGCCCGAGCCGGAGCCAGAGCCCGAGCCGAAGCGCGAAGCGCGGCGGTCGATGCGAGACATGCTCTTTGGCGAGGAAGCGGCTGCGCCCGAACCTAAGCCTGCCCCCGCGCCGGTCGCGGCGGAACCAGAACCGGAGTCGCAGCCAGAGCCGGAAGCGGAGCCAGTCTCGGCCGAACACAGCTGGCAGCAAGAGGCCCCCACCGCGGAACCGGTCACTTCGACGACCGATTCCGATTCCTGGCGCCCATGGAACGCGGCGCCAGAACCTGAGCCTCAGCCTGCGGTGGTCGACACGGTGGCGACCGAGGAATCGCCGGCGGCCGACGTGCCGCAGACACCCGCGGCCGGCGAGGGGCCGAGCGCTGGGACCGTGGTGATCATCGAGGACGACCCGGTCGCCGCCAATTACTACGCGACGCTGTTCCGCGGCAACAGTTACCAGGTCGAGGTCGCCAACGACGGCGTCTCGGGCGTCGACCTCTGTGCGCGCGTCCAGCCGCAGGTGATCCTGCTCGACGTCATGATGCCGCGCCAGAACGGAATCCTGGTGCTGCAGACCCTTCGGGCGTCCGACGAGACCAAGAACACACCGGTGGTCGTGATGTCGAACTTCAGCGAGCCGACCTTGATCAAGCGCGCCATCCAGCTTGGTGCTCTGGAGTACGTCATCAAGACGCAGGTCGAGGGCCCGGCCCTCCTCAACGCCCTGCCTCGCTGGATGAACCACGAGAAGGCGTTCGCGGCCGCCTAATCAACGTCGCGAGTCTTCGCTATCGGGTCGCGCGCAGGGTCACGATTTCCCAGGGACGAACGCGCATCGTGAGCACGCCATCATGCGGCGCCAGGCGCTCGCGCTCGACCTCGCCAAGTGTCACCACGCCCACACCCGCGGGTTGTGGCTGCAGTCGAACGCGCGCGTCGCGTGATGTGTCGGAGGCGTTGACGAAGCGGAGATCGTAACCACCCGGTCGTGGCCGCAGTGCGGTCAGCTGCAGAGAGTCCGGTTCCAGCTCGATAGCCGGTCGCGTCCCGGTCACAGGCGCGCCGCGCCCCACAACGATAGGAAGAAGGGCCGACTCGGCTGCGCGCCACACGCCTCCTTCTTGCCAGTCGCCGGCGTGGAGGAAGAGGCTGTACCGAAACCGATGTCCTCCTGGGACCTGGGCGCCCGGCGTCTCCACCTCGGGACCGGCGTGCCCGGCGCGAGTGAGAAGGTCATCCCGGGATAGCCAGCCGACCGAGCGCAGCAGGGTCAGGGCGAGCTCCTGGGGAGGGCCAGGCAGCACTTCGTACTCATGCAGACCGTGGGCGATCACCGCGAGGCCCGCGCGGCCATCGCTGGCATCGACGAACGACCACATCGGGTAGGTGGGCAGCTCCACCTCCGCGGCACCGGGATCGCGCCGGGCCGCGGCCACCGCGCGCGGCGTGACGTGAAAGGCCGTATCGGAGGCGGAATGGCTGGCACGAAAGGGCAATGGGAAATGGACGCGCAGCCGGTGATCCTCCGCGCGGTTGATGACCTCGAGCTCCATATCGAGTCGCGCTCGGTCCGCCTCGAGCGAGAGGGTAAGCCGCACGGGTAGTGTCGTTTGCGCCTCGCTGCGCCGCCGCCGATCATGGCTGAGCCCGCTGAAGACCGCGAAATCGTAGCGTGCCTCCAGGCGGGCCCGGAGTGGACCCGCTTCCAGCAGCGCGCTCCGGAGATTGCGGACGGGATCAGCAAGCTGCGGATTGGCTTGGGGCGGCGAGAAGTTGTATTCATCGCCGGCGTCCCCTTCGTCGACCAGCCGATGCAGCCCCTGGTAGCGCAATCCGCTGCGCCGGTCGAGAACCGCGAGCGTGCCGTCGGCAAGAAGATCACAGACAAGCTGTGCGTTCTCGAGCCGAGTTCCACGAGCGGTGGCCGGGGTGACGGGACTCGTGGTCGTGAGCGAAACCACCGAGCCGCCGGGAATGACGGGCGTCAGGACCAGCGCGCCTTCAGCTTCGACCAGGCCCTGTCGCGGAAATGGGCTCGGGTTCCACACTTGGCCGGCGCCGGCAAGTCGTGGAACAGCCTCATCGATGATGTGCTGCGCGATCTCGATCACCCGTGTACTTCGGCGCCTCGACGCCTCGGCGACGGCGTCGATACCCGAGCCGCAGGCGGTATCGTGCGCCGCGTTTTGCAGGATCAGCGTCCACGCCTGATCGAGGGCCTTTACGGCATCGACGCCGGTAACGGCGGCGAGTGGCTCCGCCATGCGCTCGAGCAAGCGGGTGGCCTCGAAGTAGCGCTGTTTGTCGGGCACGCGAACCGAGAGCGTTCCCATCAGGACGTTGGCCCGTGCCGACGAACGCAATTCACCCCGCCAGAGCGGCCAGCCGTTTGCGGGGAGCCGTGCCAGATAGTCGTCGAGCCGTGCGAGCCGGATCAGGGTACCGTCAAGCCGTCCGGTTGCCGCTCGCACCGCCGCGCTCAGCGCCGCCTGTGGCAGGACGTGGTCGTTGCCGTTCATGAGCAGGACGTCGGCGGTCGGGTGGAACGGCGCGACGGCATCGAGCGCGTCCGCGACGCGGGCCGCCAGGGCGCCGGGCTCGGTCGGCAGATCGAACCCCTGCGAGTAGGAGTTGCCCATGTAGGCGGTGAGGATCCGGCTGCCGTCGGGCGCTTCCCAGTCGAACGCGACGCGGTCGATCGCCAGCGGCACGCCTCGCCAGACGGCGGCATGCTGGAAGCCGAGCTGGCGGTAGATCTGCGGCATCTGGGCCGCGTGGCCGAACGAGTCCGGTAAGTACCCGGCCCGCATCGAGCCACCATGAGCCTCGGCCGAGGCCAGCCCGCGTTGCAGGTCGCGAACCAGCGTTTCACCGCTGACGAGGAACTCATCGGGAAGCGTGTACCAGGGGCCGACCTGGATCTGCCCGCTGCGAACGGCCCGCTCGAGGCGGCCACGCGCTTCCGGCCGGACCTCCAGGTAATCGTCGATCACGACCGTCTGCCCGTCCATCAGGAAGCGGAAGTCGGGATCGGCCTCGGTCAGAGTGAGCAGCTGGTCCCAGAGCTGGACGAGCTGTGCTCGAAAGGTCTCAAACGTCGCGTACCACTCGCGATCCCAGTGGGTGTGCGGCACGATGTAGACGGTGGTGGTCGTCGCGGGCACAGCTTATTCTGCTCGAGAAAGGAAGGGAACCCGCGGATTCCCTTCCTCGGTCAATCAGGAAATCAGCCGAGCATGTGCCACTTTTCGGAGCCGATGACGTGGACCCAGGTCAGGCCATTGTCCAGGTCGATCGGGTTTCCGCTGGCATCGAGGTAGACCGCTGGAACGTTCGGATCCGGGTGATGCCAGGTGGCGTGGATGACGACACCGTCGACGTAGACCTCGGCCGTGCCATCACCGGTCAGCTCGTAGGCTTCGGTGAAGTAGCCGTGGAAGCTGTTGGCCGGGTTGGTATCGAGGAACGAGTTGACGTGTTCGACGATGACGGTCTTCGCGTGTACGCGCCCGGTCCCGACGTTTACGAACTGCGCGCCGTCCTGGGACTTGAAGTATTGCTTGGAGCCGGCATCGTACTGCCAGACGACGCCGTGATCCGGAACGCTGATCTGGGGCGCGGCGTCCCCGGTGAAGGTGCCATCGGGGTGCTTGGGGGCGATGTCGTAGTACAAGGCGCCGATGTTCTGCTGCGCGGTGTAGGTCGTGACATTGTTGCCGTGCATCATCACGTTGTGCGGCGCGTAGCGAGTGTTGTTGTCACGATAGAAGACGTTGCCGGCCCCGCGGCTGTAATCGTTGACCAGGTTGGGGTACTTCCAGACCATGCCGAGTACGTAGTCGTTGGCGCCCGAGCAGTAGATCATGCCGCGGTACATGATCTCCAGGCGAATGGTGATCAAACGGCAGCTGCGCACCGGCCCGACGAGGTCAGGAAGCGGATGCCAGTAGACGACGCTCAGTCGGGGGATCGAGCCTTCGCTGATGTATTCGTAGACCATGTCGGCCTGCTGCATGCCAGCCTGCGGACGGGCGTCGATGCTGTTCTCGACCTGGATGATGGTGGGCGCGCCTGACGCCCCAATGCGGGCGGAGTCGCCTTGCGACGGCACCTCGATCACGGTCGTGAACGACAACTTCCAGTCGGCCGCCAGCGGGTCCAGCTTGCGGTTGACGGCGGTTTGCGGGACGGACAGCTGGTACTGCCGGCTGTGTCCTAGCTTGAGGCTGAGGGCGGCGCTCTTCCCGTCGCTCGACCAGGTGACCGGCTTGTCGTAGGGCTTGCCGTTCAGCGAGATCGGCGTCCGAGCCGAGTCCATGGGCTGCGAGAAATCGATCTTGACGTCGCCGGTCGGCTTCACCGACTGCTGGCCGTCGGCCACGGCCTTGTTGTCAACCTTGACGGCGGCAATGGCCGGGGCGGGCTCGGTTTTGAAACTGAAACCGCTGCTGACGCCACGCCCCGAGGTGTTCTGGGCGTCCTTGAGGCTGACGTGATAGGCGGTGTTCGGTTTCATCGTTGGCCGGAACTGGAACTCCTTGGGACCGACGGCTTTGAAGGAGACCGGCACGGATGGCGTGATGATGAAGGCGTGCTGCACGGAGGCGGGCTTCATCTCCTGGTTGAAATGCAGATCGATGGTGGCGGTTCGTGGAACGGCCTGGTCACCGTCGTTGACGTTCGCGCTCACCTCGAGCGGGGTGGTGATGATTCGAATCACGATGGCAGCCGCGACCACCAGGATGGCGATCGGTAGCAGCCACCAGCGCTGACGAAGTGTTTGCGTCCAGGTCATTGATCACTCCCTATTACGTGAACCCAGGTCAAGCCGGTGTTGAAGTCCACCGGGTTGCCGCTGGCATCGTAGTAGACAACCGGTAAATCGCGATTTGGATGTTTCCAGGTCGCGTGAATCATGCCGCCGTCGGAATAGATGTCGGCCGTTCCTTCGCCGGCCAACTCGTAGTACTCGGTGTTGTAGGTGTGGTGTACGCCGGTGTTGCCCGGGCTGTTGTCCAGGCGGGATTGGACCCGTTCGATGATCAGGTTTTTGGCGTGGACCTGGCCCGTGCCGACGTTCGTAAACGGCGAGCCGTCCTGCCATTTGAGGTACTCATGCGAGTTGGCATCATACCGCCAGACGGCCCCGTGCTGCGGGATCGAAACGCTGGTGGCCGGCGTCGCGCCCGGCAGCGGCGCGTCCGGGTGGGCCGGCGCGACGTCATAGTTGGGGGCCGGTAGGTTCGCCTGCCCCGTATGGGCGGTGATCTGGTCGGGGCGGGCGATCACGTTGTGGGGGGCCGCGCGATCGCCGGCCCGGTACATGTAGGCGTACATGTAGGTGTAGTCATAGACGACGTTCGGCCACTTCCAGACCTGGCCGAGGACGAAGTCATTGGCACCGGAGCAATAGATCATGCCGCGGTACATCTGCTCGAGCTGTACCGTGATCAGGCGGCAGCTCCGCACCGGCCCGATGAGACTGGAGGGCGGATGCCAGTAGACGGCGGAGAGCCGCGGGATGCCGAATTCGCTGATGTATTCGTAGATCATGTCGGCCTGCTGCATGCCGGTCTGCGGCCGGACCGTGGGCTGCGAGCTGTTCTCGATCTGGATGATGATGGGCGCCCCCGACGTCCCGATGCGTGCCGTCGATCCGGCGGATGGCACCTGCACCACCGTCGCGAAGCCGAGCGTCCAATCGGCGACGGCAAGATCCTTCTTTCGGTTCGTCGCGGTCTTTGGGACCAGCAGCGTGTGGGTGCGACTATGGCTGAGCGTCACCGCCAGCGTGGCGCTCTGTCCGGTCGCGTCCCAGGTGATGCTCTTGGTATCGATGGCGGCGCCGTCCAGGAGGACGGGCGTCCGCGTGGGGTCCATGGGCTGGGAGAACGTCACCTTAACGTTGCCGCGCAGCGCAACGGCTTGCTGGCCGTCGGCGAGGGGCGCGTCATTGAAGGTCGCGCTCGTGACCTTCGGCGCGGGCTCGGTGCGAAACGCGACCGAATAATTCTCGCTGCCGAAGCCGACTCCCTTGCGGGCGCCGATCACCTGGATGCGGTAGGCGGTGTCGGGCTCCAACTGCGGGTGGAATTCGAAGGCCCGTTGACTCTTGACGACTACGGTGTAGGCCGCGGAGGGAATGATGCGGAAGCCCTTGATCACCGACGCCACGTCCATGTCCTGGTTAAAGCTGAGCGCGACCGCCGAACTCCGCACCACGGCATGGTCGCCCTCGGCGACGCTGGCACTGACCGCCAGCGGTGCGGAGAGCGCGCGCAGCACCAGGGCGGCCGCCACCAGCAGCAGGACGATGGGGAAAATCCACCAGCGACGCTTCAGCGTCGCTGGCAACCCGCGCTTGCGGGCCGTGGTCTGGCGCATCAAGGGATCCTCAGCAGGGTACTCCGACCGGCCGCACAGGCTATTTCACGCACAGTCCGGAATCAACTGCAACGGCTATCCGGCTTATTGAGCGTGCCGGCTGGCGATTTACTTGCCGGAGAACCCCCCTCAGGTCAGGATTACGCCACCATCATCCGTGGCAACAGGAGCTGCTGGCAGTCGAAGAGCACGTCCAATACGCGCACCGGGTCACGCGTGACGTTGCGGTTGAGTGCGCGAAGCAGCTTGCGGCTCAGCGGGCGCACGAAGCGGATGATGTCGTCCATCAGCGGCGCCGGCACGGCGCCCCGGCGGTTCTCGATGATGTCCTCGATTGACAAGAGAAAGTCGTCGACCCGGCGCACGTCGGCGCGCCGCTTCAGCTCCTGGTTGCGCCGGTCGGCCGCCGCCTCGAACTCGCGGTGTATTTCCTCGATCGCATCGCTCAACATCTAAATCGCTCCCTTCACTGACCCCGAATAGGCTTGATTCATTTACGCATTAAACCTGATATGCCTACTGTTACATAGTTAGGAAGGGCTGTCAAGGATTGCCACAAATAGCCGCCTCAGGTCCGGGAAGGGCGGCCAGCAGTACAGAAATCAGGCGCCGATGCCGTTTCCCGAGACTTCCGGCAGTGTGTCCAACTCGCGGACCTGGTTCAGATCGAGGCCCTGATTGCCCAGCGACTGGAGGAGACGGAGCACGTACTTGACCCCGGCCAGGTTGACACCCTTCTGACGGGTGAGGAACTGGATGACCCGGACGCGGCGGATGTCGTCTTCCGAATAGCGGCGCCGGTTGGTGGCGGTCCGCTGCGGTTTGATCAGGTTCTCGCTCTCGTAGATCATGAGCGTGCGTGGATGGAGATTGAGGATCTCGCTCGCGATGCTTGGCGTGAAGACTGCCCGCCCGGGAGCGATCGACGATGTTCGCTTACGCTTTCCCACGCTCTAACCCCTTGGGCGCCCCAGGCGCCCATGCTTGGCTGCCCGTAACTTTATATTCACGATATCACATATTAGCGACGCGTGCAAGCGGACCACCCCTTCCAGGGGGTGATCTGGAGGTAGCCGCGTAGAGTTAGACGCGAGCGATGCTGGCGATCGAGCAGTACACCCGGCGCCTTCTCAAGGACTTTCACCCGATTGTGGCCGCTAACCGGCCTCCGGTCGACCTCGCCCCGGAACCGGCCGACGGCGAGCGCTTCGTGCGCGGCTCGGGCGGCCTCGTGACCGGGCTCTCGGGACTGGCGCAGGCGACGGGGGCGGTCTGGGTCGCCTCCGTGCGCGACGGCTTGGAGCGCGAGCTCGAGCTGGGAAACGGTGGCGAACCGATGATGGTGGAGACCACGGACGGCTCGCGATTCCAGGTGAGCTGGGTCAATCCCCCGCGCCTGGTCTACGACCTGTACTACAACGCGATCGCCAACCCGCTGCTCTGGTTCGTGCAGCATTACCTGTGGAACCTGGCGGAAGCGCCGGTGCTGGACGACAGCACGCACCGTGCCTGGACCGAGGGCTACCGCCTGGTCAACCAGCTGTTCGCCCAGCAGATCGTCCGCGAAGCCCGACGCGGCCGGAAGCGCCCCCTCGTGCTCTCCCACGACTATCACCTCTACCTGGTGCCGCGGCTCGTCCGGCGCGAGCTGCCGGACGCGGTCATCCAGCATTTCGTCCACATCCCCTGGCCGACGCCGCAGTACTGGAAGGTACTGCCGCATTACATGCGCGACGAGATCATGGACGGCCTGCTGGCGGCGGACATCATCGGGCTGCAAACCTACTCGGACGTGCGCAACTTCCTGCTGACCTGTGAAGAAAACATGGGCCTGCCGGTGGATCTTCGCCAGCAGACCGCGTTCTATCGCGGCCGCACCGTCTGGGTGCGTCGCTATCCGATCTCGATCGACGTTCGCGAGTTCGAGCGAAGCGCCGCCAGCCCGGCGGTGGAGCGGGCCGAGCGCGAGGTGCTGCGCTGGCGCCCGGAGCAACTCGTCTACCGGGTTGACCGCATGGACCTGTCCAAGAACATCATCCGCGGGTTCATCGCCTACGAGCGACTCTTGCATGCCCATCCCGAGTGGCACCGCCGCGTCATTTTCTGGGCGATGCTGCAGAAGACCCGCCAGAATGTTCCGGAATATCGCGAGTACGCCCGCCAGGTGGTGCAGACCGCACGCTTCATCAACGGCCGTTTCGCGTCCGGCGACTGGCAACCAATCCGCCTCGAGCTCCGCGACGATATGAACCGCGCGGTGGCCGGCTACAAGCAGTTCGACGTCTTGCTCGTCAATCCCATCTACGACGGCATGAACCTGGTGGCGAAGGAAGGGATCACGGTCAACCGCCGTGGCGGTGCGCTGGTCCTCTCGGAGAATGCGGGCACACACGAAGAGCTTGGCGAGTGGGCGATCACCATCAATCCCTTCGACGTCGATGCCACGGCGCAGGCCCTTCACCGGGCGCTGCTGATGGATCCGGTCGAACGCCACGCGCGCGCCGAGAAGATGCGAGCCGTGGTGCAGCAGAACGACGTCGCGCGCTGGATCTCGGCGCAGCTGCAGGACATTCGCGACCTGGTCGAGCCGCTGGCGGCGCGGCAGCCCGAGGTGGCGACAGGGGACACGATCGCCGTGGGGCGCGAGGGCTCGATCTAACCTAACCTGGCGGTGCGGAGCCGCGCTTAGGCGGGCTCAGGCCCAGAGATGGCGGGCGCCGGCGAGCTCGGGAAACTCGGTCTCCGGGATCTGCAGCCGGCCCTGCACCGCCGCTTCCATCAGAGAGAAGATGACCTTGACGCCGGCGAGGTTGATGCCGTGGACGGTGGTCAGCTCCCGGATGAGGCGGATGCGCTCGATATCGCGGCGCGAGTAGCGGCGCCGCTGGGTGGGGGTCCGTTCGGGCGCGATCAGGTTTTCGCTCTCGTAGACGAACAGCGTGCGCGGCTCGATGTCGAACATGTCCGAGACTTCGCTGGACTTATGCGGCAAGGCCAAGGGGGACCCTCCAGAACGCAATACTGTAAACCATTATATCCAACATATCAACATTAGTGATAAACCGCCAAGGGCGACGACGTTTGCGCGAATTGTGGCGAGACGTGGGAGCAGTGTGACGAAGCGGTAAAGGTCACCCAATGACTGTGCGGGGGCATATCACCTTAGCCGTGGGACCCCGCGCTTGAACGCGTCCGAACTTGCCGATAGTGTCACGCCCGAACGGCGCGGGAGCCGACCCCTCGAGCATGTCGGGCATCTTACGGCAAGTCACGGCGTTTGGAGGAAAGGTAGTGCTGGGCGTGATGCTTTTCGCGCTCCTCACACCCCCCTTCGGCCTGCGCGCCTACCTCGAGGCGCGCGCGCAGGAGCAAGCCCAGGCCGCCCAGGTGATCCACAGCTTCGGCCGCCCGGTCGCCGCCGTGGTCAAGGCGCCCGTCACCGCCCGGCCTTTTGCGCAGACGCCTCGATCACCGCTCGACGGCGTCAAAGGCAAAGGCGCCTGGCTGATGATCTTCGACGGCGACTGGAATGACCCCGATGCCGACCGCGCGGCGGCTATCGTCGATGCCGCGGTCCGCGCCGACCTCAGTCATCTCTACATTCGAATCGCCGACTCGCGACACCACTTCTACGGCGCCTCGGCGCTGATGGACCTGCTGCCGATCGCGCACGCGCACGGCCTGAGCATCCTCGGTTGGATCGAGCCGATGCTCGACGATCCGACGTCCGACACGGCCGACGCGCTGGCCGCAGCGCAGTTCGAGGAGCAGGGTCAGCGCCTGGACGGGCTGGCACTCACGATCGAGGGCGACAGCACTTCGGATCCAAATGTCGGTCAATACCTGTCGGGAATCCGCGGCGGCATTTCCGGTATGAACGGGCTCGGCGAGCGCTACCTGTTGATTGCCAGCACGCTGCCCACTCCCTACGATCATCCCGGCTACGCCTACGCGACGATGTCCCGTTTCTGCCAGGTCTTCGCGCCGATGGTCTACTGGCGCGCGACCGGATTACCGCAATACAGCGGTCCGGACGGAACGCGCGCCTACGTCGACACCGTCTTCGCCCAGTTCCGTGATCCGGGCGTCAATCCCTACAAGCGTCCGCTGACGATCACCGCGCAGGCGTACGACGCCGCCCCCGAGTACGGCACGCCGGGGGCCCCGCCGGGCGATGAGATCGTGACCTCGATGAACGAGACCCGCGCCCAGGGCGGCATCAGCTGGTCGTACTACCGGCTCGCGAACGCCGACAATGGCGTGACCGGCGAGGAGCAGCAGGCCATCACCGCCTTCCCGTTCTGGCAGCGATACGGCACGGGCGGCATCGCGGCGAAGGCGTTGATCGCGTTACCCGACCAGCCAGTCGCGTACTAAGGAGAGGGGTTGAGGAAATGAAAACGTTGTTTCGCCGTCTTCATGTCCCGTCGGTGTTACGCCGCAAATGGGTGGTGATGCCGGCGATCGGCGTGCTGGCCTTGCTGCTCCTCGGTGGGCTCTGGTTCCTCGGCCACTCGGGCGCCAACACGGTCTGGAACCAGCCCAGCGTGCCGATCAGCGACGTCCTCGATCGCGTCGACCGTGGTCAAATCGCCACCGCCAGCATCACCGGGCAGCGCATCCTGCTGATGGATACCTCGGGCCGGCAGTCGTGGACGATCGAGAAGGAATCGTCGATGGGCGCGACCGAGCAGTACCTGCGCGGTCACAACGTGAAGGTCGCGGTTCAGTCCACCGATGAGACGTCGGTCGCGACCGTGCTCCCCAACCTGCTGGGCCTGCTCGTCCTCCTGGCGCTACTGTTCATGCTGTTGCGGCGATCGAACCTTCTCGGAAACCCGATGGGGGCGATGACCAAGCACCTGGCGGAGTCGCGAGCCGGCGAGGGCGAGCCGGTCACCTTTTCCCAGGTGGTCGGCGTCGACGAGGCAAAGCACGAGCTCGAGGAAGTCGTCGAGTTCCTCAAGGCGCCCGGCAGCTTCGGTCAGCTGGGGGCACGCATGCCGCGCGGCATCCTGCTCGTGGGCCCGCCGGGTACCGGCAAGACGCTCCTCTCGCGCGCGGTTGCGGGCGAGGCCAAGGTTCCCTACTACTCGCTGAGTGGCTCGGACTTCGTCGAGATGTTCGTCGGCGTCGGCGCGGCGCGCGTGCGTGACCTCTTCAAGCACGCCAAGAAGAATGCGCCGTGCATCGTCTTCCTCGACGAGATCGATGCGCTCGGCCGCAAACGCGGCGGCGCGCAGATCCGGACCAACGAAGAACGCGAACAGACCCTGAACCAGTTGCTGGTCGAGATGGACGGCTTCAATACCGACTGCGCCGTGGTCGTGATCGCGGCCACCAACCGCCCGGACGTGCTCGACCCGGCGCTGCTGCGCTCCGGCCGCTTCGACCGGCGGGTCGCGATCGACGCGCCCGACCTCAACGGCCGGCGCGCCATCTTGAGCCTCTACGCGGAACACAAGCCCCTCGCCGAGAACATCGACCTCGACGTGGTGGCGCGGCAGACGCCCGGTTTCACCGGTGCCGACCTGGCCAATCTCCTCAACGAGGCCGCCATCCTGGCGGCACGCAACAAGAAAATGGCGATCGGCAGTGCCGAGCTGGAAGAAGCCAGCCTGCGGGTGATGGCAGGCCCGGAAAAGCGCAGCCGCATGATCACACCGGAAGAGAAGGCGATCATCGCCTACCACGAGGTCGGCCACGCGCTGGTGATGAAGTCGATTGCCAAGAGCGATCCGGTGCACAAGGTGTCGGTGGTCTCGCGCGGCCAGGCGCTGGGCGTCACCATCCAGCTGCCGCTCAAGGACCGCTACCTGACCTCGAAGTCCGAGCTCAACGCGCGTATGGCCGCCGCCATGGGCGGCCGCGCCGCCGAGGAGATCATCTTTGGCGACGTCACCACCGGCGCCAAACAGGACATCGAACAGGCCACGAGCATCGCGCGCCAGATGGTATGCGAGTTCGGGATGAGCGAGCGGCTTGGCCTGGTCACGCTGCACCGGAAAGGCGATGGCGACAGCCAGTTCTTCTCAGAGTTGACGGCGGCCGACGTCGACGCCGAGGTCAAGGCCTTGACGGATGCGGCCTATCAGCAGGCTTACGACATCTGCCACAGCCGTCGCGCCACCCTGGAACGGATCGCCGAGCACCTGCAGATCGTGGAGACGATCGATGGCCCGGAGCTGGACCGCCTGCTCCTGGGGGAGGCGGTCCCACCGACGATCGCGGTCTCGCCCGAGGTCAAGTCGGCAGTCGCCGCTCGCATCGCTGCAGCGGAAGCCCACGACTGGGAAGAAACGTCGGGCGGCTCAGCCAACGACAGCGAGGGATTGCCGCCGATCGCCGCGACCTAAATAATCTCCTCGTAGAGGTCGTAGACCTGCTTGAGGTCGTCCGGCGGCTTCACGCCGCCATTCTTCAAGGACTCGAGCAGCATGAGGATGTACTTGACGCCGGCCAGGTTGACGCCCTTCTCCCGCGTCAGTTGCTGAATCACCTGTAACTTTCGCACGTTGCGCTGCGAGTAGCGCCGGCGGTTGGTGGCGGTGCGATAGGGCTCGATCAAGCCGAGGTCCTCGTACATCATCAGGGTTCTCGGATGGGTCTCCAGGATCTCCGAGGCGACGCTGATGGTATAGAGGGGCTTGTCCAGGTCGAAGGCTCCGCCGATCCGGGGATCGCGATTGTGGACCAAGCGATCTATTCCTTGACCCAATCCTGGACGCCGCGACTCAGGCTGGCGGGCGTGGTCTCCGACTTGATCAGGTAATCGAGCGCGCCGAGCTTCAGGCCGCGGTCGACGAGCTCTTTTTCGCCGTAGTTGGAAAGGATGATGACCGGGATGTTGCGCGTCACGCCGTCGGAGCGGAGGTTCTCGAGCACCGCGAATCCGTCCATCTTGGGGAGTCGGATGTCGAGGAAGACGATGTCGGGGACCTGGTTCTTGGCGTGGTCGAGGCCCTCCTCGCCGGACTTCGCCACGGTGACCCGGTAGCCGTCCAGCTCCAACTTGAGCTTGTACATCTCGGCCACCGCGGGGTCATCTTCGATGAACAGGACGTTTACGTCCTCGTCGACTACCTCACTCATGTCCCCTCCAGATCGCAAAAAATGGATATCACGCCTGTCACCTTTCCCCCCTGTCCACCGGTGGTTAGTATATCGCACCTTCCCGCAAATACCTGAATTTGCGAGAGTGCGGCCCGATCGGCGGGCGCTTCCAGGACACGTGATACGATGGCTGGTACTTCTAATGGGATACATGCGAGGACTCACGCATGGCGCCATCGCCGGAGCGATCCTCGCGCTTCTCTACGCCCCTGATTCGGGCGTGAATACGCGGCGGCGCGTGTCGCGGCTGCTGGGTCAGGCGGAGGCCATGCTGTCCTCCGACAGCGGCGCGGCGGCAGGCTCGGCGGCGACGCCCCGGCGGCGAGCAGCAGGCGGAACAGAAAGTAAGGTCAGGCGGCCATAGGGAGGACGACGATGGATCAGACGGTAGAGAAGACGGTCGATCGGTTGAGCGACCTGCTGGAGCGGGCCAACAAGGCCGCGCAGGATTTCGAGGTGAAGGACCGCCTCTCGGACGCGGTCTCGGCGCTGCGCCGCACCCGCATCACCCAGGACGATGACAGCGGCGTGGAACGGTTCGTGACCGGGCTCCTGATCGGGGTCGCGGTCGGCTTTGGGCTCGCCTTGCTGCTCGCGCCCAAGTCGGGCGAGGAACTGCGCGACGACCTGATGCAGCGCGGCATCGAGCTACGCGATCGCGCCGGTGAGCTGGCCTCGCGCCGGCCGTTCGGTGACGGCGAGCAGGGCCGCACCGAGAAGGCCCCCAGCGACCAGACGGGAATGGCCTGAGCTAAGTCGCCGGTTCGTCGTCAGTCGTGCGGCTTGCACTGGGGGTCGAGCGGCAGGCAGACGGTCGGTGATGGCGTCGGTGTTGGGGCCGGCGCGGGTGGGGGCGGCGGCGGGTTCACGATGCAATAGACGCCGTCGACCGTGATCTGGCTGTAGCTCAGCGAGTAGGGGTTGTAGTTCGCCGGCAGCTTGCACTGCGGCCACGGCTGCGCGAGCGTCTTCGGCAGGTTTTCGGTGCCCGGCAGGAAGAAGTCCTGCCCAACCTGGTGGAGGCCGGCCGGCACGGGATACCACTCGTCGGGGGCGCCGCCCAGCGCCTGCGTCATGAACTTGTGCCAGATGGGCGCGGCGCCGACGATGCCCGTCGAGTTATGGCTCAGCGGCTTGTTGTCGGGGTTGCCGACCCAGACCGCCGTCGCCAGGCTGGGCGTGAAGCCGATGGTCCAGTTGTCCTTGAAGTCGTTCGTGGTACCGGTCTTGGCGGCGACGTGGCGCCCGGCCAGGGTCAGGTCGCCGTGGCAGCCGAACGACATGCAACGGTTGCGGTCATCCGACATGATCGACGCGATGATGAAGGCGACGCTGGGGTCGACGGCGCGGTACTCGTTCTTGGACGGGTCATAGATGAAGACGTCCTTGCCAAGCCCATCCTTGATGTTGAGAATCGGGGCCTCGCGATGACGGACGCCGAGCGTGGCGAGAGTCGATGCGGCAGTCGCCATGTCGGCCAGGCGCACGGGATACGCACCCAGTGTCAGGCTCATGCCGTAGTCTTCGGGCTTCTTGGAGCCGCACGGTTCGCCGAGGCAGGTCAGGCCCAGGCGTGAGGCGATGTCGACCACGGCCGGGATGCCGGTGCGCAGCTCGACTTTGAGGGCAGGAATGTTGAGCGAGTTGCCCATCACGTAATTCAGCGGAATGTACTTGGCAAACCCACTGACGAAGCCCGGACCATCGCCACCGGTGGGGAAGACCATGGGGTCGTCGAGGACCGGGCTCACCATGTTCACCTTGCGACTCTCGATTGCCGCGGTGTAGGTGAAGATCTTGAAGCTCGATCCGGGAGGCCGCGGCACGTCGTAGGCGAGGTTGAATTGTCCGCCTGGCCGGTTGTAGTCATCTCCACCGACCATCGCGAGAATCTCGCCGGTTTTCGGGTTCATGCTGACCAGGGCGGCGTCGTGGAAGTTGTAAAAATTCCCCTTCTGCGCGATCTGTTCATGCACGATCTGCTCCGCCATGTGCTGCAAGTTCAGGTCGAGGCTGGTGTAGACGCGGTAGCCCTTGCGGTTGTTGGCCTCGTTGTTGATGTTGTAGGGCGGCTTGGCGAGGGTCTTCAAGACATAGTCCACGAAGTAGGGCGCCTCGAACTTCGTGACCGGGGGCGTCACCTGGAGCTTGACGGCATAGGCGGCCTCGGCCTGCAAGGCGGTGATGTATTTCTCGCCGACCATCGCCGCCAGCACCTGCGCCTGCCGCTGCTTCGCCGACTGAAAGTTCACGACCGGGTTGTACTGCGTCGGCGCCTGCGGTAAGCCGGCGAGCATGGCGGCCTGCGCGAGGCTGAGGTCGTGCGCGTTGGTCTGGAAGTAGCTGCGCGCCGCCGCCTCGATCCCGTAGGTCTGACTGCCATAGAAGATGGTGTTGAGGTACATCTCGAGGATCTGGTTCTTGCTGTACTCGCGGTTCAGCTCGATGGCGAGGATCGCTTCCTTCAGCTTGCGCTGGATATCCGCGGGTGCATTAGTGCCGATGTAGACCTGCTTCACCAGCTGCTGGCTGATGGTGCTGCCACCCTGCTTGACCTGGTGGTGCTGATAGTTCGCGATCGCCGCGCGCACGATGCCGCCGATGTCGATCCCGCTGTTGGAGTAAAAGGTGCGGTCCTCGGTGGCGAGGGTGGCTTTCACCACCCAGGGCGAGATGTAGTTGAGCGGCACCACGATGCGATGGTCACCCGACTTGCCAATGTCGGCGAGCAAGGTGCCATGGCGGTCATAGATGAGCGTGTCCTGATCCATCTTGTTGGAGGCAAGGCCGCTGACCGCCGGCAGCGGACCAACCGCCTGCGCCGTGATCGCGGGGATGCCGAGCAGCGGCAGGAGGACGACGACGATCAGGCCGAGGATGACGACGCGGCGAAAGTCACGGCGACTCCGCTTGCGCCAGCGGGCGAGGTGACGCTGGCTGCGCCGACGAGCGGCTAGGCGCTCAGAAACCCGAAGATCCCGGAAAACAGGAGCCAAAGAGAGACAAGGATAACCGCTCCCCACCCCGCTCCGCTGGCGAGGGTTCGCAGCGCCGACCGGCGCTGCCGCCGGATCTGGCGTCGCCGAGCCGCGAGGGATGAGAGGCCGCTGGCGGTCGCTGGGTGAGTTGCATGCCGGATGCTTATCAAATCAGGCCCCTTAAATCGTACTATCCTGCTTCCGAAAAATTGACTTCGCCATTATAACCTAAGCGGAGCACCTTGGACGCAAGTGGCCCTGCAAATTTCCCCGTCGTGCCTGTCCAACGGGGGCGGGCGCGGTTTGGTTACGCCTGCCGGAGACCCCAGCGGCTCGCGATCGGCGCCCGTATAATGGGGCCGCCTTGTCGAGTTCGGAACCAGTGGCGAAAGCGGGGACCGTCTTCTGTCGCTCGTGCGGGAAGTCGATCGAGGCGGGCGCCCGGTTCTGTCGCTTCTGTGGCAAGTCGCAGCTGGAGCCGGTCGCCGGCTCGGCACCCACGGCATCGTCGAATCAGTCATCGACGCCGACCCGCCATCGGACGGGTGGCGCCGGTCTGGAGCAGCGGCTCGCCCAGCTTTTCCCGCGGCATCATCTTCAGGACGCGTTCACTCACCTGGGGACAATCGCGGCCTTCCTGATGGCGCTGGTCGGGTTCGTGGTCGGCTTTTTCATCAACTACAGCTGGCTCGGTACGAATTTCCTCCTCGGCTCGATCGCGTTGCTGCTGTTCATAATCCTGCGCGAATCAACCTTGAGTCACATCCGGGTGCGCAACGGGGGATCGCCGTCCGCTTCCGAGGGCCCCACCCGCTACCACGCCGGACGCCATGCGGCTTCAGCCACCGGCCCGGCGGAGGCGGCGAACGCCGAATCCTCGCCGCCCAGCGGCAGCAGGCCCCCCGCGACCCCCCGATAGAACAAGGGCGGCCCGAACCAGACCGGCTCCGGTGAATCGCCTACAGGCCCTTGTCGGGGACCGGCTCCTCCGTGGTCGGATCGCCCTGGGTCATCTCGCGACCAACCTCCTCGACCTTGCCCTTCGCCTTCTGAGCCTTGCCTTCCCATTCCATCTTCTTGTCGCCGCTCAGCTTGCCGCCGCTCTCTTTGACCTCGCCTTCGACCTTGTCACGCAACTCGCCCATGCTTTGCACCTCCGGTGGCGATACGTCGCCTGTTACACAATATTATAGTGTGGCACTACGGTTCCGTCTACTACGTGAGCGCGGAACTGGGCCGTCAAGTGAGTTCACATCTATTTACGAAACTTGCGTTGAGCTGGGAGGCCCGCGTCCCTATACTCGGGAAGATTTTCGCCGGTCGGAGATATCCCGTGGCGCTCGCTGTATTCAAGACCGGGAGGCAGACACATCATGGAGGCTCCAATGGCAACCCTTGTCAAGCGTGATACCCGACGCGACACGAATATCTCCCTCGACAAACCGATCTACACCATCAGCGTGGCGTCCGAGATCCTCGAAACGCATCCGCGGACGCTGATGATGTACGAGCACCTCGGACTCGTCGTTCCCAAGCGGACGTCCACCAACCGGCGGCGCTTCTCGCAGCGCGACGTCATGAAACTGCAAACCATCCAGAAGCTGACCCGCCATCATTCGGTCAACCTGGCCGGTGTGCGCTACATCTTGAAGCTGCTCAAGCTGCTCCAGGAGCATCAGCTTCCGTCGCCCGTCGAGCTGCGCGACCTCGACGTGTCACAGCTGGACGTCTAAAATTTTTGCGCCGCGTTTTGCAAAGCGGTGCCACTTTTTCGATAGTGCGCGCTGGATACTTTCTGATGGTCTCTGTGTTGACAAGCCAGCGGACCCTCCCTATAATTCGGCTTAGTTCTTTTGCCCCCCTCTTCGGGCCCTCCCTTCGGAGGGCCTTAACTTTTCCGGGGACTGTCACCCTGGAGCGTATGCCTTAGAAGGAGTCCGACGTATTGCTTCCCGTAAACGTCGCGAGATGTGCGAAGTTCGTCTATACTGCTTCGCGCCAAGGGGAGTGTTATGGAAAGTAAGGCGCGCCGCAACGCCGGCGCGAGCGCTGCCAGTCAGGCGGCCCAGGCCGATGAAGACCTGGTCGATGTTCTCCTCGTGGAAGACGATCCATCCGTCCTGGAGATGTATCGACTCAAGCTGGAGCTCGATGGCTATCGCGTCAACACCGCGCTCGACGGCGAGGAAGGCCTCAAGAAAGCCAGCGATCTGAAGCCGGACATCATCTTTCTCGATATTCGTCTCCCCAAGATGGACGGACTGGAAGTTTTGAGGAAATTGCGGGCACAGGATAAGACGCGCGAGATTCCGGTTATCATCCTCTCTAATTACGATGAAGAAGACCTGGTCGCGCGAGGGCTGCGGCTGGGGGCGCACGAATATCTCATCAAGGCGCGCACGACGCCGACCAGCCTCTCAGAGGGTATCGAGGATTGGCTAAAGGAGTAACCCGCCGCGCACCGAGCGACACGAGTCTCTCCCTCGATAAGCCGATCTATACCATCAGCGTCGCGTCGGAGATTCTACAGACGCACCCGCGCACACTGATGATGTACGAGCACCTTGGCCTGGTGGTCCCCAAGCGCACCTCCACCAACCGCCGGCGATTCTCGCAGCGGGACATCCGCAAGCTGCAGGCGATCCAGACCTTGACCCGCCAGCACGGGGTGAACCTGAACGGCGCCCGCTACGTGCTGCGCTTGCTCCGCATCCTGGTCGATAACGGGCTCTCCGCGCCGCCCGAGCTACGCGACCTCGACGTCAAAGAGCTGGACGTCTAACCGCCTCAAACGCTCGCCTGGCACTAACGTCTCAATCGCTCGTATGGCACTAAAGCGCCACTCGCGAGGGGCGACGCCCCGAGCGCCGCTCGCGTGGGCCGGCGGGCCCGGCGGCGGACGTTACGTGCGGGAAACATCTCTGAGGCGAAACGATGGCCGAAATGTTGTGTTCGATCTGCGCCGATACGGTATGAGCACGCATGAGCTTTCGGCCGGATAGCCCGCTGAACCGCCTCGTGATCCTCTGGCCCGGCGTGCCGATCGCGGCGTGTGCCCTGGGCTTTGTGCTGGCGGTCGTCGAGATCTCGGAGACCCACAGTGGATCCTTCGCGGCCCTCGCGATCGCGATGGGGTGCGGCGTGGCGTTCAGCCTCGGACTGCTCTTCCACAGCTTCTTTATCGAGTGGACCGAGGTGATCGTGACCCGCGAAGGCGTCGCGCTACGGCCGGTCGGCCATGCCTGGTTGAATCGACAACCACGTTTGATCCCGTGGGACCGGGTGCACGGGATGAACCAGGTCATCACCCGCAACGGCGGTCACCTCGAGATCGCCGCCGGCAGCCAGGTGTTGAAGCTGGATCGGGCGCTCTTCCGGGATGACACCTTCGAGAACCTCTGCGCCGCTCTCGCCCAGCGGACTCGGCAGTGGGGTGCCGCCGGCTACGACGATGAACTGGCTGCGGCCTGAGCCGGCGTCCTAGCTGCGGTAGTAGATCTGCGCCGAGTGGACTGCCTGCTGGTAGTTGCCGTAGCGCGCCTGTAGCGTGGTCCGGTCGCCGTACCAGGGGTCATTGATATAGAGGATGTGGCCGCTGTGGCCGGTGATCACGACGAAGTGCATCCCGCCATAGAGTCGCACCTCTGCCACGACCAGCCGGCCGGCGTCGAGCTGGGCCTCAACCAGAGACTGCGGCGGAAGGTCCTCGATATCCTGGTCGTCGGTCCGAAGCTGCGACGCGATCCCCGGCACGTGGAGCCACTGCCAGCGGACGGAACCCTGGGTGGGGGCAGCCGCCTGGCGCCAGAGCAGCAAGTCGTTCTCGATGTAGCCGCCGTGGTCCGTGAGCCAGCGGTTGAGCTGCTGCGGGTTGGTCGAGTAGCCGTAGGCCGCCGTCACCATGGTGACCGCGGTCAGCGCGCAACCGGCTGAGCCAATGGTGTCCACGGGATCGCTGCCGAGCGCCTCGCGGGCCCACTGGTGGGATCGCTGGCTGAAGGTGGGGACGGCCGGGGCGGCGACCGCCGACAGCCCGACGTAGGACCAGACGGCAAGCGCCAGCACGCTCGCTCCCAGCGCGCGCCACCCCCGCCTCACGGGGCAATCTTAAAGTCGAGGCTGGGTTAAGTCCAGCGGCGGCAGTGTCTGCTTTGACACAGGCCGGGGAGGGTGCGGCCGTGGATTGTGACGGCCTGGTTACAGGAGGTCAGCGAAGCAGGCCGGCGAGGTCGCCCTCGAAGCCGGCGAGCGCCAGCCGAACATCTAGTACGTCATCGGCCGTGATCGGTGCACCGAGCTCATCGACCGGCTGATCCCTAATGTCGTCGATCACCGGCGCCGTCTCGGCTTCGGTGGCGATCGCGACCGCGATCACGCGGACGTCCTGGCAATGCGCGCAGGTGACCTTGACCAGGGACTGGTCGTCGTGATGGGCCACCATTTCGAGCTGGCAGTCGGCAAGGCTCTGCCCGCATTTGGGGCACTGAAACCGGCCAGCCTGTCGGCGAAGAATATCGAGCATGTCCACGCTATCAGCGTACCCCTGTCCCCAGGGCGACAAACGACGCAAAGCGGATACGCGATCGGGCGCAATTCGGAGCAAAGCTGATAGTGCCAGGGCGCTGTAAGGCACTAACGGCTGAGCCTCAGTTACTGCCACAACGAGCGTTTGCGGTCCTGATGGCGCGCGACGATACTCGCGACCGGCATGCGCCTTCCGGTCTTTCTGGGCGCCGGCGCGATCACCATCGGGATGCTGTTGCTGGGGGGCCTGGCGGCCACCGAGCTTAACCCGGTGCCGGTTGTCAACGTCGACGCCATGGAGCTCGATGGCGCGTCCATCCTGTCGGCGCCGCTGCCACAGGTGTCGCCCAAGCCCGAGCTGGTCGTCAAGGTCAGCCACCCGTTGCGACCCGGTGACTGGCAGCTCTCCATGGACGGCCGCCCGGTCGTGCTCGCCATCGCGCCGGCGGCGACCGTCCTTCGCGTCGCGCTTCCCGGTCCGCTCGCCATGGGGAGCAGGCACACCGTCCAGCTGACGGCCGGGGCGATGCACGTGCGCGCCGGCTTCCAGGTCGTCCCGCCGCTGAGCGCGGAGGTGGCGATGCGCCTCTCCCACCTGCAGGTTGACGGGCCGGTCACTATCGCCGCGACCATCCGATTCTCGCGTGCAGTGGCGGACCGCGCCCAGGCGCAGGAGCACATGCGGATGACAGGACATCCCACCTTCACGTGGCAGGATGCGCGCACCGTCGAGCTGGTCTCGGCGGGCTTCGCGTTATCGGACCACGCCACCGTCGCGGTCGACGCCGGTATCAAGGCCGCCGACGGGACGTGGAGCCGCGAAGGTAAGAGTGCCGAGCTCACGGTGCCTTCGACGCTGACCGGGGTGCTGCCGGGCCGGATGGTCCAGATGTACTACGTCAATACCGATGATGGCCGCGCCTCCCTCTTCGCCCACCTGCGGCAGATCGATGTGGTGAGCCCGGGTTGGTATGACGCGAATGCCGACGGTAGCATCACCGGTTACGCGCGCCGCGATGTGATCGATGCGGCACACGCCGGCGGGGTCGCGATCATTCCGCTGGTCGTCAACAAGGATGTGGATCCCGACGTTGCCCACGCGATTCTGGCTGACCCCGCCCGTCGCGCCGCCCTGGCCGCCAACCTGGTCAACGAGGCAAAGACCTACGGCTACGCGGGGTTTCAGCTGGACTTTGAGCAGATCCCCTGGACCGACCGCGACCTCTTGACGGCCCTGACGCAGGACTGCGCCACCGCCTTTCACGCGGCAGGCCTGAACCTGTCGATTGCGGTCATTCCGCGAATGCCGGGCGATGCCAACGCCAGCGGAACGCTCCTTGATTATTTTCGGCAGTGGTCCGGTGCCTACGACTTCGCGGCGCTCGCCAGGGCCGCCGACTTCCTGTCCTTCATGACGTATGACGAGCACAATGGCGTCACGCCGCCGGGAGCGGTCTCCGGCACGCCCTGGATGCGCCAGGCGCTCGAGTTCTCACTGCAGGGCGTCCCGCCCGAGAAGGCGACGCTCGGACTGCCCACCTACTACCACGACTGGACGGGCGTCGGGCGGTTGACCTCGAGCTCGTACGCCGACGCCATGACGCTCGCGCAAATGCACGGGGCGACTCCGGCCTTCGATGCGGTCGAGGAGGAGATGCATTTCAACTACAGCGCCTACGGAGTCCAGCACGACCTGTGGATCCAGAGCACCGACACGCTGCGGCACAAGCTGCCGCTGATGTACGAGTACGGCCTGAAGGGGATCAGCGTTTGGCGGCTGGGCTTCGAAGATCCCTCGTTCTGGAACCTGATCCCGCCGCGGCGGTAGGCGGCGGAAAGAACAGCTCATATAGATGTTGCTGGCGGCTTCGCGCGCGCTGGTAGCGCGCGTGCAGCGCGGGGCGCGGGCGATAGCTGCGGCCGCGCCCAGGGGTGGTCGACCAGAGCTTCGGCAGTTTGCCCAGCGCGTGGAGCACGAGTAAGGCCGCTCCGCGGCTCGACGCTTCCCGCTCAGGCGAAGTCGTCACCCGAACGTTGAGCGCATCGGCCAGCATCTGGGTCCACGCCGGCGAATGGATCAACTGGCCGCCGGTGGCAATCACCGCGTCCGGTGCAGGCACGACCCGCTGCATCGCCGCCGCGACAGCCACCAGCTGATAGGTAATCGCCTCCATCGCCGCGCGCAGCAACTGCGCCGGCTGCGTGCCCAGCGAAAGGCCCGCGATCACCGCCCGGGCATCACCTCGCCAGTTTGGACTTCGCTCACCCGCCCAGAAGGGAAGAACCGTGAGGCCATGGCTGTCGGCTGCCATGGCTGCGGCCGCGCGTTCGAATTTTTTCTTGGGTTTGAGGCCGAGGTTGTCAGAGAACCAGCGCACCACGTTGCCGCCTTCGCTCAGCGCGCCACCGAGCACAAAGCGGCGGCGGTCGACCCGGTAGACGAAGGTTCCCCATGGCACGGTCAGGCGCGGCCGATCGAGCAGGACGCGCAGGGCGCTCGAGGTGCCCACCGTGGCGCATGCCCAGCGCGGACTGACGCAACCTGCGCCGATGTTTGCCAGCCCACCGTCGCCCAGCGGCAGATACCAGGGGGCATCGCGCAGTTCCGGCCAGCGTTTGGCGAAGGTCGGGCGCAAGGAATGCGCCGGCCGATCCCAATCGCTGAGCGCCGAGAGATGATCCGGCGTGATGCCGGCCAGCCGCAGTGCGGCAGCATCCCACTGGCAGCGATTGACATCGAGGAGGCCGGTTCCGGACGCGATCGAGTGGCTGACCCGGGTGTCGCCGTGGAGCTGCTGGTAAAGGTATTCGCCCAGGGAGATCCAGCGCGCGGTGCGACGGACGGCGCCGCGTCGGCTGGCGCGCAGCCAGCGGAGCTTCGCCGGCCAGTAGCTGGCGTGAAAGAAGCAACCAGTGCGGGCGTGGTAAGCGCGCTCGTCGAAACGCGCGCGCATGCCGCGCGTTTCCGGTGCGCTGCGCGTATCCGCCCAGGTGAGGAGCTCGGTGGTCGGCCGGCCCGCGCGATCGACACCCATGAGGCTGTGCCAGTAACACGAGGCACCGACACCGAGGATGGCGATCTTCTCTTTGCGCGCGGCCTTGAGGGCGCCGTCGATGCTCTGCGCGATGAGCGTGACCAGCGCATCAGGGTCAGAAGAAACCTCGCCGGCATCGGTCGTGCGGACTTTGTAGGGAAGGTCGGTCAGGGTCTTCGCCAGCATCGCGCCGCGAGCGTTGTAGACCACCGCGCGCACCGAGGACGTCCCGAGGTCGAGCGCGAGAACACCTTCACCGGATTCGGCCCTGGGCATAGCTGAATTGTGAACGACCCTCTGCTAGACTGTCCCAGCCTAAGCCGACCGCTGGGGCGTGGCCAAGTGGTAAGGCGCCTGACTCTGGATCAGGTAAACCTAGGTTCGAATCCTAGCGCCCCAGCCATTTTCCCCGCATTCGGACCGGCGTGTAGAAACCAGGAGGTCGAGGGGCTCATAGTTGCGGGCCTCGGCCACCATTCCATCGCGCATCAGGACGGCCTCGAAAACACCATCGGACCTGCGGGCCGGCCGCGTTCTGCTTGAATCACTGGCATGGATCCAACCAGCGCCGCGCGCCGCTGGGCCGATACCTGGTCGCGGGCTTGGCCGCAGCGCGATGTCGAGGCCATCGCCGCGCTTTACGCCGACGGGGCCGTGTACCGGTCGCCCGCGTTCGGCCCGCCGGACTTGGGCCTGTCTGGCGTCCGCCGCTATCTCAACGAGAACCTTCCGGCCGAGGAGAATATCGAGTGCTGGTTCGGCCAGCCAATCGTCTCAGGAGACCGTGCCGCGATTGAGTGGTGGGGCAGTTGGACCGAACAAAACCAGGAACTCTCCTTCGCGGGAGTGACGGTGCTACGCTTCGATGACCGGGGCAAGGTGGTCGAGCACCGCGACTACGACAACCACGTCGAGCGGCGCCAACCACCCTACGCGGACTGGTGACGCGCCAATTGACCAAGCCACGGCCTTCGGCAAGGCGCTGGCTGAACCACCGCTATCGGAGGGAGGCGCTCGCCGCCGTGGAAACTGCGGCTTCCGCCTGTCTGACTTCGTCGTAAGCAGATCCGCCGACGTAATCAGTGACCGTCGGGTCGTAGACCCATACCTCGCTAGTCCGCGATGAACCTGGACTGGAGGCGATCGTATCGAGGTCCGACTCGAGGGTCCGCAGAGCCGCGTGTAGGCGACGGTCGGACTCCACCAGCGGACCTGGCACCACCAGCCCCGACAGATCGTTCGAGAACTGCCGGGCAGCCGTGAGCAAGTCACCGGGAACCGGCGTGGTCGCTGTGTGCTGGACCACCGGAAGGACGCCCCGGAGCCAGGCGCTGCCCAGCTTGATGCTGTCGGCCGCAACCAGGTCACGGTAGAAGAAGAGGTTGGGATCAACGATCGGCCGTGCGCTGGGAAGCCGGTTGACGGTTCCAGGGCCGCAGAAAACGAGAAGTCCCGGCGTCCATCGATATGTCAGCCCGCCGAGCATCACCTCGTAACCCCGGCGGCGGATGCCGTCCCGCGCTTTTCCAGGAAGGCATCCCAGGCCAGCATCGGTCCAGCTCATGATCGATAGCTCGGTCACCGGCTGGGGTGACCAAGTCGTCGCGTCCGCACTTGCTTCCTCAATGGCAAGCCGTGCGCCGCGAAATCGAGTCTGGACGTCTTCCGCCTGCAGCGGCGGTTGTAAATCCACAACGCTAGTCGCGCCGCCGGGGTCGATGGTTAATACCTTGGCCGGCAGGTTCCGCAAGGGGATCGCGAGCAGCGAAAAACTCGGCCTCGCCGCCATTCCTGAGCCTGGCGGACAGTAGACGGACCTGCTGCTGACGCCCAGGACCAGCCTGTCGCCTCGGAGCCCAATCGTCAGATGAGTACTCGCGCACGGTACCGGCGCTTCGACGGCAACGAATAGGCTGTTGCGCGGCGGGGTGATGCCCCAGCAGAGATCTCCGCTTCCGGCTATATCGCCCGAGCTGTCGCCCAATGCCAGCGCGAGGCCGCAGAGATCGGGCTCCGAGGCGGCGGCCAGGACGCCCACCTCATTGTGATTCTGGGCAGTTAGCCCACCGACGATCGGCCCGCCCTCGCTGACCACGGACGCGCCGAGGCCCTCTACCGATAAGCGCGGAGCGGAATTCCA
>VBFR01000086.1 GCA_005889345.1 Chloroflexota bacterium
CCTGTTTGCCGTCGATGGTGCTTGGTCCGAGGCGCTTCGTAACCAGCGCGAGCACCTCGATCTTGCCCCGCTTGGAGCGGACTCGCACGCGATCGCCACTCTTGATCCCTTTCTGATTGGCGAGCTCCTCCGGGATCTCGACGAATGGTTTCGGTTGAAGTCCCGCCAGCAGCGGCACGTGCTGCGTCACGTAATGCTCGTGCTCGGTCAGCCGGTAGCTGGTCGCGACGTAGGGATAGTCGGCGGCGGTGCCGAAGCTGTCCTTGACGTTGGCGAAATTGCCGCTGCCGCCGGTATAGATGAAGGCGACCGGCGATTCCGACTGGGTGGGATGAAGCGGGTTCTTGACCGGCGCCTCCATCGGTTCGTAGTGCTCCGGGAACGGACCGTCGACCATCGAGTTGGAGAACAACCGACCGACACCCTCGCCGGTCATGATGAACGGCAACCAGGCAGTCGGGTCCTCCGTGTACGGCTTCATGGTCGCCGGATAATCCGGCACGTCGCCCACCCACTTGGCCTGTGTCGCGTCCCACTTGATGGCCACTCGCGTGGGATCCCACGGATTCCCGGCGAGATCGGCCGAGGCTCGGTTGTACATCACGCGCCGGTTCAGCGGCCACGACCAGGCCCAGTTGGGGAAGAAGCCCATCCCGGTCGGGTCATTGGTCTTCACGTCCTGGACGCCGAGCCTGCGCTTCATCAGGTTGCCGCTATCCGGGTAGCTGCCGGTGTAGATCCAG
>VBFR01000087.1 GCA_005889345.1 Chloroflexota bacterium
ACAATCGCCAGGTTGGCGGCGGTTCGCGATTTGCCCTCGCCGGGCTCGGCAGAGGTGACCACGATGGCTTTGAGGTTCTGGTCGAGGGTCGAGAACAGCAGGCTGGTTCTGAGTGCCCGGTAAGCCTCAGACGCATATGAGTCACCGTCGAGGGTGAGCAGCTCGCCTCGCTTCGCTTTGCTCGGTGGCACAAAGCCAATGTGTCCTATTGGAAGCAGCCCCAGGCGCTCGGTCAGTTCTTCGTCGGACTTGATCGACTGGTCGAGATAGTCCAGTCCGAAAGCCAGACCGAGTGCCACCAGCAGGCCCGCTGCGAAAGCGATGGCGACGTTGAGGGTCTTGTTTGGGGAGACTGGTCGATCGGGCAACACCGCGGGCGACACGACGATCAAGTTGTCACCAGACCGCGAATTGGGGACTTGGGCTTCCTGTTGTTCGATCTGTTTGATCTGAGCAATCAAATCCGCCACCAGGCGGTTGGCCAGGTCGCGGGCGAGGGCCGGGTTGGTGTCCTTGACCGAGACGTCGAGGATCGTTGTGTTCGGCTCCGGAGTCACGGTGATCTCCTTCGCCAGGTCCTCGGGACGAATGTTGAGGCCGAGCTCGCCGCTGACCGACTGGAGCAGAGGGCGCTCGGTCATCAGGGCTGCATAGGTCCGCGAGATCTGGTCGCTCGTAAGCGCTGCCACCGTGGGATCGCTGGAGGCGAGGGGTTGGGCCGGCCTGACGAGCAGTGCCACCTTGGCTTCGTACACGGGGGGGAGAAGGAAGCTGACGGCCCCGGCCGCCAGGGCGGCGATGATTGGGCAGGCAACGAGCATCCATATCCGTCGCCTGAGGATTTGGAGATACCGGTTCAGTTCCACCCGAGCAGGCCTGCCTTCATCAGGAGATCGCGAACGGTGATCCTACAGTACGAGCCGTTAAGCCACCGATTCACGAATTCGAGGAGATAGGCTCTTTGGGCCATGCGGGTTGACCTTCATGTGCACAGCTCGGCGTCGTTCGACTGCAAGAGTCATCCCGACCGAGTGGCGGCACAGTGCGGCCGGCTGGGTTTGGCGCCCATTTTCTTGACGGATCACGACTCGGTTGAGGGCGCGGCCCACCTGCGGGCGCGTGGGAAGGCTCGGGTGGTGATCGGCGAAGAGATCATGACCTCCCAGGGGGAGCTGATCGGGCTGTTCTTGAAGCACCGAGTTCCGCCGGCCCTCAGCCCGCGGGAAGCGGCTCAGGAGATCAAAAGTCAAGGCGGCCTGGTCTACCTCGAGCACCCCTATGACTCGTATCGGCGGCACCTCGCCGAGGAGGCGATTGAGGCCCTCGAAGATCTCATCGACATCGTCGAAGTCTTCAATGGCCGCTCCGACGAGAAAGCCAACCAGCTGGCCGAGGATCTTTGCGGCACTTTGGGAGCAGCTCCCGGAGCCGGCTCGGACGCGCACACGCTCGAGGAAATTGGGACGGCTTACGTCGAGATCGAGGATTTCGAGGGCCCATCCGACTTTTTGGTGAAGCTTCGGCGCGCTCGGATCGTCAAGGGCCGATCCAAGCTGCTGCTCATGCTGGAAGCCAGGCTTGGGCATAACATTCGCCGCCAATGACGTCGTTTCGGGATGAGCGAGTGCAGCGATGGGTTGGATTTGGGGCCGTTCCGGTTCTCGCGGTGGTGCTCGGAATCGCGGTTGCTGTCGCCTCGAGCCCCGCGTCACTGACCCGTGGCCAGCACGCGCTCGGTTCGCCCGCACCGATCCAGGCCAGCCCGAGCCCGTCTGTTGCTGCTTCCCCCTCACCGCCCACCGTCACCGAGCCCGGAATCCTGGGTGGCGGACCTCACCTTGTCGCTGCAGGGTCCACCTCATTGGCTGCATTTGGACCCAACCTTGCCGCCGCGTCCGCCGACGGTGGCAAGACCTGGACGATTCTGCGTCCGCCATCGAAGGCTGTGGGAGTCGCGATCGACCCGGGTAATCCGTCCCGCGGAATCACCGGCGGCAACAACATCCAGGTCACGTTGGATGGGGGCGGGAGCTGGAAATCGCCCGTCACGGCGCCGCCTGGGCCGGCTGCCTATCAGCCGCTGCTGGTCAGCCCATTCGACGGAGCCATTTGGTTTCTTGTCCACGGCGGCAAGCTCCTGCGAACCCGCGATGCGGGACAGACCTGGCGTGACATCGGTGGGCTGCCCGCGCTCAACAACCCGGTGCTCGTTCCGGGGCAGGTGTTCGGGCAGTTCTATCTCGGTTCTGGAGGAAGCCTCTTCGAGCTGGTCGACAACGGCCAGCAGGTGTTGGCGCAGCCGAGCCTGCCGGGCGGCGTTTCCGTGAATGCGTTGGCTGCGGTCGGGGGCGGTCAGGCGACCTTGGTTGCGCGTGCGTCGAATGGCGGCCTTCAACTTCTGACCCGAGGCGCCTGGACTCCGTTGACCGCCGCACTCTCCGGGCCGGTCGCGGCGGGTGCGAATGGAATCGTCGTGGTGGGGGATGGGGGAACGAAGTTGGGTGTTCCCGCTCAGGTCGCGTACAGCTTCGATGGGGGCTCGACGTGGCGCTCCGCGGTGGGCCTTCCGTACGACCAGACCGTCGAGGCATTGGCCGGCCAGCCATCGTCGACGACACTGTTCGCTTACTGCTACGGCGGCGACGTCTACGCGTCGGCCGACGGGGGAGCTAGTTGGTCGGTTTACAGCCGAGCGTTGCGAAATCGAGCTGGATAGGCCGACTCTTGTACTCGAATCCAAGCGTCAAGTTAAGCCACGGGATGAATCGTTAAGAACTCGATTCTTGACCTGCTACCGGAAGACGTGATACATAGTGCGTCAGCCCAAGTACAGGGACTTGTCGGCTGGGTTGCTCGTCGTCATCGGTTTCCAGGTTTTCAGGCCTTCACGGCCGTTGTGTCGTAAACCGCCCCGCGTTGTCAGGAGGGAGCCGCCGTGTTAAGGCGACGAATCAGGAAACTTCTCCCCGCTGGTCTGGTTTCCGGGTTGGTAGCGGTCGGATTCCTCGCTCCCGCTAACCCGATTGCATCGATTTTTGCCAGCTACGGCTACGCATATCCCATCACCAGCGGCCTCAAATCGGCTCCAGACGCCACTTCGTTCAGCCCCAACGAGGACGTATTTGTGCGGGGCACCGACGACGCGGTTTGGCGGCTTCGCTACACCAATGGGACGTTCCAAGGATGGCGCCAGTACCAGGGCATCATCACCGCTGAGCCGGGCTCGATTTCGTCCACCGCGACCAGGACTGAGGTCTTCGTACGCGGTACCGACAACGCGCTGTGGAAGGCTCAGATCAACAGCGACACGCTGTTCAACTGGATCAAGATTGGCGGGGTCCTCTTCCGGGCTCCGTCGGCCGATCTCAGGGTATCGGGCGCCCAGGCGTTCGACGTCTGGGTCATCGGCACTGACAACGGACTCTGGAAAGCTTCATTCGACTCATCTGGCAACTTCACAGGCTGGACGTCGTATGGAGGCATCGTGACCTCGGACCCCGGTGCGATTGCGGTCACGGCCACCGAGTCTGATGTCCTGGTTCGTGGCACTGACAACGGGCTATGGATCGCGAAGCTCAGTGGCACGACCTTCAGCTGGACCTCCCTGGGCGGCGTCCTGACGGACAGCCCGGATGGCGTCTCCTGCAACGCCGGCCACTTCGACATGTTCGTGATCGGCACCGACCACGGCGTGTGGTGGCGCAGCTGGAACGGCGTCAGCTTCTCGGGATGGACTGCCCTCGGCGGTAACTGGAACTCAGCTGCGACCGCGGTGTGCCACCCCGGATCCACGAACATCGACCTCTTCGCTCGCGGCACCGACAACCAGCTCTGGTACGTAGCGACGGTCCCGGCGACCTAGTCGTTTCCTTCCAACGGCAACTGAATGGGCCCCGAGTCAGGGGCCCATTTCCTTTTGCGCTGACGCGAGGATCAACTCGACCGCCTGCTGGATGTTTTTGACCGTGTAGTCCGAGCCCGTACCGTCGCCCGTGGCGCTCATGCCGGTCAGGACCAGGATGCTCGTGCATCCGGCGGCCCGAGCGGCCTGGATATCAGTGGCGGCATCTCCCACCAACACCGCCGAGTTAAGGTCGACTCCGTATTTATCGCGAGCTTGGAAGAGCAAGCCCGGTTTCGGCTTGCGGCATTCGCATCCGTCATTCGGGGTGTGGGGGCACACCAAGAAGGCCTCGATGGCTCCACCCATCTGCCTCACTTCGCTCGAGATCCGCTCGTGCATGCGGTCGACCTCTTCTCTTGTGGTGAGGCCGTGACCGATGGCCGACTGGTTGGTGATCACGAAGAGCCGGTGGTGATTCTTCGCTAGCTCGGCCAGCGCCTCGATCGCGCCCGGCAGGATTTCCATCTCGGCGAGGGTCTTCACGTAGTCCGTGCGGACCTTGACGATCACGCCGTCGCGGTCGATCAGCACGGTCCTGGGGGAGCTCACGGGCCCTCCATCTTAGGAATCCTGCCGTGGATAGACTGAGCGGTCGTGACGCTCAGGACCACCGCGAAGTCACTCGCCCGACAGGTGACGCCATGGGCGCTTCGCTTCGTCAACCGCGGGATGAGGTATCCGCCCTACGATTCCGCGGCCGCGGAAGAGGTCAAGACTTCAGTCGACAAGGTTCGCTTGGCGACCATCGCCCTCGCGCTGCGAACGATCGACCTCGAGAACATCGATGGCGCGATGGCCGAGCTCGGCGTGTACCGCGGGGAGCTGAGCCGGGTCCTGCACCGCCTGAGTCCCGCCCGGACGCTGTACCTGTTTGACACGTTCGCCGGCTTTCAGGATGGGGCTGATGCTCGCTTCCGCGATACTTCCGCCGAGCTGGTCCGCCGGTCCGTCGGTGGGGATCACACCAAAGTTCAGATCAAGGAAGGCTACTTTCCTTCGACCGCCGAGGGTCTCGAGGATGAGCGATTCGCGTTTGTCATGCTCGACGGGGACCGCTACGACGTGACGTTGGCCGGGCTGCGCTTTTTCATGCCCCGGCTGGTCAAGGGCGGCTACCTCTTCGCCCACGACTTCAACAACCCGGAGTCCGACCGCGGGGTGTCGAAGGCATTTGCGGAGTACTTCGGGGCATCGAAGCCCTATGTGGAAATTCCGGATCGGTGGGGCAGCGTCGTCCTGAGGTGCGCCTAACCGGCTCGCTGCAGGACCTGGTCGAGTGCCCTACTCAAGTGTCCGGTGAATGCTTCCTGCGACTGCGTCGTCCGCACCCAAACGTGGGCGGCATCGGCCAGTCGGGTCGCTTCTTCAGGGTGCTTTGCCAAC
>VBFR01000088.1 GCA_005889345.1 Chloroflexota bacterium
TGTACGGTCTCCTCTCCGACCGTGGCCGGGCGGCGCACCGGTCTGTCCCCCATGCCGACCTCTTGATAGCGGCCACAGCCGAAATAAGCGGCATCGAACTGGTCCACTACGATCGCGACTACGACCTGATCGCCGGGGTCACCGGGCAACCAGCGGTCTGGGCGCGGCCTCGCGGAAGTCTCTGACGAGCCTGAGTCAGGCTACGAGCCGCGCCTCGGCCTTTCTCTCGCGGCGGCACCTGTGCTAGAGTCCGGTTGTCCGGACAACCGGTCCTTTGCCGGCATCCATGTGGGGCTGAACTGGAGCCTTCTGGTCGTTGCCGGCCTGATCGCCTGGAGCCTCGCGACCGGCCTGCTCCCGGCTGCCTCGCCAGGCCACACGTCGGGCGCCTATTGGACGGCGGGCATCGTGTCGGCCTTCGTGTACCTGGCCTGCCTCCTTGCCCACGAACTCGCTCACTCCATCGTGGCCATGCGACGCGGCGTCCGGGTCGAGGGGATCACCCTCTGGCTGTTTGGCGGCGTGTCACGCTTCAGCAGCGAGAGCAGCTCGCCTGGCGCGCAGGCGTGGATCACATTCGTCGGCCCCCTCACGAGCCTGCTGCTGGGCGTCGTGTTTTTTCTCGCGTCGGTCGCGATTGGGGGTGGCGCCAACAACCCCGGCCTGCTGGCCGCCACGTTGTCCTGGCTTGGCTACATCAACATCATCCTGGGGGTCTTCAATCTGCTTCCCGCCTTCCCGCTGGACGGAGGCCGGATCCTGCAATCGCTGATCTGGCTGCGCACGCGGGATCGCCTGCGAGCAACGAGGATTGCGGCACGCATCGGCATGGCCTTCGCCTTCCTCTTCATTGCCTACGGCCTGATCACGTTCTTCGCGGCGGGCAGCCTCATCGGTGGCGTCTGGTCGATCTTCCTCGGATGGTTCCTGCTGAGTGCGGCCCGCGCCGAAGAGGCAGGCGGGCTAATCCGCCAGGCGCTGTCCGGAATCAGCGTCGCCGATGTGATGACGCCCAATCCCGTGCAGGCCCCCGACAACATCACGGTCGAGGATGCGCTGCATGGCTACATCCTGGCCTCGCGGCACTCGACCTTTCCCACCCATGATGCCGGTGACCAGCTCAGCGGACTACTTACCTTGACGGCGCTCAAGAACGTCGCGCCCAACGCGCGTCCGACGACCCTGATCAAAGAGATCATCTGTCCACTCGAGAAGGTGCCCACTGTCAGCCCGCGTGACCCCGCCACCAACTTGCTCAACTTCCCCGAGGGGGGCTGTGGCGAAGGCCGCACGCTTGTCGTCGACAACAGCCGGCTGATGGGCATCGTCTCCCCCAGCGACATCAACCGAATGTTGCAGAGTTCGATCGCGGGTCGGGCCCCCACCCTGCCCTCCCCCGCGAGCGCGGGACGAAAATAGCTCGCTACTCGATCACTGCGGGCAGCATGCCAGCGCGCGGATCTCCATTTTGGCCGCGGCCAAATGCTGATTCGGTAGTTGAGCCGGCAGGGGCCGCTGACAGATAATTCTCCCGACCCGTTATCGGCTCTGTGCGGTCCGAGGGCTGCGCGCCAGCACGAGGGGGTGATCGCCGGAGGGAACCAGAGTCAAGTTGTACGGCGGCACATCTTTGCCAGGCAGCGACTGGTATGGAGGCAACAGCATGACTTACGTGAACAGGTACGGGCGGCCGCTCCGGGCCACCCTCGCGACGGCTTTGGCCGCCTGGTTGGCGCTCTCGTCGGGCGCAGGCGCCTCTGCGGCAACCCTCATCCAGCTCAGCACCGACCCATACACCAACACCACGAGCCAGCACCGGACGGAGGTCGAGCCGGACACGTTCGCTTTTGGTTCGACGATCGTTTCGGTCTTCCAGGTCGGCCGGTTCTTCAATGGCGGTGCGTCGAACATCGGATTCGCCACCTCACGGGATGGCGGGGCGACCTGGACGAGTGGTTTCCTGCCCGCAACGACGGTCTTCGCGGCCCCGCCGGGGATCTGGGGTCGCGCCAGCGACCCATCCGTCGCGTTCGACCCGAAGCACGGGAACTGCGTGACGTCATACCTCGGCCTCGGACCAAACGGCAGTGGCATCAACGTCGTCGATGTCGCCGCCAGCACGTCGACGGACGGGATTCACTGGTCCAAGCCCGTGTTCATCGACAACTCCGGCCATTTCAACGACAAGAACTGGACGGTGTGCGACACGACACCGACGAGCCCCTTCTACGGGAACTGCTACACCGAGTTCGATGTCGTCAACTTCGGAGACCTGGAAGCGATGAGCACCTCGACGGACGGAGGGCTAACCTGGGGACCGACCAAGTCCGTGAACAACGGGGTGCACGGGATCGGCGGACAGCCCCTCGTTCAGCCCAACGGAAACGTGATCGTCCCCTTCGTCGGCTTTTCGGCGGCGAAATTCCTGCTGAAAGACTTCAGCTCGAGTGACGGCGGCGCGACGTGGGTTTTCGATCGGACCATCACGCCGATCTTCTTCCACCACCCCGCCGGCGGCATCCGGGCCGGCATCCCGCTCCCCTCGGCTGAGATCGATGCGGCGGGCACGGTCTTCGTCACCTGGTCGGACAGCCGGTTCGAAAAATCAGGCACCGCCAGTGATCTCCTCTTGACCAGCTCGCCGGACGGGCTGAACTGGACGCATCCCACCCGGATTCCGGCCGACCCGATCGGCAGCGGCGTCGACCACTTCGTCCCGGGTCTCGCCGTTGATCGGAGCACTGCCGGCGGCGGTGCGCACCTGGTAGCTGCCTTCTACTACTACCCGGTCGCCAATTGCACCTCGGCCACCTGCCAGCTGAAGGCCGGCTTCACCGCCTCCGCGGACGGCGGCGCGAGCTGGACACCGACGGCGCAACTCGCCGGACCGATGTCGCTCTCGTGGTTGCCGGATACAACCCAGGGGCGTATGGTGGGCGACTACATCTCGACCTCGTTCTCGGGCGCTACCGCCTTTCCGGCTTTCGCGGCCGCGCATGCGCCCAGCGGGACCACGTTCGACGAAGCGATCTTCACCGTGAGCGGCGGCGTGGCCGCGACGGGCACGATCGCCGCGACCGACCAGAACAGCTCGACGTCCAACGACACTGACGCGAGCAGCGACCTGACCGCACAGTAAAGCACCCTTTGGGGGCGGCGCCGCGGCCGCCCCCGACTCCCTAAGGCGAAAATGCTCCCATGAGCAAGCGGATCGCCGTGATTCCGGGTGACGGCGTCGGTCCGGAGGTGGTCGCCCAGGGACTCAAAGCGCTCAAGGCCGTGTGCCCAAAGCTGGAATTCGAG
This sequence comes from Chloroflexota bacterium, assembly GCA_005889345.1. Taxonomy (GTDB): domain Bacteria; phylum Chloroflexota; class Dormibacteria; order CF-121; family CF-121; genus CF-13. Next base: position 3,304 of record VBFR01000088.1, read on the forward strand.
ACGTTCCCCTGGGGATCGGCGTACTACCAGCAGACCGGTCAGATGATGCCGGCCGACGGCCTCGATGTCCTGCGGGGGTTCGATGCGATCTACCTCGGCGCGATCGGCTGGCCGACCGTCCCCGATCACATCAGCCTCTGGGGCCTCCTCCTTCCGATTCGAAAGCGGTTCGAGCAGTACGTCAACCTGCGGCCGGTGCGCCTCTTTCCCGGGTCGACCTCCCCGCTGCTCGGCCGCGGTCCGGCGGACATCGACATGTTGTTCGTCCGAGAGAACACCGAGGGAGAGTACTCGGGCGCCGGCGGACGCGTCCACATCGGCACCCCGAATGAGGTGGCCGTCGAAGTCCCGGTTTTCAGTCGCATGGCGATCGAGCGGGTCATTCGCTATGCGTTCGAGCGAGCTCGAGAGCGGCGCCACCACCTGATCAGCGTCACGAAATCCAACGCGAGCCGTTTCGCCTACGTGCTCTGGGACGAGGTGGCCGCGGGCCTGAGCTCCCAGTACGCCGATGTCCGCATGGAGCGCGTGCACGTTGACGCCATGGCGGCGCGCATGGTCCTCCGTCCGCAAAGCATCGATGTGGTGGTTGCCTCGAATCTCTTTGCCGACATCCTCACCGACTTAGGGGCAGCGTTGCAGGGCGGTCTGGGCCTGGCGGCCAGCGCGAATCTCAATCCGGAGCATCGATACCCGTCGATGTTCGAGCCGGTTCATGGGTCGGCGCCGGATATCGCCGGCACGAACCGCGCTAACCCGATTGGCGCGGTGTGGAGCGGCGCCCTGATGCTCCAGCACCTGGGGTTCACCGACGCGGCTCAACGAGTCGAAGCCGCCATCGCGCGGACCGTGCGTGAAGGCAAAGCCTTGACTCCTGACCTGGGGGGTTCGGCGACGACCCTCGAACTGGGCGATGCGATCGTGGAAGCGCTTTTGCCCTAACGGGCAGCGGTTGCCCGGAGGGGTATTAAGACCATCCCGAATGACTGCGCCGAAGCGGCTTGCCACGCCCCTGCCGACCATCGAACCTGAGAGCCGGGTGGCCTTCGTGAACGCGCGCCTGTCGAGCTCCAAAACGCCGTCAGCGAAGCGCGCCGCGAAAACGCTCGCGCCAACGGTGCACCCGAGCTCCTCGCCAATAACGGTCGAACACGCCATCCTGGACCTACAGCGAACCGCAGGCAATGCCGCGGTGACCAATCTGTTGAGCGCCCTGCAGCGGGACAGTGCCGTGGCAACGAAACCTGCCGCGGCAACGCCCGCGGCAAGCCCGGGCGTTGAAACGGTACCAATTGACCGGCTCGGCGCCTTAGCGGAAGTCGTCCCCAAGCACAAGTACGACGCCGTTGCGATCGTGCCAAAGGCCGTCGCCAGCCTGCCCGCCGACTCGCAGATCTCGGTGCTCGTTCATCTGCACGGGATCAATATTCCTTACAGCTACGAGGGCGACCTCGGAATCAAAGGCAAGGTACCACCCGAGTACAACATGGAAGAGCAATTGCGGGCCTATGTCGGCAACAAAGGGGACACTCCGATGATCGGCCTGCTGCCGGTTGGCAAGACCACGTCGCGTGAGATTCCACAGAAGGACGGGACGAAAAAAACCCTGCACGGCGTGACATTCGGGGGCTTCAACACCGAGGATCTCGTGGATCAAGCGATCGCGCGATTGGTCGCCATGAAGCAGCTGCCAGAGGGATCAAAGGCCAATGGCGTCGTGATGTCGGCGCACAGCGGCGGCGGCCTGGACATGCTCAGGGCTACGAGCACGCTAACCAAGAAGCGCCTTGTTGGGATGTTCGCGTTCGAGAGCATCAACAACGACCTCGGCGCCTATCTCCCCTTCCTCACAAAAAAGCTCGCGGATGCGCTCGACGCGCTCGACCAGCTTCGCGCTCCGGCCGACGCGAGCCCGGCCGCCGCCGAAGCCGCCTTCCAGGCGCAGCGGAAGTACCTGACGCAGGAGGCCTTCCGCTACGTCGGCGAGTCCGGCGCCACCTACAGGTCGGTGTACCGACTGCTCCACGACGCCATCTATGGGGGAGGAAAGCAAAAGGGCTGGATGGTCGAGAACGAACCAAAGTTGCGCAAGGTCGCCGGCTCACACTACGACGAGATCCGCACCCTG
>VBFR01000070.1 GCA_005889345.1 Chloroflexota bacterium
CGAGGGCTTCCGCAGCCGTTGCGGATAACTTTCCTTGAGCTTCACTGCTTCGGCTTGGCTGCCGGGCCTTCCGGAGAGCATGGGCCTCGATCTGTCGGATCCGGTCCGTGGCGATGCCGAACCTCTTTGCCACCTCTTCCAGCGTTAGCTGATGACCGTCGATCAAGCCGAATCGGAGCTCCAGAACGCGCCGCTCGCGGGGTGTAAGTATCCAGCCGGTGTGCATCTCTGGCTGCTCGATGGAGAAGGCAACGATCCGGGCGAACTGTGCCCGCCAGCCTTCCGTGTGAACGCGAACAAGTCCAGTGCCGGCGACGGCTGCCAGGACGAAGTAATCGGGATCGAGATTGGTGAACTCCGGCAACCGATCGACATCGTGGACCGCGTAGAGACCACAACCGCAGTTCGTGGCGGGCGCAAGGTGTCGGGGCTGGCCCGGCATCGCCCACCCGGACCGCAAGCACACCGCCACGTTTCGTCCCGCCTGCCACGAGTACCCGCTGGGACCCACGCTCCGCAAAACCACCGAAGGCTTGCCCCACCGCTCGCGGACGAGTTGAACTCGGTTGATGCGAAAACCCAGGATCGGCCGGGTCTGCGTCTGGTCAGACCCGACAAGCTCCGGAAAAATATTCCCCCAGACCACGGGATCGACCTTCACCTTACCTCCACCTCCCCGCCCTGCGCTCACGCTGGCCGATGCGCTGCCCTGGGCGAGCGTCTTTGGACATGCGGCCTGCCACGTCGGAGAGCTTACGCGAGCTCCAACCCCAGCCGGGAGCCTCTCGGCGGTGGTGAGTCGCGAGAAAGACAGAGACCCTCCCGCCGGGAAGGGCCTCCGGGGCGAAATAGCGAGGAGTGGTCAGCTGCCTGGCTGGTGGATCAGGTCTGACGCGTAGACAGCGATGATCTTCAGCGACGATGTGCTCCAGATCTCAGCGATGGGTGCGATCTCGGAGCAGTCAACTCGAAAACTCCCTTCTCCGGAGCTGCTGTTGAGGTTGACGCCGGCCTTCAGGAAGAACGTCGTATCGGTCAGCGAGTCCGCCTCCGTTTCCCAGGAGTCGACAGCCGCTCCCGAGCCGTTATCAGCCGTGACCATGTACAGGGTGCACTTCCAGTCGAAGTCTCCGAGTGCAGTGTCCGGTTCGGTGGTGATGGCATCTATGGCCGGGACGTCGAGAATCCCATTCGCCTCGACCTTGTAAAAGCCGTTCGGGACGTTGTCCATCCTGATGACCGGGTGGACAACCCCGCCGGCGAGATCGGTGAAGCTCGGGCCGGTGGCCTTCTCGAAGGTCCGGATCACCGGCTGGAAGACTTCGACGCAGGTGGATGCCGAGGGATCACAGGGCGTTACCGAGACGGAGGCCGAGCCCCACGCCAATGCGGTACCCCCGATCAGGGCAGCTAGTGTACCCGTGCTCGCCAGTGCCGTCGCTACCTTTTTGAATCGAAACGGTCGTTTCATTTTGACCTCCGCGCAGATGAGTTCTTGATCGAGCCTGCGTGCAGTCTTGATGATGAAACGGCTGAGTCCGGTTGCCCTAGAGGCAGTTTCGGTAGCCTCCGCCATCAACACCTTCGGTCAGAGATCATTCGCCTAGGTGATGCGTGTAGCTTGTCCCGGTTGGCTAGGCTCCTGGCACGGGGTCGGCGGCTCCGCGGGCGGCACGCGAGAATATGCGGATGGTCTCGGCTGATGACTATCTCCTCTTCGTGGACGAGGTGCTGGATGACATGGTGCGGATCGTCACCGAGCTTGGCGACGAACTCGCCAACCAACGACCTGATGTGCCGGACAGCAACTCGCCCTATGCGATCCTGACCCACTGCCTTGGCGTGATGGAGTACTGGGCTGGGTACATGGTCGCCGGGCGGAGCATCCAGCGTGACCGAGCCGCCGAGTTCCGTGCTGCCGGGCCAGTTGAAGAGCTCGTCGAGCGAACCCGTCGAGCTCGACGACGACTGCAGTCAGATCTCGCCAACCTTGAGCCCTACGCGCCGCCTCGAGGACATCCAAAGCATCAAGAAGATGCGGGCCTGCCCATGCACAAGACTCAGGGTGGTGCGCTGATCCACGCGTACGAAGACCTGGCACGCCATCGAGGCCAGATGGAGATCACCCGGGACATGATCCGGGTTTCGGTCCGGACATCAGGCCAAGGCTGAAGCGGGCTGGGGGACCTGCCAGACCGACCGGTGTGTCGCGTTGTACCGCGGTGAGTGGCCTCGCCGACCTCGCCCGCTTACGCAGCAACGGCCACGGGCTCTACGGTAGCGGCGACCGGCTCTTCAGCAACGCGATCTTCGGCCGCGACTCGGTGACGGCCGGCGAGACGCTTCTCCACCTGCGGCCCGAGCTGGCGCGCGACATCATCCTGACGCTGGCCCGGCTGCAAGGCACGGTGGACGCTCCCGTCGGTGCCCACAGCAACGAGGAGGAGCGCGGCAAAATCCACCACGAGCACCGGACGCTTTACGTCGACGGCCGGCGGATCCCGCTGGCGTCCGAGCACCTGCTGAGGGAGCAGGCCAGAAAGTGGGGTGGCGATGAGACGAGCCTGACCTACTACGGCAGCGTCGACGCGACGCCGCTCTTCGTTCGCCTGGTGGCCCGCTACTGTGCCACCCACGGCGAGTCGATCCTGGCCGATCGTGTCACTCGCCGGGACGGCGCCCAGACAACGGTCTGCGAGAGCGTCCTCGCCGCGGTCAACTGGATCACCGCGAAAATGGACGCTTCCCCGCTCGGGCTGATCGAGTTCCAGCGCCGAAACCCACAAGGCATCCCCTTCCAGGTGTGGAAGGACTCGAACACCTCGTACATCCACCGCGACGGAACCCTGGCAAACTCGGACGCCGCGATAGCCGCCGTCGAGGTCCAGGGCTACGCCTACGATGCGCTACTTGGCGCTGCGCGCCTTTTCGAAACTCGCGCGGAAGAGTGGCGTGACCGAGCGCAAGCTCTCCGCGAGCGCGTCATCCGCAAACTCTGGATGCCGGCCGAACGCTATTTCGCGATGGGCCTCGACCGAGACGGCGGAGGCCAAGCGACTTGGATCGACAGCATCGCCTCGAACGGCGCCCTGCTGCTGGACACCGCGCTGTTCGACGGACTGCCGGCTGCCGATCGGTATGTGGCCGGGCTGGTGCGGCGGATCTGCAGCCCTGACTTCATGACCGAGGTCGGCATTCGCTGCCGCAGCGCGAGCGAAGCCGGCCTGGTGGACTTCCAGGACTACCACGGCGAGTGGACGGTCTGGATGAAGGAGACGTTCGACGTCGCCAAGGGCCTCGAGCGCCAGGGACTGCCATGGTTGGCTCGCCAGATCGGCATCCGCTTACTCAACGCGGTCAACATTGCCGGCGCTCACGTAGAGTTCCTCTACGTCAGCCCCGACCAGCGAGTCATGTACGACTTCCGCGCCAACGACCTTCGCACCGCACAGCCGGAGGTGATCAACGGCACCAACCAGCCCGAAGCGCCCATCACCTGGACCGTGACAGCGGCTCTCGCCCTCAAGTCATGGCTGGGGTCGAAACGGAAGTTTCTCGCCACAACAGCTCCGCCAGATAGGGATACCTGGCGCCTGGCCCTGGAGGCTGAGGTACGGGACCAAGTTCCGGAGCTGGCGGTCCACCGCACTTCGGCGGAGCTCCGTTCGGCCTATGCGCGCCGGGGGGACTTCGTCCTCAACCTGGAGGGAGGCGTGGAGCGGGACCGGCGCGCTCGAGCGCGCCGGCGGGGAAGTGAGAGGCTCGGTGAGATCGCCGCATAGATGTGCCTAATGCCCGGTCAACGGTGCGTCGGCGTCATCTGATCTGGCATCCCTCTGATAGTCACGCAACCACGGCGGTCTGGCCCGTTGGGGCTGCCAGATCATCAACACAATCGCCGCGAGGGTCAGGCCGACAAAGGGAATCAGGATCCACTGCGCAAACATATCCGGGGGCTTGAACAACACAAGGGCGCCAAGAATGACCATCGCAATGCCCAGGGGAAGAGCCGCTGAGAACATTCCGAAGATTGGCATGTAGTCGTCTAGCCGCGCCCAATTCTCGATGACCCGCTTCGATGGATGTCCGCGAAAGCCATAGATCCCAATCGCGACGAAGGCGATGCCGAATGCCACCATGCAGGCCCCTATGACCGATGGGCTAGCTGCGCCAGGGGGGACGCTTTCCAGCCAGCTCTTGAATAGCACGGCTCCGACCGCCAGCCCGACCCAGCACGCTGCGCCCAGGAAGAAGCTTCGCCAGTTTGGTCCGCTTGATCCGGTTGGACTACGGCGAACGTCCCGGAGCCAAAGCGCCACGCCGGCGAGAACGAGGAAGGCAAAGAATGGGCTCAGCGCCGCCTGGAAGCTAAGGACGACTGCGCTTACAGCGATTCCGAGGAGGGCGCCGACGATAACCGTTAAGGTCTTCACGGCCTGCTTCGAGTATGCGGATCGGGTTCTTGTCGCGGAAGGTCCTAATGCTCCGGTTCCTACCGCTCGGCCACCGCTTTGAGACCTTCCAGAACCGGGCCCCAATTCTTCTCCGCCATCGTGTCCGCTTCTTCTTGGCTGGCGTTGTTGTCCTGCTTGAGAGTGAGGATGGTCTTCCCCCCTCGCTCGGCAAGCTCGTAGATGACCGTGTGGTAATTCTCGGGCTTGTCCTCGCTGCCACCCATCGGGCTCCAGTGCGTGGTCTTGAGCAGCTTCTTCGGTTCGACCGCGAGGACTGTTCCCTTGTCCTCGTACGGCTTGCCCTTCCACTCTCCGCTCCAGGTGATCGGGCTGCCGACCTTCCAGCTGGTCTTCATGTCGGTGCCGTGCAGGTACTGCTTGACCAGCGCTGGGTCGGTCAGTGCCTGCCAGACGGCATCAGCCGAGGCCTCGATGGCGATTCGCTTCTCGGCAACAAACTTGCCGGTCATATCCTGCCTCCTTCTGAGTCCCCGGTCCCCTAACCGGAGATATATGATTCGATCATACAATGTCGGAACCAGCCGACGCCAGCGCGTGAGCCAAGCAAGCGATGCCCGTCTCGCCAACCTGCTTGGCGCGCTCGCCACGGGCCTGACCGATGGCGTGCATGAGGCGACGTCGACGACTGCGCGACTTGACGAAGTTGCCGCCGCAGCCCTGATCGCACTCCTCGACTTCTCGCCCCGCGGGTCCGTTCAGCGGCTGAGTCAGGTCATCGGCCTGACCCACTCGGGGACCGTTCGCCTTGTCGATCGCCTTGTCAATGCCGGATACGCTCGCCACATCGGCAAGCTCTCTGCAATCGAACGCGCAACGCTCACGGGGCTGTCCGAGCGCCTGATCAGCGAACTGACGAAGCAGCGCCTCGGGCAGCGTCGGGCCGGCGTCATTCCCGCTGGCGGCGCTCTGTGCAGGATGTGTGATTTCGCCGCATGCGGACGCGACAGGGGCGCCTGTCCCGCCGCCAAAGCGGCTGCGGCTTCGTAGATGCGTTCATGCCGCTCCTGCGGCATCATTTAAGTCAGGTGAGCGGCGGACCTGGATCGCCTCCAGATGGACCTCAGGATCGGCTCGTTCTGAGGTCAAGCCGGCGAAAGGCCGTTTTTCTGCTCGCGGCCGGTTTGCTATTTGTCGCTCTCGGTTTCCTTCTGGCCATTGGGATGATCGGATTTCCGGGGTGGCTCGGCGTCCTGGCCAGGATCACCGGCTGGTTCGCGCTGGTGTTCTTTGGCCTGGCCGTGGCGGTCGCTCTCTTCCAATTGCTGACGAACAGGTCCTACCTCCTGCTCCAGCGCGACGGCTTCCAGATGTTCGGCATCCGCAAGTCGCGGCTCATCCCGTGGTCGGAGGTGGCGGCTTTCACCGCGGTGACCCTTCAGAACCCCGTGCTCGACCTGCTCCCCAAATGGATTCGGATCCCGGGCGCACCGAAAATGGTGTTATTCGACTATCGGCCGGGCGTGCAATGGCACCAGCGGCTACGGTCATTCAATCGAAGCTTCACCGGACACGAAGCCGGCCTGGCCGATACCTATGGGCTTAAAGCTGAGGAGCTCGCCGGCTTGATGAACGATTGGCGATCGCGCTTCGCCGCGTCGTGAGGCCGCGAATCGTCACCGCAGTGCGACACCTGGCCGGCACGCTGCTGGGCAGCCGGTTACTGATGGGTTATATGGCGCTGGGCATCCTTAGCGGCTTCGGCAATGGCGGACCGGTGGGCCTGATCGATGCGATCGCCAATTACGGCCTCCTCGCGCTCTACGCGGTGATTGCCTTCCTCTGGACGGACACGGACGACCGATCCGGTGAACGGAAAGAACAATTGGCGACCGCGGCCAGCCGCCGCCGAGACTCCGCCGTCATCGTGGTGGTCTTTGCCCTCGCCCTGGGCTTCGCCGCATGGTTCTGGTCACACGGCTTGCCGTTCGAAATTTATTCGAACGTCCGCCGTTTGCTGGTCGACTCGGGCTGGAACGCCGCGCCGGCCGGCAAGGCGGCCAACGCAGCTGTCGTCAGCGCTGAAACGGTCCTCGTGGTCGCGCTCGCGATGCCAGTCTTCAGGCTACGGCCGGACCAGCTCGGGCTTATTCCACGTCGCCTCATGCTTGGCGTGGTGTTGGCCGCGGCTGGCATCGTGCTTGCACCGTTGAGCAAGCTGCTGACTGGCGGCACGGCGCTCCTGTGGCAGGGGAGACTGGCCGTCCCAATCGTGTTGGGTATCCTGGCGATCCAGGTCTTCATCAATGGCCTTCCCGAGGAGTTCGTTTTTCGGGGCATCATCCTGTCGCGCCTGCTCGCCGTCCTGCGGCGACCCGCCACGGCCCTCGTGCTCAGCTCGGTCCTGTTTACCGCGTGGCATATCCCGTCGATTCTTGCGTCAGGCGCGCTACGCGGCTTTCCATGGTGGGTCGTTGTGCCCGGCTTGATCCTGACGCCTGGAGCTGAACCGACCGGTCTCGCCTGGGGATACCTGTTTTATCGCGCGCGTTCGATCTGGCCGGGTGTCATCTGGCATACGTCAAGCGCAGTCGTGGGCTGCCCGTTCCTGGGCTGCTGATAGGGGTTCGCAGAAGAACAGTCGCGTCGCCCACGATCCCACTTGCCCCGCGCGCCGGATTGAGTCCGGTTCGCGCTCGTCGGACATCTTCATAGCCGCCTACACGGCCAATCTGGACCCAAATTGCCATGACGGCGCTTTGTTCATGGCAATTGTAGGTAATGTGCTACGCTAAGCAAAATGGGATCAACTGGACCCCTCCCGGAGCGTGAGCTTGCTCGGTACGTCCAGGACAAGCGAGCCCAGGGCTGGACCTTCGCCCTGATTTGCCGCGAGGGCCGCGCTGGGGACAAGCCACACTTTCCTTACGCGCTGGTGCAACGAATCGGTAGGGAGTACGACGCCCAGCATGGTAAGCCGACGATGATCATCCGCCGTATAGCCGGCGAGCAGGATCCGAGCGGGGCGATAAAGATACCTGCGCGAGAGCTGCGCAACGATAGCGCTGAAATCCTGCGTCGGGTCGAGGCGGGACAACGATTTCTGATCACGGTTTCCGGGCGTGAGGTCGCGGAACTGTCTCCCATGGCGGCGAAGCCGCTGTTCGTTCCGCGATCGGTTGTTGAAAGCCTGATTCGCGAAGCGCCGCTCGACAGGGGTTTCGCCCGCGACATCTATGCTGCGCTTAGTCAGCGAGTGGACGAACTCTGAAAGGCTTACTCGATACGTCGGTTTTTGTCGCCCAGGAGACTGGCCGCTCGCTGGCCGCGCTGCCGGACGAGGCCGCAATCTCTGTGATCACGTTGGCCGAGCTGCACCTCGGCGTGCTGCTAGCCAGGGATCGCGCAATAAGAGCATCGCGGCTTCGGACGCTAAGCCGTGTGGAAGGCGAACTGCAGGCGATTCCCATTGACGCCGAGGTTGCCCGGGTCTTCGCATCAATCGTGGCCGAAGCGCGACAGAGCCGCCGTCGGCCGAGTGTGATGGACGTTTGGATCGCCGCGACCGGTGTGCGTCACGGACTTGTTGTCTTTACACAGGACGCTGACTTTGACAACATCCCGCAGGTTCAAGTCAGAAGGATATAGCGCGGCCAGTCGGCACACCTCGAGGGGGCGTCCTTATCCGGCGGCTCGATAGACCCGGACCAGAACCGTCGTTGACTCGCGCATGTCGAGCAACGACGCACGTCCCTGGACCGATTCTTCGAAGAGCAGGGTGGCGCCCGGAGGCGGTGACGGGTCGCCCGCCTGCAGCACGATGATGTCGCCCGCCTGAGCGCTCGCCAGCTCGTCGGGGCGCGTCAGCAGGCGAACGCCCACCGACTGCAGTGGGTCGGTGAGTCCGGGGTACGGACGAAGCGCGAACAGCGCCTGGATACTGGGGTCTCTCGCCCCGTAGAACAGCAGGACCGTGTGTCCGCCCGCGATATCGTGGGCGCGCGTGATCGCATCGATCTGGCCC